>NZ_SZZV01000001.1:0-354867 GCF_009829935.1 Pantoea sp. Seng | reverse complement strand
GTGATGAACGATATCGAGAGCCTGACTGAGAAGCATAAAAAAATCCGTAATCCCTGAGAGATTACGGATTTTTGCAGAACTGCCGGATCATTCAACCGATCATTTTTGTCTTAACTGATCGGCATTACGCCTGAAGGCGGCGTTTCACAGGGCTTGGGTCGTAATATAAAATGGGGTTTCATTATTTTTTCGAAATCTTAACGCATTTCTTTCAGTTACCCATCAAACAAACAGACCCACGAGTTATCAGTCAATTGACGAACATCCACTGACTTACGTTCACTCTTTAATTGTGAATTCCAGCTCACTCAGTTTTTGATATTCCTTCGCCAGCTTTTTAAGTTGCGCCGCACGCATTTTATCCGCACGCGCCAGGGCTTCTTCTTCGGTTAACTGAAACTCTTTTTTCTTAAAGAACTGCTCAAAGTTGTACTCACGATCGCGACGCTGTACAAATACCTCGCCATCGTTTTTGAGTTCGCCTTCTGCGATGTAAATGCCCCGGGTTAATGCATATTTTGTTATATAGGCTTTTGTCATGCTGTCCTCTCATCTTGCTTCGTCAGTTAATTAAAGCAAAATCGCCGCGTAATTTACAGCGCCTTGAAGAAAAAATAGTCTATTCCTGGATTGTATTGCCATTGATTTAATTAATGTTTTAATTAAACCGAACGCAAAGGCCAAGCGAAGACATTCATCTGGTATGGTGGCAATTAAAAGCGCAGCGTGCCTTTAAGATTCCAGTAATGCAAAGCCATCCCATATGAAATTCCCGCTCAGCGCCTCAAATGATAGCTTTCATTTTTTCTGGATATTTTCCCAACACAACCCAAAGCGCATGAGGTATTTACGTAAGCGATCGGCATCATTCGGCTGCTTTTTATGCTGCCGCGAGACCGAAAATAAATGTCGTCCTGCTTCAGATAATGTTGAGGTGTGTTGGCACACTTCCAGCCCGGTTTCGAGTTGTTTTTGATCGAAGAGAGCCTTTGACAGAAGCCACAATAAGGGCGTTGAGGTTCATGCCAGGGACAGCAAAGCCACAAACGCATCACATACTCAGTAAAGCGTACCCCTGATTTTGCAGCGTGGTCATCGTGGTAAGTGCAGAAGGTGTATGGATCACTGAATCTGCAATCCATTGGGGTTCGTAGTGATGCCAGGCCAGCGCCTGATCGCACACCGTGACTTTGACGCCCTGCTGTTCCAGCGCCGATATCAGCGCAAGGTTGGGATTATCCACACCAAACAGTTGTCGAAAACGGGTGTTTTCCAGCATCGCGGGCGTCGCTTCGCCATTCACCGCTACCACAAATTTTAACTGCTTTGCCGGCACGCCGGCCGCCACATAGGTATTCACCACTTGTGCCACATGCTCCAGCGCCGGATTCACCTGACTGCGTTCTTCCGCGCCACGACTGACTTTGAAGACCACTTTGTTACTCAGCGCACTGCTGGGCTGGAATGCGCTGCTGGCGTCATAGTGCACTTTGCCGTAACCGGCAATAGCGGGCGTGGTCCAGTTGATGGCGGGATCGGAAGGTGGGGCACTCACTTTCGCGGCAAAGAGGGTTTCATTTTGGCTGAGTAAGGCACCGCATACCCCACCCGCTACTGCGACAACTGCGCTAATCACCACTGAACGCATCTCTTTTCCCCCGCGACATCGTGAAAAATCGGCCTTGCCAAGTATGGCATGGATTGGCATTTTGTCGGCTTATCGTGGCGGTATACGGGCATATTCAGCCATTTCCTAACGCCCGGTAAAAAGTGGCGGCTCATGTTATGCGCTAATCCGCTATTTACTTCGCCACCGGGAGATCTGCGTATCGGGTGGTATACGCCGGAGATAACATCTCACGCTTCATCGCCCAGGATTTCTGGATTCCTTGTCCGGCGAACCATAGCTTCCCTTTCCCGCTTTGATTAATGCCATCGATCACCCGCATCAGCGTTTCGCTATTCGCCTGCGGCTGGATGTCATCAAACAAATTGAGCTGCGCCACACCCTGACTGAAGAAGTCACCTAACATTACCCCCGCTTTCATATAGCGGCACCCTTCCCGCCAGATGCGATCCAGCGCCTCGGTGGCCACGCGGATAATATCGCGGCTGTCATTGGTGGGCGTTAGTACTTTAATGATCGCCTGATTACCGTAAAAGATTTCACCCTCCGCATGCGGGCTGGTGCGAATAAACACGCCGATCTGTCGACAATACTGCCGTTCGCCACGCAACTTTTCGGCGGCGCGCACGGCATAGTTGCACACCGCTTCACGCATATCGGCGTACTCCGTGATACGTCCCGCAAACGAGCGTGAGCAGACAATCTGCTGCTTCACGGGCGCAAACTCTTCCAGTTCAAGACAGGGTTCACCGCGCAACTCGCGCACGGTGCGCTCCAGCACCACATTGAAGTGCTTACGGATCACCCAGGTGCTCTGCTCCGATAAATCCAGCGCGGTGGTGATGCCCATGGCATTCAGCTTCTTGCTGATACGACGCCCTACGCCCCACACATCCGCCACATCGACTAACGCCATTAACTTCTTTTGCCGCTCAAGGTTGGAGAGATCCAGCACGCCGCCGGTTTTACTCCATTTCTTAGCGGCATGGTTAGCCAGCTTGGCGAGGGTTTTGGTGGGCGCAATCCCCACCCCTACCGCCAGATGCGTTTCGCGTTTCACCCGCTGCTGGATTTCCCGTCCGAACTCTTCCAGCACGCGGCAATTCCGCACGCCCGTCAGGTTCATAAACGCTTCATCGATGGAGTAGATCTCAACGGCGGGTGCCATCTCTTCCAGTATCGTCATCACGCGCAGACTCATGTCGGCGTAGAGCGCATAGTTAGAGCTGAACACATGCACGTTATGGCGACGCAACACATCTTTGATTTTAAAATAGGGGCCGCCCATGCCGATATCCAGCTTCTTGGCCTCGGCCGAACGTGCGATGACGCAGCCATCGTTGTTGCTTAACACAATCACCGGCTTGCCTTTGAGATCCGGCCTGAATACCGTCTCACACGAGGCATAGAATGAGTTCACATCCACCAGCGCAAACATTACCGTCTCAGCGTTTTGATGACATGTTTAACAACACCGAAAATCTCAAACTGATCCGGGTCGGGAATGGGAATGATGGCGTGTGCCGCATTCATCGGTTTGAGGTGCAAGCAAGGCTTCAGCATCAGCTGCTTCACCGTGAATTCCCCCGCGATAGCAGCCACCACCACATCACCCTGCTCGGGTTCTACAGCACTATCGACGATCAGCATATCGCCATCACTGATTCCGCCCTCAATCATCGAGTCACCGCTGACTTTGATGAAGTAAGTGGCGCTGGGATGCGTGACGCAGAGATCATTGAGGTCAATACGTTGCTCAACGTAATCCTGCGCCGGTGACGGGAAACCGCACGGCACACGACTGATAAACAAGGGCAAACTGAGGATGGCGCGGAGTTCCGCCGGTTGATAAAACACCATAATGATGGCCTTCGAGAATATACTGTATATAAAAACAGTATTACTATGTCGGGCAGTTTGATCAAGCGGGATCCTTCGGGATGGTGCAAAGCAGTTGGCAGGAAAGGAGATTTAGTTTTGGCGGGTTTTGACGGTGAGATGGATGTGCTGCGGTGGTTTTGGGCTAGGGTGAAAGGAGGGTTCGCTACAAAGTTGAACGACTGTTTTTCTCACGACTTCATATAGGAAATGCACTTTGCCTCAACCTCAAGACCAGCGCATGCGCCGAACGGCCTTTATTGCGGATACCATTGCACTGATTTTATTTTTAACCACGACGGGCATGATTAATGAACGATGGATCGCCGGCATGGCGTGGGATCAGGTGCTACATGCCCGTTTGATTGGTGCCGTTTTGATGGTGCCGGTTGCCCGCCCTTATGGCTTGTGGCGCGATTGGGTAATGCAGCGTGCGGGAACGGGCCGGATTTCGAAACTGCTGTGGGACAGTGTCGCGCTGGTGAGTTTTCAGGTGCCCATCTATGCAGCAATCATTGCTTTTAGCGGTGCATCAGGCAGTGGACTGGTGCATGGGACGCTCGGTGCTGCGTTGATGATGCTGTGTTTGGGAAGGCCTTATGGCGCGTTTCTAAATTGGGGGCGGGGGTTGTTTGGTTTGCCGCCGGGCGGAGAAAAGCCGATGTCATTGGATAGCTAAATGATTCTCAACCGGAAGCGAACAAAAATTATTCGAATAGCCTGTGAAAGGGTGTGTTAACCTTTTGATGAACAGGCACTTTTCCCACATAAATAATCCGTTTTTTTATAAAATCATTAAAGCCCGTGCCTCACGCTGTATTAAAAATGAACAACCCCCGTTCCGCATGATGGAAACTTCAGATTGAATATTTAAAGGCTCCGCTTTTATTGATCATGAAAATCCACACCATGACATTATTAAGACGAGTCGTAATGCAATATTGAAAATAGCTTCTAAGTTTAAATTGAGGTTGTCATTAATTCGATCTGATGGAGGATTTTCATTGTTATTTCAAGATCATGAAAAAAGCCATATTATCATTGGTGAAGCCGCATTAAGCCTTGCTTTATGTCGAAAGGAAATCAGTGTTGCAAACCTTTTTTCACAGCTTGGTTTGATGTCTAAATCAGAGAATAATATTGACCGCTTGACTCAAATCGCTAAAGCCAGAAACTGGTTAATGAGCTTTGAGTCATCTTCAGTCGCCGAGGAGCAAATACCTTATTTGCAAACCTTAGTTAGCCTGAATAATGAACTGAATTAACGATTAATGAACTGAAGCCAAAGGACGTAATCCGGTTCCGGCCGGAAGACGACGAAGCGGATGACCTCATCGGTTACGCGTAAGCGTATACCGGCCGGAGACACTGTCAGGGACGACACTCTCAAAATGAGTTGCCAGAATCAGTCTTTCGCTACACCACTGGCGAAGCAACTGAGTTATCAGGCATAAGCTGATAATACACTCCACGTAAAACATCCCCGCATAACAAACCGCAAACATCGAAGATGCCTTTGAGCATAAATTGTTCTGGTAAGATTTATCGACGATGCCAGAACGGTTTTTGGTGATAACCGCCCTCCCAATTTTGACAAAATGCGCTAAATTTATTTCACATGTGGTTTCGATATCACTCGAAATGCCACCCTGTACAAAATCCGCACTCTACTAATAGATTGCGATTTTTATACGTTATAGCCTGACCATAATGACGTTTGAGTAGCGGACATAAGGGATAAAATCATGTATCAGAGCGCACAACAGTCAACCAATAGCGCGAAGTCTTTCCTTCACTTAGATGCGCTTCGCGACAAAGCCACTGCTGAAACCGTTGTGATTGAAGCAGCCGCAGGTGAAATCACCCAACGTGGCATGAGAGTCACCAACGGTGCCGTGATTTTGCAATTGATCACTGAAGTGCAGAAGGCCTCTGATCCCGTGCAAATCGATCTGTTACTCAACGCCCTAAAAATCGTGGTCGGGATGACACCGGGTGAAGCGGAACGCTGGGCATACTTCAACTGGTAACAGTGTTTATGAAGGCTAAGCACATCCTCGGCCATTGATATTGTTGCGACAGAAGCCCCACATCAAGGAAACAGACGGTAAGCACTCAATATTTTAAAGAATGCAGGTATCAGCTATACGCCAGGTATCGACAAACACGAAGTGGAGGATTTTCTGTCACCTTATTTAGTGAGGTCATATTAGGCGCCTGCAAATTTCGACGCTGTTCGCGCCGGAAAGACAAGATCTGCTTCACGCTGAAAGCCGACCTGACATCTCGCCAGTTGGTCCATTCCGTACCAGAAGCTGTAGTTCAATCAGCAATGCCTTAGTTGCGTAATGAAATGGATGACGAACAGTGTTCTGTTTACGTAAGGTAAATGCTCATTCCTCCGCCAAAAAAAGGACTAAGCATGGGCAGGTTTCAGGGTAAACGTATACTGATCACTGGTGGTACAAGTGGCATGGGACTGGCAGGCGCGCTGCGCATTATCGCTGAGGGTGGTGATGTAGCTATTACAGGGCTCAGTGAAGAAAGACTGGAACGCGCCCGTACTCTGCTGCCTAAAACATCGCTTATTTTGAAAAGTGACTCTGCAAGCGAAGTTGACATCAATACGCTAAAGGAAGCTATTAGCGATTGGGGTTCACTTGATGGATTATGGCTCAATGCTGGCTTCGCGGAGGTCAGTTCTCCGGAATCTGTAACGGCGGATTCTTTTAATCGTATGATGAACGCAAATGTGCGCGGCCCGATGCTACAGCTTGCCGCCCTATCAAAATCACTTAATTCAGGTGCATCCGTTCTGGTTACTTCGTCCTCTTCAACTTACGAAGGTGCGGCTATGACAAGCCTGTATGCAGCGACGAAAGGTGCCGTTATCGCCATGGTCAAAAGCTGGGCATCTGCGCTGGCCGAACGTAGCATTCGCGCCAACACTTTGGTGCCAGGCCCAATTGAAACTAATTTCAGGCACTTTATGCCAGAGGATTCGCGTCAGCAGTTTGAAGATTTCGTGGTAAGCCAGGTTCCTTTAGGTCGCGCAGGCACAGCAGAAGAAGCCGCTGCGGTTGCACTCTTCCTCCTGTCCGATGACGCATCCTATGTTACTGGCAGCCAGTATGCTGTAGACGGCGGGCTAGTACATTACTGATGTGTCTATAAGGAATTATGAAATCTATCTAGTAGATTCAATAAAGTCTGCTGTTCGCTCACAGTGGATCTCGCCCAGCGGCAGGTCTGCTCCGTGCCAAAAGCAGATATTGACAACATTGAGATATTTTAATTTATGGGAAGCAAGTCAACGCTGTAAAACCAGTCACCAATTAATGATGCACAAAAGCTCATTGGATCCGGTACATTCAGCATAACCAACACCATGTAGGTTTAATAGCATGTGGCCGATGCGATTCGTTAATTCAACATTCTCAAAAGCTGAGGAGTGAAACCGAGCTAAATCACGAACTGATAAGTGTCTTTTAGACCACCAAACAAGAGTAGACTGCTAGATGTGAAATGATAATAACGCCGGAAATTAATAATTGTGCTTCTTTAACCTTACGCCCCTTCACTATCGCAGAAAGCACTTATTCAACACACAAGCATTATCATGGAGGTTGCATTGATCATTCCTCTTCAAAAACAAACCGAGGGTGGAAAGCTGTATACACGCATTCCTGAGATTGAAGCCAGGTTGGCAGAACTGGTCACATTCACGGATGAAAATCTGATTCAGTTGTGTAAGCAGAGCAAAACACATCCGCAATATGTGCCCAGTGAATGTCTTCTTTACTTCGTTCGGCGCAGCGCATTGATTAACCAGGCTCTGTTTGATCCTCTCTTCAGGATCCTCTCAGAACGTATTTTCAGGAAGCTTCCTCGAGCCGCTAATCCTGGTGGGAGTTCTCTATCAATGCTGAACAGCGACATTCAGGAGAGTGTCTTTGACCGTATCGTTGAGATGCTTATGCTTGATAAAGCAGGGTATGAAGATCGGTTGGATATGTTCGAAGTACGTTTTGATTTGGCCTTTTCAAATTTAAAAAAAGATGCTGAGGAAAGGTTTTACCGGTCGGATAACAGGAATACTGAGCTCGAGTACGATGATTCAGAGGACATTACTACAGAGGTTGAAACTGCTTCTGAAATTTTTAATCCTTTTGAAGAAACAGATCTCAATCATTTTCATTACCGTCGCGAGCTTGATGCGGCGATTGAGACTTTACCTGATCTACAAAAGCGAATCATTGAGATGATCCGATTAGATTTTCGAGTAGACTCCATCGACCCTCAAGAGATGACGATTTCCAAAGCTCTAAACAAGTCGGAAAAAACCATCCATAATCAAAAAAATAAGGCGTTTGCACGTCTTCGTTCACTGCTAAAAGGGGGCATATTATGACCGGACTTTCACCTCAGGCATCCCTGGAAGAGGTACTGGAGTCATTTTCCATAGAGCATGATGTGGGAAAAGCTACTCTGCAAAAGTACCTTGCAGCCTTCCCTGAGTTTTCCAATGACCTCATAGATTTGTCTCGACAGATTGCCAGAGTTTCAATCGAAGACGAAGCCCCCTTACCTTTAGATGAGTCCGAGCGCCGCTTAATTAATTCTGCTGTCACTCGCATCCAGACGTCACCGGGGAAAACAGCAATTGACCCCTTCGCAGATATCCCGGCTCAGGAAATGCGTCATCTCGCTAAATCGCTCAATCTCCCCCGGCAGGTTATTATGGCATTTAAAGAGCGAAACGTAATTGCCGAGTCTGTTCCCCAGAAGGTTATGATCAGCTTTGCTGAAAAACTTCAGACAAGCGTTCAGCACCTGTTTACATCCCTCAAACAGCCACACATTGAGGTTGCAGGGAGCTATAAGTCCAACACTAAACCGGGTGATGCAGAAAAGATTACTTTTGAACAACTGCTTCGGGATGCTGACTGGCCTGAGGATGATATCAGCCACTTAATGGAAGAGGATTGATAACGTGCAAGCCGTGGAACTGGCTCGCAAGGCCGCTGCTGCTCTACATGACCAAGCCGTTGCTTCAGGACATAATCCATGGGCACCCTATGAATTCGCTGTTGCAGAAGCAAACAGGCGAGACCTTGATGTGGAGTGTACCAGAAAAGGATCGCCAAACCTGAGGGGTGCACGTGCTCGCTTTATCCCGGAGCAGAAGTTTATTCTCCACGAAAAATGCGAAACTCTTTTTGAACAAGCATTCCTCGTCGCTCATGAGATTGGTCATGCTGAACTTGGAGATGACGTCGAAGAAGATGAGGCGAGTTATACGATAGATCCCACAAGGACATCGGAGACCTCGCCTCTGGGAGTTGAACGAGTCGTTGATTACAGCCGCAGACAACGAAGAGAGGTCCAGATGGATCTGTTTGCGCGCGAATTTTTGCTGCCGAGACATTTTGTCAGCGCGCTTTATCTGGAAGGCCAAAGTGCTACAAGTATTGCCGAAAGGCTTGGCGCGCCGTTTGACGTCGTTGCCCAGCAACTTTTTGATGCACTACTGTTGCCCCCAACTTTGCCTGACTATCAAAAGCCAGCAATTGAATTCCCCTTAAACGATGAACAGGCAGAAGCCGCAGCTCATCGTGGTGCTGCCTTTCTGCTTGAAGCCGGACCTGGCACAGGAAAAACACAGACACTGGTAGGCCGTGTTAAAGGACTGCTAAATGAAGGGGTTGATCCCCGTAAAATTCTCCTGCTGACTTTTTCAAATAAAGCTGCTGGAGAAATGGCTGAAAGGATTGCGTGTGTTGATAGCGCAGCGGCAGCTGCGATGTGGATAGGTACCTTCCACTCATTCGGCCTCGATTTGGTTCGCCGGTTTCACGATAAACTGAATCTGCCGCAAGCTCCCCGAATGCTGGACCGTACAGAAGCAGTAGAACTGCTGGAGCATGAGTTCCCTAAATTAGGACTGGTTTATTACCGCAATATTTATGATCCAAGCCGGATTATCGCTGACTTTCTCACCGGCATATCACGCGCTAAAGATGAAGTAGTCGATGCAAGCACCTACCTGAGACTAGCGCAGGCCATGCGCGATAGCGCTGTTGAGACTGATGCCATCCTTGAAGCAGAGAAAGCGATTGAAGTCGCCAAGGTGTATGCAGCTTATGAAAGCCTCAAGCAACAGTCTGAATGTATAGACTTTGGGGACCTGGTTTCATTACCTGTAAAACTGCTTGAAGATAATGAGGCCATTCGCTCTCATATCCAGTCTACCTATGAACATGTTTTGGTGGACGAATACCAGGACGTCAACCACAGCAGCGTGCGACTGCTGAAAGCCATATGTGGTGAGGGGGAGAACCTGTGGGCAGTTGGGGATGCTAAACAGTCAATTTATCGTTTCAGAGGTGCTTCTTCATTTAACATGACGCGCTTTGGGAATGAAGATTTTCCAGGCGGGATGCGATATCGGTTAAAAACGAACTATCGATCGGTACCTGAAATAGTTTCAGCATTTTCGAGATTTGCGGTGGGCATGGCAGTGGGGGATGCTGAAAGTGGGCTACACCCGAACCGGGAGAGTAATGCCTGCAAACCCGAGCTTCGCTTTGTGGGACAAGGCATCCAACAGTCACCTGCTCTTGCAGACGCGATACAGGAAATGCTGGGGGCCGGATATCCATATCGCGATCAGGCCGTTCTCTGCACAGGTAATGAAAAACTCTCAGAAATCGGGCAACAGCTCGAACGCTTAGGCATCCCTATTCTGTTCCTGGGGAGTGTTTTCGAGCGTCCCGAGATTAAGGATTGGCTGTCGCTGCTTTCCCTTCTGGTGGATCGCCGCGCAATGGGCTTGGTGCGAATGGCTTGCCTGCCAGAATTTACAATGTCGCTGGAAGATGTCGGCAATATACTTGCCTGCCTGCGTGAACAAGATGACAAAGGGGACTGGAGAGAAAAAACAGATCAGTTCCAAATCTCTGAGAATGGCCATGCTGTCATAAAGCGACTGATTAAAGCACTGGATGGTTATAACGGAGCGACTTCACCTTGGACTGTGCTGGCAACTGTGCTTTTAGACAGGACACGCATAGTCGCCCGCATGGCAATGTCTCCAGCTAGCAGTAACCGCTCCCAATGTATTGCAACCTGGCAGTTACTTAATTTCTTGCGAGTCCAACCCTCAACTGGCGAAGGATTATTTATCACCCGCACATTAGATCGCATCCGTCGTTTAGTCCGACTCGGGGACGATCGTGACCTCCGGCAACTCCCGGTAGCAGCACAAAGCATTGACGCTGTTCGACTCATGACCATTCATGGTGCGAAAGGTCTGGAATTCCCTGTAGTTCATATACCGGGCATGAATGCAGATACCTTACCTGGCTTTACACAAAAGCAACCCTGCCCGCCACCCGATGGAATGATCGCCGGTAGAAAGTCTAATAACAAAGAGCAGCTCAGTCTGGAGCACAAGGCGGAGAGAGAATGCTTATTCTACGTTGCATTGTCCAGAGCGAAGGACCAGCTATTTCTCTATGCCGCACTGCGAAACGCTGCAGGTAGTGCACGAAGGAAATCCGAGTATCTGGACCGTATTGAGCCTGATCTGATTCAAATGAACACTGAACCGCATCATCCGGTCATTGAGCCACCCGAATCGTTACCAATAGACTGGGCTGTAGATGGAGACCTCAAGCTCAGTGGCGATCAGGTATCACTCTATGAGTCATGTCCGCGACGATTCTTCTATACTCACGTCCTTCAGATTGGCGGACGGCGGACGCCCACTCCATTCTCAAAAATGCACGATGCTGTCCGAAATGTGTTCAGAGATATGATCGAGGCGGAGTCGACAATATCAACAAATATGGAAGGCAGCGTTGAGCAGGCCCTCGAAGCTGAAGGTCTGGCTGAGCACGGATATGCCCCTGAGTTTAAATCTCTGGCAATAGACATGGTGAGCTATTTCAGTTCAATTCGCGAAGGCCATTCACCTGAAACACCCAGTGTACTCACGATTAAGCTTGGGAATATTCCTGTCACCGTACAACCTGACGATGTGCTGATTCACTCAGATGGCCGACGTACGTTTCGCCGGGTCAGAACCGGACACAAAAGAGATAAAGAAGAGTCGGACCTTAGCGCTGCCGCTTTTGTACTTGCAGCAAGGAGAGCCTTTCCTGACGCGATAGTTGAGTTAGTTCATCTTTCTGATAAGACTGTAACGCCGGTTGAACTGACCACTAAGGTGCTGCATAACCGGCAGGAAAAGCTTCTTGATGCCCTGAACTCTATAGGTCGGGGGGTATTTCCCGCCGAATCGTCATCCCGTGTTTGTCCCTCCTGCCCGGCATTTTTCGTATGCGGATTGACACCGCCAGGCTCGCTTCAAAAAAAAATCTAAAATAATTTACCGCTTTGGTAACGCTGCATCGATTGAGTATTAGAGCCAGACATCGTCTGGCCAAACTCAAGGACATGCATAAGATGAACAGCCAAAATATTAACAATATCGATGATGTCGGAGAAGCGATTCGCGAAGGCCGTGAACTGCGTCCGGCAAATGCCTACCGCATCCTGTTTGCGCAGGAAAACCTGGATTTTCACGCAATTGAGATCAATGACCCAGTTCCACTGGGGCGTCAGATTCTGATTGCCGCAGGCCTGCGTGTAAATGATGGTTACAGCCTCTTCGCTATTCTTCAGACGGGCGACTTTGAAGATCTGCGACTTGATGAACCTTTCGATTTACGCGGTCGTGGCGCTGAACGGTTCGTAGCCTTCCAGACCGATCGTGATTTCAAACTTACCGTAAACGACAGCCAGGTATCGTGGGGAAAGCCTGCAATTTCTGGAGCAGCACTTTATGAGCTGGCAAAACCAGCCGATGGCGATGCTGTATTTATGGTTGTCCGTGGCGGTGATGATCGCCAGATTGAACCGAATGAGGCGGTGGATCTTACGACGCCGGGCATTGAACACTTTATAACGGCGCCAAAGCGTAAACCAAAGATTGATATCGTCGTTAACGGACGTGAAGTTCAGGTCAGCGATAGCCATCAAACTTTCGAGCAATTTGTGGCTATCGCATATCCAGGCGAAGCCCCAACTGCAGAGATTGTTTATTCAATCACATATCGTGGGGCGGACTCAAAACCACACAGTGGTGAGTTAGCTGCAGGTGCCTATATCAACGTGAAAAACGGGAGCGTAATCAATGTCGGCCGCACTATTCAATCTTAATAGCGATCTGAAGCGCTTGCGCGAAGAAGGTTATCACGTACAAATTGTGGGTGGCTTTCTGGTTATGCGTGACGTTCCGTACGTTAACGCGCAACAGGAAGTCAAAAACGGCACGCTCATATCGAGTCTTTGCCTGTCTGGAGACGCTACTCAAAAACCTGAACCACACACTATTCACTTTGATGGAGAATTTCCATGCACTTCCCAGGGGGTGCGCATTCAGGCTATTTTTAATCAGAGTGAAGCGGTAAATCTTGGGCATGGACTGTCTGCTCAGCACTTATTCTCCAGTAAACCTGGTCCTGAAGGTTACAGTGACTACTATCAGAAGATGTCCACCTATGCGACGATCATCTCTGGCCACGCCGCAACCCTCAAACCTGGCGTTAGCCCACGTGTTTTTAAAACCCCTGATGAGGAGGATGGGGGCGTCTTTAACTATCTTGAAACTGCATCTGACCGGGTCGGGATCGGGGCATTAACTGCACGACTTGAAGGTCAGCACATTGCCATCATCGGTGTGGGTGGTACAGGTTCCTATATACTGGACCAGATAGCTAAAACACCAGTCAGTGAGATATGTCTCATCGATGGTGATGATTTTCTTCAGCACAACGCTTTTCGCGCCCCCGGCGCCCCGCCGATTAACATTCTCAGGGAAGTGCCGAAGAAAGTGGATTACCTGGCGGGAATTTACGGTCAGATGCACCGTCGTATCGTGACGTTTGCAGTACAGATAAGCCAGGATAGTCTTACTCTCTTGGACGGAATTACCTTTGCCTTCCTTTGCATGGACGCAGGCGAGCCAAAACGCTTAGCGATGCAGAAGCTGGAAGATATGGGCGTGTCATTCATAGACGTGGGAATGGGGCTCGAGCTGGTGGACGGATCGCTGGGTGGCATCCTGAGGGTGACAACCAGTACTCCAGAGAAACGAGATCACATTCGCACACGTGTGTCTTTTAAGGAGAGTGGCGCAGAAAACATTTACGCTTCAAATATTCAAGTCGCCGAGTTAAACATGTTGAATGCGGCACTTGCCGTCATCAAATGGAAGAAACTATTCGGGTTTTATCGTGATCTTGAAAATGAACACAACTGTTCATATACGACTGACGGGAATATGTTACTGAATGGTGACTTACTATGATACGCCATAACCAACTGACCCCGTGTTTCGTTAAAGGGATTCCGCGAGAAATTGAACCAAGTATCCTGTATGTTTCCATGGAGTATGGCACAGTGATTCACAGTTGCTGTTGTGGTTGCGGGCATGAGGTAGTAACGCCTCTGACCCCAACTGACTGGAAGCTGACTTTCGATGGCGAAACCGTGTCGCTGTGGCCATCAGTGGGAAACTGGAATTTACCCTGTCGATCTCACTATGTAATCCAGTGTAACCGCGTACTGGAAGCACCTCCTTGGGATAAAGCCAAAATCGATGCAGAGATGCGTCGAGATAAAGCGGCTAAGAAGCGTTATTACGCGCAGACTAATGCGACGGAAGCATCTGAAGAGCTGAAACAGGAGCCAACTGAGGAGCCGTCTGGGACAAGAACCGAGCCATTATCTCTTTGGAATAAGATAAGGAAGTGGCTGAGTTAGGGCAATTACTTTAACAGTACTCAAAACTATCAGATCTGAAAAACATGACTCTGGGCAGTTTACATTCAGCTTGTTCAACAGGCGAGTTCATCGGTCTGGCTATGGACCGGTATGCTGGAATGTCATAAAAGCATACAGGTATAAACCGCAGATATGATTTTTGACGTAATCTTCTCTCCACTGATTAATACCCAATATATGAGTTGTGTATTTATTATATTTGGGAACGATGGCAACTTAGTGCTGTGAGTTCAACCAATGAATTCAACACACAGATTGAACTCACAGCCAAAAGCGGGCGTTACTCAAGTCCGAACTGTAACAATCAATTTAGCTGCGGAAGAATAATTTCCATACATTTTATCATATAAATTTGCCTTATGGTGGGCCCATCGCAACCATATCTACTTGCCAATTGATTAATGTTTTTCTTTCTATTAAAATTTCCTTTTATTATTTATGGTGTCTGCAATGAGTGAGACTGAAGATTTCAAGCTTGTAAAAAACCTACTATTAGAATTCATAAAGAAAAAGGAAATAAAAGCTAGATTCTCCCATGTGATTGACAATGAATATAACGACTGGGAAAAGTGGTTTCAAATAGAGTTTGAATATTTTCTTTTAGATCAAAAGGGTTTTCATACTAGAAGGGAGTTGAAAGCCAAATCAGATAAAAGAAGTAAACTGAATCGCTTTTACATGTTTGTCGATTTGATTTTCAGAAAGCCTAACACTGCAAAGGATCAGTACATATATCTTGAGTTCAAGCGGGCAGTGAAAGCAACAACATTAGTGAAAGGAATGTTGGGTGACATAACCAAAGTGAATTCAATCGTTAAATCACATTATATTGAAACTGAAATTAAGCAGCGTTCATTCTGGTGCGTGGGTTTTTATCACTCCTTCCATACTTTGACTGTTGACCGGGCCCAGGAGGAAATTAAGCAGTACTCCAAAATCTTTCACGAAGTGGTGTACCTATGCTCGTGCCGAGGAGCATCACATCAAGATAAATGCCCGAAAATTGGCCTTATAATAATCTGATTTTCTCTGGTAACGGTAACATCCCCCTAATTTATATGAGAATGACTAGGATTCCCTAATAAATTAGATATCAGTTGAACCAGTATAGTCATGACTCATTGATATAATAAATTTTTGATTAATGGCGTTACAGTTTAGAGTGCGCAGGCCAATCGTACTGTATTTCAATAATAGATACATGTAAGTGATTCAGGGTACTGATGATTTAGCACCCTTTCTTTTCTAAAACCAGGAACTGAAGAAACTAGAGATTTTGTTGCAAATGTAATCCTTTGCTTTCTTTAGAGGTTCTTTAAATATTGCAGGAATTGGAGCGGAATCAATTACATGATCTAAGACTCCTTTTAAAGTTTCATTAAAACCATCCTTGGATTCTTTCTTAATCTCTTCACTTTTATATTCTTCTCGTAGCGTGCTATACACGCCTGCTTTTGACTTTTTTGGCAGTCTAAGCACCATCTTCTTCACAAGATTACCGATGTTGTAATTCAAGGGCGCTGAGACAGCAACACAGCCATTGCTTGTTTCAAATAGCTTTTCGTAAATATACATCTCTCTTGTTTCTAAATTTTGTATTTGGGCCGTAGAAGGACTATTCATTAAACGATTCCATTCGAAGGACGGCTCAATTTTATCTGCTTGATTTATGACAAATAGTATCTTATCTTCAGCCTTGAGAGGTTTGATTACATTTTTATAGAATTCTTCATCAGGTGCAAGAACCCGGTCATCTGCTTTAATAACCCAAAGGATCAAATCAAGGTTTGGTATCTGTTCCTCATAAAGAGACTTATACTCAACATCTCTCTCTTTGCTTTCACCCACTCCCGGTAAATCAACAATGGTCAGCTTTCGGCCTCCTACATCAATCTGCAATTCTTCTATTTCTCTTGTACAGGCTTCTACGTGGCTAACCTTACACACATCTTGTTGAAAAATAGCATTGCACAATGAAGATTTGCCAACTCCCGTTTTACCCATTACACCAATGCGAGGTTCGTAATCTATAACTTCAGTGAGTTTCTTTTTCGTGTAGCGCGAGATTTCTGGCGGAAGTGTAGATAAAATTTCATCGAGAATTTTAGATGGTTTGATTTTATTTTTTGATATTTTTCCATTTTCGATCGCTGGACCTTCCGATCTATTTGTTTCACTTTTTGATTTTTCTAAAAACTCACTTGCGCCTTTGAATACTTTTACATTTAAAACCATAAGTCCTCCATGTCTTGTTATCGATAAATAGCAGTTTTTAATCAAAAAAACCTATGGGATATGATATCGGCAACTTTAATTAAAACTTTAGGATGCTCAACATGGACTGGACGTTCTGATGTGTTTATTGTTAATTAACATAGAATGCTGTCATCAATGTCCAACCCTCGCTCAGCCTGCGCTAACAGCGGACCTTCCCATCACCCCGCCCCACGCCAGTCACCGGTTTAACAACATAAATGTGCCCCAAATCTCATGTCCCCTGTGCTATCCATGTTGTGAATCCCAGAAACTTCGGCAAACATCTCAAGAGCACTAATCAAGGAGAACTTACCATGAACATAACCAAAATCGACCATATCCACGTCTACGTTGACGATATCGATAAAGCAGAGCACTGGTATCAGGAAATCCTTGGCTTCACCCGCGATAGCTCCCTGTACTTCTGGTTTGAACAGGGAGGGCCGCTGGTCATCAGGAATAATGGCGCATCGCTTTCCCTCTTCCTGAGAAAATCCCAGCACCCAGGCCATACCATGGCTTTTGCCGTGCAGGCATCCGCGTTTCTCGAACTGATATCTACCCTAAAGTCCAACAAAATCGCTTATACCGTCAATGATCACGATGTCTCCATGTCTCTGTACTTCAGCGATCTCAATGGCAACAAGATTGAAATAACGTCCTGGGAATATACGCAGGCAAAACAGATATTGGAAAACGCGGGATAACGATTCGCCAGTCAGGAATGGATAACGCTATAATCAATAACGGATTAACATTTTGAACGGAGTCAAAAATTGAAATTTCACTATTCGCTTCATCGCCTTGGTCTGATAAAACAATGGCAAAAGGACCGATTCAGAATTGCATTTTTTATTCTCATCGGCCTATTCCTTTCAGGCGTGATCAAATGGCTATTACCCCAATTAACTCATGGCAATATCACAGGTGGCTTTACCGGTATGCTATGCGGGCTTGCAGCAAGCTTTTGGCTTACTAATATTGCGTGGCTTACATTTAAGACCCCCATTCGCCAAAGCGACCTGGATTCAGTTTTGGAGAAATACCATTATGAGCAAACTGAGCAAGGTTATTATGAGCTGCAGATAGCGAAATACCGAAGATTCAAAACTCAGCGTATTTATATAAGTAACGATGGTAATGACATCACGCTTGAAGGCCCCTACAACACCCTCAAAAGAATCATCAATCATCTCAATAAATAGCTGGAAACTTTGAGGGGCCAATATTAGATGACAGGCACAAATACCCAGCCAGTCATCTTCAGTCTTAACCGTGCACCACCACATTAAACCCTTCATCCGCATGCGGTGCGACGAAGTAGCTGCTGATCACCTCGAACTGCGCATCGGTGGCCGCGAAGTCATGCTCACCTTCTGCGTTGCGCGCATGCAAACGGGTTTTGCACACCGCATCCGGCACATCGATAAAGTGCAGTTGGTGTTCCGCCTGTGCACTCTGGATCACCGCCTTCATCCACTGACGTTGGCCGACTGTGTTTGCCGGGAAATCCAGCACCACTGACACACCGCACTGCAGCAGCGATATCAGATGCGGCGTCATCGCATTGCGTAACTTGCCCGCACAACGCACGTAGTCCGCAACATCCTGCATCTCTTCGGCGAACAAATGTGCCAGCCAGGCGTCTTCGCTGATAATCACCGCGCCAGTTTGTTGGGCCAGTTGGTGCGCCAGCGTGGATTTTCCGGCAGCGATTTTGCCGCACAGCAGATGCAAAACAGGACGAGATGTGGACACAGACGCAGATTCCATTAGCCAGCTCCAGATAAAATGACGCTCTACCATGCCGTTAAATGCCGGTCCAGTAAAGCCTGACATCTACACTTACGCTATCTCTGCAAAAAATAAGGAGACGCATGATGAGTCAACGCCTGCATAAAATCGACTTTCCGGTCAGCAAGGCGCGGAAGTATCTGGAACCTGGTCCGGTGGTGTTGCTGAGTTCGCAATTTGAAGATCACCACGACATCATGACGCTCGGCTGGCACACCATTCTGGAGTTCTCGCCGTCATTGGTGGGCTGCATGATCGCCAACGGCAACTACAGCCATGAGATGATTCGGCAAAGCGGACAGTGCGTAATTAACATCCCCTCGGCGAATTTGGTGGATAGCGTGGTGGCGATTGGTAACTGCCATGGCGATCGCCTCGATAAGTTCGATGCCTTTCACCTCACGCCAGAACCGGCAAAAGTGGTGAATGCGCCGCTGATCGATGAGTGCTTCGCCAGCTTTGAGTGTCAGCTGTATGACGATTCGATGGTGAATAACTACGGCTTCTTTATTTTCGAAATCGTTAAAGCGCACGTGGCCGATAAACCGGAATTTCCGCCGACGCTGCACTACACTGGCGAAGGACGTTTTACCGTAATGAGCAATAGCGTGCTCGACAAGCACCATGATTTTAAGCCAGAAATGTTAATTTAGGCGGCTTGAATTCACCTTCGAGCGCCCTCACAGTAACGCTTTCGACCTGACAGGAGTAATAACAATGACAACCGAATATGCGGTGATCGCCGGTGGCTGTTTCTGGTGTACCGAAGCAGTGTTCAAAGATGTGATTGGCGTGGAGTCAGTCGAAAGTGGGTATACCGGCGGGGAGCGCCCGAACCCAACCTATGAGCAGGTGTGCAGCGGTGCCACCGGCCACGCCGAAGCGATCCGCGTCGGTTTCGATCCCGAGCAGGTGAAATATGGCGACCTGCTGGATATCAGCTTTGCGACGCACGATCCAACGCAGCTGAACCGTCAGGGCAACGACGTCGGTACCCAGTATCGTTCAGCGATCTTCCCGGCGAATCCAGACCAGGAAGCCGAAGCGATTGCCGCCATTGCGCGTGCGCAAGCCGATCTCAACGTGCCGGTGGTGACCACCATCGAGCCGCTGAAAGAGTGGTATCCGGCAGAAGATTATCATCAGGATTACTGGGATGGCGCCGGCCAGCGTAACGGCTACTGCATGGCGGTGATTCCACCGAAACTGCAGAAGCTGCGTAAGAGCTTTGCCAACCGCGTGAAGCAGGACTAATCCAGCCCCCTAAGATGCGGCCTCTGCACGCCGCATCCAGTCCGCTTATCACCATCAAAGGTCGTCATTTATGACGACCTTTTTGCATTAAAGCGTCATAATAGCGCCCTCTTCTCTTCAGGGAGCGATGATGACCACGCCTCAACCCGCAATCCCCGCGCGCAAGCGGCCCATGAAACTCAACACGCTGGTGACGCTGATGCTCAGCGCGGTGATCGTGCTGGTGCTGCTGAGTGTGCACATGTTCTATTTTTTCCAGATTGGTGCTTCAACCCGCGCCCAGTTAGAAGATAAAGCCATGGCGGTGGCCCGCACGCTGGCAAGATCGCCGGAGATTCAGCAGGCGCTGACGCAACCGGTGGCCAATGCCAATATTCAGCCCGTCGCGAAAGCCGTGGAAGAGAGCAACAATCTGCTGTTTATTACCGTCACCAATATGGACGGTATCCGCTATTCTCATCGCAATCCGGAACTGGTCGGCAAGCACTTTATCGGCGAAGACATTGGGCCCGCCCTGCGCGGCCATGAAAACGTCTCGGTGAACAAAGGTTCTCTGGCAAAAGCGCTGCGCGTGTTTACCCCGGTGTATAACGCGGAGGATCGGCAGATCGGCGTAGTGGCGATCGGTATTTCCCTTGATGCCGTGACCGATCAGATCAACGAAAGCCGCTGGAGCATTATCTGGACCATTCTGATTGGTACGCTGGCAGGCGCGATTGGCACCCTGGTGCTGGTGCGCGTGCTGAAACGCATCTTATTCGGCCTCGAACCCTACGAGATTTCCACTCTGTTTGAGCAGCGTCAGGCAATTCTCAACTCGGTCAAAGAGGGCGTGGTGGCGATGGACGATCAGGCGCAGGTGACGCTGGTGAATCAGGCCGCGCGCACCCTGCTTAATGAGCCGTCGTCCAGCGGTATGATTGATAACGAGGGCATTGATGATGCCTCGGTGATCAACCAACACCTGCGAGATGTGCTGCACAGCGGCCGTGCGCGTCGTGATGAAGAGCTGAATGTGAATGGTCGCTTGCTGTTGTGCAATACGGTGCCGGTACGCAGCCAGGGACGCATTATTGGCGCGGTCTGTACTTTCAGGGACAAGACCGAAATCAGCCGACTGATGCAGCGTCTGACGGGCATGGTAAACTACGTCGATGCGTTGCGGGAGCGCTCGCACGAGTTCATGAACAAGCTGCACGTGATCCTCGGCCTGCTGCACATGAAAAACTATGCGCAGGTGGAAGCGTATATTTTGAAAACCGCCAATAATTACCAGACTGAGATTGGCTATTTGCTCGATCGCATCAAGTCACCGGTGATTGCCGGTTTCCTGCTGAGCAAGATCAATCGCGCTTCGGATTGCGGTCATCGCCTGACCATCAGCGATGCCAGCTATGTGCCCGACAGCGGTAACGAAGACCAGATGGCGGCCCTGATCACCGTGGTCGGTAATCTGGTGGAGAACGCCATCGATGCGCTCAGCGAGCAGACCGAAGGCGAGATCCACGTGATGCTGCACTATCAGAACGGCTGGCTGGCGTGCGAAGTGAGTGACGATGGTCCCGGCATTGAGCCGGCCAATCTGGCGACAATTTTTGATAAAGGGTTCTCCACCAAAGGAGAGAACCGTGGTGTGGGCCTGTTCCTGCTGAAACAGCAAACGGAAAACCTCGGTGGCGGCGTGACCGTTGAGTCAGAACCCGGCGTATTTACCCAATTTTTAGTACAACTTCCCTGGGATGGAGGAAACCAATCCGCATGATCAATGTGTTAGTGGTCGATGATGACGCCATGGTCGCTGAGCTGGACCGTTCTTTTATTGGTCAGGTTCAGGGCTTCCACTGCTGTGGAACCGCTTCGACCCTGAAGCAGGCCAAAGAGATTCTGTTCAACAGCGACACCCCGATTGATTTGGTGCTGCTGGATATCTACATGCAGCAAGAGAATGGCCTCGATCTGTTGCCGGAACTGCGCAAAGCCCAGAGTTCGGTGGAAGTGATCATCATTTCATCCGCTGCCGATGCCGAAAACATCAAAACTTCGCTGCACTACGGCGTGGTGGATTATCTGATCAAGCCGTTCCAGTTCCCGCGTTTTGAAGAGGCGCTCACCAGCTGGCGGCAGAAGAAGTCGCTGATGGATAATCAGCACTACTATCAGCAGTCTGATGTCGATCTGTTGATCCATGGTAACCCGGCCACGCAGCATGACAACAAGCGCCTGCCGAAGGGTTTAACGCCGCAGACGCTGCGCACCTTGTGTCAGTGGATTGATGCCCATCCCGGCCATGAGTTCTCCACCGATGAGCTGGCGGCGGAAGTGAATATTTCGCGCGTGTCGTGCCGTAAATATCTGATCTGGCTGGCGCAGATTAATATTCTGTTCACCAGCATTCATTACGGCGCCACCGGCCGTCCGGTGTATCGCTATCGTTTACAGCCGGAATACCATTCGCTGTTGCAGCAATACTGTCAGTAACGCAGCTGCCAGGCGAAATCGCGCTGCTGGAACTGGAAGTGGCGCGGTGAAGAGCAGATGATCTGCCGATCGCGCGTCACAAACACCGCATCCAGATCGGGCTGGTCTGCCAGATAGGCCAGTCCCTGCTCCACGCCCATGCCGTACAGCAGCGTGGTGTAGATGTCGCCATCCAGCGAACGGTCGGAAATTACCGTCACGCTCAGCAACTCGTTATCTAGCGGATAGCCGGTGTGCGGATCGAAGATATGGTGCCAGCACTTGCCGTCCAGTTCGAAATAGCGCTCGTAAATCCCCGATGTCACCACCGATTTGCCCTGCACTTGCAGCACGCCCAGCAGTTCATCCTCACGCCCAAACGGCTTTTTCAGGCCAATGCTCCAGCCTTGTGGCTCATGTGGTGGCGCACCGAGGGTTTGCACATTGCCCCCGAGATTGATCAGCGCCTGCGGCACGCCGTGCTGGCGCAAAAACGACTGCACCACATCCGCGATATAGCCTTTGGCAATGGCACCGAGATCGATCTCCATACCCGGCTGTTGCAGGAACACCGAACGGTCTGCCTCGTTGAGGATCACCTGATGTGGATCGGTGAGCGGCAACAGTGCGGCAATCTCATTGGCGGGTGGCACGGCACGGCCCTGAAAACCAATCTTCCAGCGTTTGACCACCGGACCGATGGTGAAGTTGAATGCGCTGCCGGGTGACACACTGACGGCATGTGCGACGCTGATCAGGCGGAACACCGCCTCACTGACGCGCACTGCATGGCGTCCCGCTGCCTGGTTGATCGACATCACTTCGGATTCGGCACGATTGACGGTGAACAGGTTTTCCTGCTGCTTGATAAGTTGGAAGACCTGACGGGCTAAGGTGGGGTTATCGTCGAACAGTTTGAGCAGAATGGGGGAGCCCATCAGAACAGCGGAGTAAGAGTAGACGCCTTCGGTCATAGAGCCTCGTTTACCCGCCATATTGCACGCCAGTGCCTTATGCATGTCACCCGGTGACCGACGGTTGTCAGTCACCGTAATTCACACTCTAACGCCTTACTCTGGTACGCAATATTTTGGGTAATTAACGTTAATTAGTTTCCTAACGCCAGTTTAGCCGCATTGTGACCGGCTTTGATACCAAAGATGATGATATCCGCTACTGCATTACCGCCGATACGGTTCGCACCGTGGATACCGCCGACCACTTCACCAGCAGCCCAGGCACCGGGAATCACCTGTTTTTGCGCATCCAGCACCGCAGTATCGGTGTTGATGGTGACACCGCCCATAGTGTGGTGCACCCCTGGGGCGATACGGATGGCGAAGTACGGGCCTTTATTCAGCGGGTGACGCAGCGCCGTTTTACGACCGAAGTCTTCATCATCCTGCTTCGCCACGAACTCGTTGTAACGACCGAGTGTGGTTTGCAGCGCTTCCTGATCCATGTTGAGTTTGACCGCCAGCTCGTGCGGGGTTGGTGCGCTAATCACAAAGCCTTTGGCAATATACTCGTCGGCCGCTTTGTTGTTGGCACGCACCTGCTCATCAAACACGATCCATGCGCTTTTCTCTGGCAGTGCGATGATCTCAGCAGAGACTTTGTCACGGGTTTCCATCTCATTGTAGAAACGCTTACCCGCCTGGCTGACCAGAATCGCCCCGCCGCCACGCATCGCTTCGGAGATCAGATAAGACGTAGTCTGCTCAACCGTTGGGTGAATCTGGATCTCACCCATATCCACGGTATCCGCACCGATTTTTTGCAACATGGCGATACCGCTACCGGTGGCACCTTTATGGTTGGTGGTAACGAAGCCATCCAGTTCCGGACGGTATTTCACCACCATTTCGCGGTTAGCACTGAAACCGCCGGTGGCGACAATCACGCTTTTCGCATTAAGAATGCGGCTGTCATTGTACTCATCCACCACTTTGACGCCGGTAACGGCACCGTTTTCCACCAGGATCTCTGAAACTGAAGTCTCCAGCAGCACTTCGATTTCGCGCTGGTTGACGTTTTTCACCAGGCCGCTGATCAGGAAGCCACCGACGGCAGAACGGTCTTCCGGGCGGTGCGTACGGTCGATGCTCATACCCCCGGTGATGGTGATGTCACACAGCTCGATATTTTTCGCCGCCAGCCACTCAATCGCTTCCGGCGCCTGCTCAACAAACTCGCGCAGCAGCACCGGATTGTTTTTGAATTTACCGCCCTTCAGCGTCTCTTCGTAGAACAGCTCTTTGCTGTCTTCGATGCCTTTCAGTTTCTGATAGCGGGTTTCGGCGGCGTTCATGCCCACCGAGGCTTTGATGGTGTTACCGCCAATGGTCGGCATCTTCTCGATGATCACCACGCGTGCGCCGTCATCGTGCGCCTGAATCGCCGCCGCCAGACCGGCACCGCCCGTACCCACCACTACCACGTCATAATTGACCGGTGCGTTCGGGTTACCGCCCTCTTCAATCACATACTCTTTACTGGAGGTGGTCAGTGCGCGGGAGACCGCTTTTTTCAGCGCCTCACTCTGTGTGGTCGCACCGGTGATGGCATCGACGTGCGGGCTGTTCGCCACCAGAATGCGTTCACGCAGGCTTTCAAAGGTACTGGTAAAGTCGACATCCAGGCTGGGATCCGGCACCAGTGAGATATCAGTGATACGGTCGGTGTCGAGGGTGACGTTGATTTTCAGCTTCAGCGCTTCGGCTTCCACTTTCGCCTGGTAAACCCCGGCTTTGTATTTACGATGGCCATCGCTGACGTCGCGGATCATCGCATCCACCAGCGAGAAGCGCCACAGCGGTTCTGGAATCGTCAGCGCCTCACGCTTGGTGCTGTCGATGTAGAGCTCCATGTGCTCGTTTTTGATGATGCGGTCGGCCCAGTCCGGATAGGCGATGCAGGCTTTACCGACCGCCACCAAATCAAAGCCGTGCTCCAGCGCGTTCTCGGCATCTTCTTTATTCACCACACCACCCACGCCAATCACTGGCACTTTCGCCAGCGTAGCAGAGCGTTCGGCCAGATATTTGGTGATCAGGGGCGTGGGATCTTTGGTATCGACAATCGATGGACGCAGCAGCTGTCCGACGGAGAAGTGCACGTAGTCCAGACCGCGCGCAGCCAGTTTTTCCAGCAGATACATCGTGTCGTCCCAACGGATGCCGGGAACTTCCAGCTCTTCCGGTGAGAAGCGATAACCGATGATGAAGTCAGCCGCCGCAAAGCGATCGGCCATTTTATGGGTGATCTCCAGCACTTCCATTGGGAAGCGCGCGCGGTTATCGCGGCTGCCGCCCCATTTGTCGTCACGCTGGTTGGAGTTAGGCGAGTAGAACTGCTGAATCAGATAGGTGTTCGCGCCGTGGATCTCAACGCCATCGAAACCGGCTTTAATTGCGCGGTTCACCGCATCACCAAACTTGGTGATCATCACATCGACTTCTTCAGCGGTCAGCGCTTGCGGCTTGGTGGCACCGTCACGCGGTGCAGCAATAGCGCTCGGTGCAACAGGGGTTTTGCCGCCAATCAGTGCCGGTTCCACCATGCGGCCACCGTGGTAAATCTGCAGAATGGCTTTTGAACCTTCAGATTTGATCGCATGGGCGATTTTCGCCAGCCCGGCAATTTTGTTGTCGCTGTCGATACCCAACGCGCCAGGGAAAGCCGGGCCACGGTTATCAATAAAGCAGCATTCAACAATCACCGTACCGATACTGCCCGCACGTACGCGGTAATACTCGACCAAATCGCTGGTGACACCGCCGTCAAAATAGCCGGTACAGGTGGTCATCGGGGCCATCACCAGACGGTTTTTCAGCACCGCACCTTTCGGCAGCGTTAGCGGGTTAAGGATTGGGGTGAGCTTATTCATAATGAGCAACTCCAGAATTAAGAAATTGTGTATTCAATTCTTTGGCGGTTCGGCGCGGCTTTATAATTATTTAAGTGGTCCGATTTCATGGCATAAATATACCATTTTATTTAGTTACATAACCCAGATTGTTAGTTATATAAGTTTTACGTTTAGAAATGATATTTGATGCTCATTGCTGGAATTAGCGCTGCGATAAGTTTTAACCAAGACTTGACAAAAATCAACTTTTTCCTTACATTTTAAAACAAATGTAGTACTATCATAAAGATAAAAGCCTCCAACCCGCCTCATTTTGCTCGATTTTTCGCGTTTCGATACTTTGTAGCGTTTAATCCACAGCAGACAGAAAGTTAAATAAAAAGCAAAAGATAAAAATTAAAAAACAGTGCATATTTTTTATTGATCTAGATCAAAGGAGATATTTTAATTAATCGCATCTTAGCTGCATTCAATTGATAATTCGCGTATCGAATTTGCAAAGCAAAGTTTCATCAAAGAACAAAATTTAAATTGTCACGACTCATCTGCTGCACGCATGTTGAAACCAAAAGAACAGTGTGTTCGTGACAATCAATCGCATTCTTCCTAACTTGCAGACAAAACTATGAACACACAAACAACCCAGAGTGCCTCCCCCGTAGTGCCTCCTGCGGCGCCGGGGAAAAAGAATCGCCTGATTATGTTGTGCCTGCCGATCATTGTGGCGGTGCTGTTGCTGTTGGTCCCGACCCCTGCCGGGCTGGAACCTTACGCATGGCACTTCTTTGCTATCTTCGTTGGCGTGATTGTCGGGCTGATCTTTGAGCCGCTGCCCGGTGCCGTTATCGGCCTGACTGGCGTGGTGGTGATAGCGCTGTTCAGCCAGTGGGTGCTGTTCAGCCCGGCCGAACTGGCGGATCCCAAGTTCAAAACCGCCGCACAGTCGTTCAAATGGGCAGTGAGTGGCTTCGGCAACTCCACCGTCTGGCTGATCTTCGGTGCCTTTATGTTTGCCGCTGGCTACGATAAAACCCAGTTCGGTCGCCGCCTGGCGCTGATTCTGGTGAAATATCTCGGCCGTCGCAGCCTGACGCTCGGTTACGCCATCACCTTCGCGGACCTGTTACTGGCACCGTTTACGCCTTCTAACACCGCGCGCAGCGGCGGTACCATCTACCCGATCATCGCCAACCTGCCGCCGCTGTACGGTTCCAAACCGAATGACCCGAGCGCACGTAAGATTGGTTCTTACCTGATGTGGGTGGCTATCACCGCCGCCTGTATCACCAGTTCAATGTTCCTCTCTGCACTGGCACCGAACCTGCTGGCGCTGGCGCTGGTAAAAAGCGTGGTGGGCTTCGAAATCTCCTGGGGTATGTGGTTCCTCGCCTTCCTGCCGCTCGGCGTGCTGTTGATTCTCACCATGCCGCTGCTGGCGTACTGGCTCTATCCGCCGGAAGTGAAGGTTAATGACGAAGTGCCACGTTGGGCGACCGCTGAACTGGCGAAGCTTGGCAAGCTGTCACGCAATGAAATCCTGCTGCTGGTGTTTGTGGTCTCAGCACTGATGATGTGGATCTTCGCTGCCGCATGGATTGAACCGGCGATGGCCGCCCTGCTGGTTATCGTGTTGATGCTGTGGACCGGTGTACTCAACTGGAACGATATCACCAGCAACAAAGCGGCATGGAATACCTTTGCCTGGTTCGCCACGCTGGTCGCCCTGGCAGATGGTCTGGCACGTGTGGGCTTTATCGCCTGGCTGGGTAAAGAAGGTGCGCAGCTGCTGCACGGCTATGACCCACAAGTCTCGGCGGTGGTGTTGCTGGTGGCCTTCTACTTACTGCACTACCTGTTCGCCAGTACCACTGCGCACACAACTGCGCTGTTGCCAGCGATGCTGACCATTGCCGCTTCGATTCCGGGTATCAATATGCCAGTGTTCTGCCTGATGATGTGTGTGTCCTTAGGTGTGATGGGTATCATCACCCCGTACGGCACCGGCCCAAGCCCGATTTATTACGGTAGCGGCTACCTGCCAACCAAAGATTACTGGCGTCTCGGTACCATCTTTGGTGCCATCTTCCTGATTGCTCTGATGGTTATCGCTTACCCATGGATGGTGATGATGTTCTGATGATGTTGCTCCGATGTTAAAATCGGAGCCGCGCAGTACCGTGAAAGTGTTATGATGCTCGCCAGTCAGTCCTTACGGAGGGCTGGCGAGAGAAAATCAAAAAACAGATCGCCTAATTTGTCACCTGCCACTCTGACAGGCGACACGAAGCTAAGTGAGCCAACATGTCGAACAAACCCTTCTATTATCAGAATCCCTTTCCTCTCGCCAAAGATGATACCGAATACTATCTGCTGAGCCGCGATTACGTCTCAGTAGCCAACTTCGATGGCGAAGAGGTGTTGAAAGTCGATCCGAAAGCCCTGACGCTGCTGGCGAAGCAGGCATTCCATGATGCTTCATTCATGCTGCGCGCCTCGCATCAGGCGCAGGTTGCCGCGATTCTGGCCGATGACGAAGCCAGCAAGAACGACAAATACGTTGCCCTGCAGTTCCTGCGTAACTCGGAAATTGCTGCCAAAGGTGTGTTGCCGACCTGCCAGGACACCGGCACGGCAATCATCATGGGCAAAAAAGGCCAGCGCGTCTGGACTGGCGGTGGCGACGAAGCCGCGCTGTCACAAGGCGTCTATAACACCTTTATTGAAGACAACCTGCGTTACTCGCAGAACGCCGCGCTGGATATGTACAAAGAGGTCAATACTGGCACTAACCTGCCGGCGCAGATCGACCTCTACAGCGTGGATGGCGACGAGTACAAATTCCTGTGCATCGCCAAAGGCGGCGGTTCTGCCAACAAAACCTATCTATATCAGGAAACCAAAGCGCTGATCACCCCGGCCAAGCTGAAGAATTATCTGGTTGATAAGATGATGTCACTTGGCACTGCCGCCTGCCCGCCGTACCATATCGCGTTTGTGATTGGCGGTACCTCAGCAGAAAGCACGCTGAAAACCGTCAAGCTGGCTTCCACCCACTACTACGATTCACTGCCGACCGAAGGTAACGAACACGGTCAGGCATTCCGTGACGTGGCATTGGAGCAGGAACTGCTGAAAGCCTCACAAGAGCTGGGCCTCGGCGCACAGTTCGGCGGTAAATACTTCGCCCACGACATTCGCGTGGTGCGTCTGCCGCGTCATGGCGCGTCTTGCCCCGTTGGCATGGGTGTGTCCTGCTCGGCTGACCGTAATATCAAAGCCAAGATCAACCGCGAAGGCATCTGGATCGAAAAACTGGAAGATAACCCAGGCCGCTATATCCCGGAAGAACTGCGTCAGCAGGGCGAAGGCGAAGTGGTGAATGTCGATCTTAACCGCCCGATGAGTGACATTCTGGCGCAGCTGTCATCCTATCCCGTGGCAACCCGCCTGTCGCTGAACGGCACCATTATCGTGGCGCGTGATATTGCCCACGCCAAACTGAAAGAGCGCATCGACAACGGCGAAGGTTTGCCGCAGTACATCAAAGATCATCCGGTGTATTACGCAGGCCCGGCGAAAACCCCGGAAGGTTATGCATCCGGCTCACTCGGCCCAACTACTGCCGGTCGTATGGACTCCTACGTTGACCTGCTGCAGGAACACGGCGGCAGCATGGTGATGCTGGCAAAAGGCAACCGCAGCAAACAGGTGACTGATGCCTGCCATAAACACGGCGGCTTCTATCTCGGCAGCATCGGCGGCCCGGCAGCGGTGCTGGCGCAGCAGAGTATTAAGAGTCTGGAGTGCGTGGAGTACGCGGAACTGGGAATGGAAGCCATCTGGAAGATTGAAGTGGAGAACTTCCCGGCGTTTATCCTGGTGGATGACAAAGGCAACGACTTCTTCCAGCAGATCCACAATCAGTGTTCTGCATGCGTGAAGTAAGGCTTTTAGCCGTGCTAAAACTAAAAATCCGCGGCTTATGGCTGCGGATTTTTTTATGGGGTGAGCACTGCGCGATGCTTACATCGCACCGAGTTGTACGTCTAACAGCATATCGGCATCATCATCGTTTTGACCAATCACGTAGATCGCCTGACGTCCCGGCAGATTCACCGTGATGATGTGCTGATCATCGGCATCCAGCACGTCATCGTGCTGTTCCTGAAACTTATGCAATGTGTTCATGTTTTTCCTTAAAAATGGTGCGCGACTTTACTTTCCCTACACTCTTATATCGACAAGACCAGGCTCAAATGTAGCGGAATATTCTGCTTTCGTGATGCAGGCACTCTGTCACGGCCAAATGACAGTCTGATTAAAGAAGTAACGCACATTTCTTACTGTGAGGATGTCAGTGCCGGACAACCTGGTAGCGCCGGATAACGGATGCAATCTGCTGTCACCGCCTTCTCACTGTGCGGCGTCCCATCTGGTGCCCAGCGGTAATCCACCATGTAGGCGCGATACACCGTGTTGCCACTGTAGTGATCGCGCGGCATCGCTTTGCCGTAAAACGGGCTGACGTACTCCCAGACAATCGCGCCCTGCGGTGTCACCTGGAACAGGCGGCCGCTCTGCCCTTCGTTGATCAAGGTGTTGCCATTCGGCAGGCGCTGCGCGTTGCTGATATAGGCACTGTAGAAGGTGGAGATCGCTTGTCCCGATTTCTCGCCGGTGTACTCCCAGACGATTTGTTTGGTTTGCGGGTTCACTTCAATGACGCGTGAAGCGGAGAAGAATCCTTGCCGCGTGGGCGGGAATCCGGCGTTGCCCTGATTATCAAAAATCAGAATATTGCCAGCACCCGGTAAGCCCGGTCCGATCATGTGCACATCGTGCTCGCCAATCAGTTGATCCAGCGGACGCGGCAGCGGTGTATCCAGCTTCAGCGCTGGATAATCAGGCCCGATGCGCCACACCACTTTGTCCGTCTGCCGATCGACAATCACGGCCACGTTGCCGTTGCGCGAGTTAAACAGGATGTTGTCAGGGGCAAAGCGCTGATCGCCTTTATCAAACCACGGGTTTGGTCCCAGCGGTGCCGCCGTGTTCATATGCAAAAAGTCAGCGTCCTGACTGTCACGGATCATCGCCAGTTGCGCGTCAGAAAAACCCAGCTCATTGAGGTGATCGGCCACCGACCAGCTCCATAGCTTCTCTCCCTGCGGCGACAGCTCCTCCAGCGTATTATCGATGATGCGATAGTTGTAGCCGGGCAGCTGGCGCAGTGCCGCGCCCAGCACCAGGGTGTTGCCATCTGCCAGGCGCTGGATTTCATGATGTTGATGCACCGGCTGCTGCTGACTGCCGTATTGCCACTGTACCGCACCGTTCCAGTCCACTTCCGCCACGCTGGCATTCACCATGCCGTTGCCGGGGCTGGCTTCCTTATCGAGATCTTTCTGACGCTCCAGCTGTACCAGCAGATGCCCCCGCTGGCCGTTGATGCGATCAGTGGGAATTGGCCAGCTCGGGAATCCTTCATAGGCCCAGCGATGCACTTCCTGCCCGGTCATATCAATTAAGTGGGTTTGGTTATCGCTGCCGGGGATCACCACATAACCGTTCCAGGCACGCGCGGGATCGTAATACGTCACGCCCGTAAGAAACGCACTGGGAATGGCCGATGCACCAAATGAGATAGACAACAGGCAGACAGACAACGTTGCCGCAATACGCATGATTCACCATCCTGACTAAGGGAGAAAGAAAACGCCCTTTTAGGGTAGATGCGAATGGCGGCAGGATTAGTCCGAATGAGGCATGTGGGAGAAAAGGCAGCGGCATGACCCGCTGCCTGAGTGCTTAGAAAAAGCCCAGCGGTTGCGTGCTGTAGCTCACCAGCAAGTTTTTGGTTTGCTGGTAATGATCAAGCATCATTTTATGGGTCTCGCGACCGATACCGGATTTTTTATAGCCACCGAACGCCGCATGTGCCGGATAAAGGTGATAACAGTTGGTCCAGACACGACCCGCTTTAATCGCGCGCCCCATGCGATAGGCGCGGTTGATGTCGCGGGTCCAGACGCCAGCACCCAGCCCGTAGATTGAGTCATTGGCGATGGCGAGGGCTTCCGCTTCATCTTTGAAGGTCAGCACACCGACCACCGGTCCAAAGATCTCTTCTTGGAACACGCGCATGCTGTTGTCGCCTTTCAGCAGCGTGGGCTGAATGTAGTAGCCGCTATCGAACGCTTCACCAATCTTCTCTACACCGCCGCCGTGCAGCACCTGTGCACCCTCTTTCTGCGCGATTTCCAGATAAGAGAGGATTTTGTCGAACTGCTGTTGCGACGCCTGCGCGCCAATCATGGTTTCGGTATCCAGCGGATCGCCGCGTTTGATGGTTTTAATACGTTTCATGACGGCCGCCATAAACGGCTCAAAGATCGACTCTTGCACCAGCGCGCGTGACGGACAGGTACAGACTTCGCCCTGATTCAGGAAACCGAGCACCACGCCTTCTGCCGCTTTCTCGATAAAGCTCTCTTCCGCATCCATGATGTCTTCAAAGAAGATGTTCGGTGATTTACCGCCCAGCTCAACGGTGGACGGGATCAGGCTTTTCGCCGCCAGCTCGAGGATATGCCCACCGGTAGCGGTGGAGCCGGTAAAGGCGATCTTAGCGATGCCCGGATGTGACGCCAGCGCTTCACCGGCTTCTTTACCGTAACCGTGCACCACATTGATGACACCCGGTGGCACCAGATCTTTGATCACTTCCATAAACAGGGTGATCGACAAGGGCGTCTGCTCAGCCGGTTTCAACACCACGCAGTTACCTGCTCCGAGCGCCGGAGCCAGTTTCCACGCCGCCATTAACAGCGGGAAGTTCCACGGGATGATTTGCCCGACCACGCCCAGCGGTTCGTGGAAGTGATAAGCGGCGGTGAATTCATCGATTTCTGCTGCGGTACCTTCCTGTGCGCGCACGCAGCCCGCGAAGTAGCGGAAGTGGTCTACCGCCAGCGGTAGGTCAGCGGCCAGGGTTTCACGTACCGGCTTGCCGTTATCCCAGGTTTCGTTGACCGCGATGTATTCCAGCTTCTCTTCCAGTCGATCGGCGATTTTCAGCAGCACCAGCGAACGTGCCTGCGGGGAGGTTTTGCCCCAGGCATCTGCAGCGGCCTGTGCTGCCGCCACCGCATTATCGATATCGGCCTTATCCGAACGCGGGAACTCGCCGATGGTAGAACCGTTGATGGGGGTGGTGTTGACGAAGTAATTACCGTTCACCGGCGCAACGAATTCGCCGTTGATAAAGTTGCCATAACGCGATTGCAGAGTGATGAGAGAACCTTGTTCTCCCGGAGCAGCGTAACGCATGGTGTTTCTCCTTGCGGACAGAGTGGCGAATAACAACTATGAAACCTGTTATTAACATTGATCGATCAATGTCAGCCTGTCAGATTGCAGAGCGGGAAACTGTGACCGCACCGAAGGAAAATTCCGGCAATGAGGGTTTGAGATTTATGCATGATGATCCTGCACGTCAGTCTCAGCATTGATTAAACGTTACGCTCTTGCCCGCCGCAGATGGCGGGAGTCTATTGCGCCAATTCACAGCCAGGTTATCAGCTTTACATCTCTCCAATTTCTTCCCCGCTTCGTTGCGGAAAATTCCGAGTTTTGCCGCATATGCAGCGAAAAGCGAAACAAACGCAATGAATTTGGTCAATATGAAACAGGATACTCATCAGGAGAAAGAGATGTTGGCTTCAGCCCTGACGTTAATGCGCGCCAAAGCGAACTTTGTTCAGCAATTTATTCGAAACCCGCGCAAGATGGGCAGCATCACGCCCTCCTCTGCTGCGCTGTGCCGCACCATGTGCGATGCCGCCAACTGGGATCACAGCCTGCGTATCGCCGAACTGGGTGCCGGTGACGGCGTGTTAACCCGTCATATTCTGGACAGAATGTCACCGCAGGCTCAATTAGATGTGTTCGAGATCAGTCCAGATTTAGTGAAGAGTTTGCGCGCGTGGAGCGATCCGCGCATGCAGGTGCGTGCGTGCTCAGCCGAGTACTTGTCGGGTGAATACGATGTGATCTTTTCCGGCCTGCCGCTGCTGTCGCTGCCGCCGGAAACGCGCGAAGCGATTCTGAGCGCCGTGCACGATGTATTGGGCCCGCGCGGTGTATTTATCCAGTTTCAATACACCTCATTGACCCAACCTACCCTGTCACGTTACTTCACCTGGCAGCGCCAGCGGGTGCTGAAAAATATGCCGCCCGCCTGGGTTTATCGCTGCACACGGCATTACGCGCCCTGAGCCTGCACGCGCGGCTTCGGCCGCGTTTGCTGCCAGAATCTTTGGAGCAACTCACGTGACCAATCCTCACCGGCGACCTGCGCGCCATCATCACTCACGCCTTCCGGTAAGCAGGTGGTCATGATTTCGCGGGTAAACTCCGGGTGGAACTGCACCGACAGCGCCTGCGGGGAATAACGTAAAATCTGGCAGCCATCCAGCTCGGAACGTGCCAATACTTCAGCCTGCGACGGCGGCGTAATCACCGACTGACGATGTGACAACCACGCCTGGAATTCACCTGGTAACGTCGCTAAACAGGGATCATCACTGGCAGTGTGGGTCAGGGTTTTCAAGCCGCGCTCCCAGCCGTTCGGGTTATCACCCACTTTGCCGCCCAGCGCATACGCCATCAGCTGATGACCGTAACAGACGCCCAGCAGCGGCAGCTCCGCTTCCAGCGCACCACGGATCCATGCGGCCGTGCGTTCGCTCCAGTCGGCGTGGTCGGTGACCATTGCCCAGGAGCCGCTGAGAATCGCGCCGCTGACGCGATCAAACGCCGGCAACTCTTCGCCAAGATGCGGACGGACAATCACATAGTCTTCAGGCTGCAGTTGCAGCGCATCAATAAACCAGACGGGTTGTTCACCAATTTGCGCCACAACCTGCGGTGGCGGCACTTCGAGTTGAATCAGAGCAAGGGGTAACGCGCGGGTGTGTGTCATTCCGAATTCATTCCTTAACGGAGTCAGCTTTCGGACATCCACTTTGACAGGAAATCAGTGACCTGTCTTATTTTTTTCCTGCATAAGCTCATGCCATAACGAAAAATATTTTTGCACAATGTCACAGAAATGTACGGCTTCGTGCCATGATTAGCCGGTGATTACCCCCCTTTCATGTGAAGGATGACATTGTGGCAGTGCGGCATTTCTTTATGGTTCTGATGGTGGTCTCCATCTGGGCTTTCAATAACGTGGCAGTGAAGTGGGGATTGCTGGAACTTCCGCCGCTGTTCCTCACCTGGATGCGCTTTGTGGTGGTGGCGATTGTACTGGTGCCGTTCTGCCGAATTACGCGCGAACAGCTGCCATGGCTGCTCACCCTTGCCTTCACCTTTGGCTTTATGCACTTCTCGCTGCTGTTTGTCGGCATGCGCTTTACCGATGCCGGCACCGGTGCGATTGTGGTGCAGCTTGGTACGCCGATTGCCATGTTGCTGGCAATGCTGGTGCTAAAAGAGAAGCTGACGCTGGTACAGCTGTTTGGTATTGCGATCTCTTTAAGTGGCGTGGCGGTGCTCTCCGGCAGCCCCACGATTCCGGCGTGGTGGGTCTTATGCATCTTGTTGTGCAGCGCCTTTGGCTGGGCCATCAGCAATATGATCGTGAAGAAATCGCCGCCGATAAAACCGCTGACGCTCACCGGTTGGATCTCCTTCCTCGCCGTGCCGATTGTCGGTGCCGCTTCCTGGCTCACCGAATCGCACCAGTTTTACGCCTTAAGTCATGCGGGCTGGCGCGGCTGGTTTGGTATTCTTTACAGCGCGCTGGCTTCCTCGATTGTGGCTTATACCCTGTGGTATTCGTTGCTGAAAAAGTACAACGTCAACTTAATCATGCCTTACTCGCTGCTCACGCCCGTGCTGGCCGTGTTGATGGGCGTATTTGTGCTGGGCGATAGCATGAACAGCTTCAAAATTCTCGGGGCGTCTCTGGTAGTGCTCGGTACCGCCATTGCGGTGATCAACCTGCGTAATCTGCGCATGCACGCGCGCTTTCCTCGCCTGCGCCGCCGTTAAATTCTCTCTGCTATGCTTGAGTCTCGCGCGTTTTCCGGAGACTCAATATGGATACTCAATCTGCTGCCGCGTTATGGCAGCAACTGTGGCAAGGATTGCGTGGCGCGGAACCCCTTCCCGCGCTCAGCTTTCTCCAGCCCGATACCTTTTCTTCCGCGTTTGCCGTCAGTGAACTGGCCGCCACCAGCATCGGGTTGGCAAGCCAGGCAGTGAGCGATTTACTCGGGCAATCGGCCCCGGTTAGCGTCAATGTAAGGCTCGCCTCTCGCTGGTTTCAGCACAGCCTCACGCCGCTAAATCGCTCACCCGCCGCGCTCTGGGATCCCTTTGCAGGCGATTACGCCACCGCCGATGGCTGGATCCGTCTGCACACCAACGCTCCGCATCATCGCGCCGCCATGGAGCAGGTGCTGGGCCAACACGCCGACCGCGCCGCATTAGCGCAGCGGGTGTCTCAGTGGCAAGCGGCCGCGCTGGAGCAGGCCGTGATTGAGGCTGGCGGCTGTGCTGCGCAGATGCGCAGTGAGCAACAGTGGTTGCAGCACCCGCAAGGGCTGGCCGTCAGCAGTGAAGCGCTGATCGCCCAACAGGCCACGGGGGATGCCCCAACGCCCGGCTGGCAACTGCAGCCTGCTCGTCCGCTGCTCGGCGTGCGTGTGCTGGATCTGACGCGCATTATCGCCGGGCCGGTCGCCACGCGTTTTCTCGCCAGCCTTGGCGCGCAGGTTTTACGTATCGATCCTTACGGCTGGGAAGAGCCAACATTGGAGGAGGAGATCACCTGCGGCAAACGCTGCGCACGGCTCGATCTCAAATCCAGAGCGGGCGTTGAGCAGCTGCGCGATCTAATCAAACACGCTGATGTGCTGGTGCATGGTTATCGCGCGGATGCGCTGGAAAAGCTGGGGCTGGATGCCGAGTCACGGCGCAAACTGTCGCCCGGATTGGTGGATGTCAGTCTCAATGCGTGGGGCTGGGGCGGACCATGGCGCAATCGTCGCGGCTTTGACAGTCTGGTGCAGATGGGATGCGGCATTGCCGAACAGGGCATGGTCTGGCGTGGTAACATCAAACCGACACCGCTGCCGGTGCAGGCGCTCGATCACGCCACTGGCTATATGATGGCCGCCGCTGTGCTGGAAGGGATGCGTCAACGTCGGGAAAATCACGTTGGCTGGCAGGCACGCCTATCGCTGGCGCGCACCGCCAGGCTATTGCAACAGTTTGGCGCGTCACCGCAACAGCCGCAGCATGGCATTACCGCGCAGCACGACGATGCCCTGCCGACAGTTGAGATCAATACGTGGGGGATTGCCGAAAGGTTGCGTGCCGCTGCATACCTGCCCGGCACGCCGATGATCTGCGCCACGCCGGGCGTCAAGCTCGGCAGCAGCGCAGCCAGCTGGTAATCAGGCTTCTTCGTCGTTGCCTTCGTTCAGCTCGTCGTACATTGCCTGAATAGCTTCACGGCTCAGCGCGGCCAGCGTGCGGTAGAACGCGCTGGTCGCGTGGGCTTCCACTTTGCCGAGGAACGCGCCGCACCACGGCAGCAGATAGTCGTCGAACAGCGCTAATTGCGCAGCAAACTCATCCTCCGCGGACTGATCTTCCAGCCACGAGGCCGCCAGCAGCAGTACGCCAAAATGGTCGGCTGGCGCGTCGCTTAACGGCATGCCACGTGAAGAGAGAAACGCACGCACATCCGCTTCTTGCGGGCCGTTTGGCCATTGTGAGGCGTAAGGCGGTACGCTGCATTCGCTGCCGACGAACAGTGCGTTGTAATCCGCCGCCAGGGCCTGCGGATCGCTATTCTGCTGCAGACGTGTTAACAGTTCATCCTGCTCCAGCGGCCACTGAGCCTTCAGTTTGCCTTCACGCAGCATGGTGAAGAGCGGCACCAGCAATGGATCTTGTGGCTGGCGGTTGAACAGCGAGCCGATGACGCGGCAGAGAATGGAAAACTCATTCATGCAACAGAATTCCTTGAGGCTAAAAGTTAAAAGTCCGCAAATTCAGCAATGTGCTTACCGGTTCGCTGTTGGAGAAAGTCGAGCAGGCGGCGCGGCGTGACATTTAACACGCGATCCTCGGGAAAATCCACTTCACGCGTAATGCGGATGCAGTGTTCGAAATGACCGAGGGTAAAGGCGGTGTGCGAATCCGACCCAAACGCCAGACGCCCGCCGGCATCACGCACCGCTTCAGCGATGGCGCGGCAGTTGGGTTCACTGCCCGGACGCGAATGGGTAAAGGAGGAGTTATTGATCTCCAGCGCCACATCATAATGCGCGGCGGCTTCGGCAATGGCGCGGATATCCACCGGGAATTTCGGGTTGCCAGGATGTGAAATAATGTGCACCAGCCCGCCCGCCATCGCGGCAATCATCGCTTCCGTGTGATGCGCTTTATCACGCGGTGCGTACACCGGCTCATGGAAACCGGCCACAATCAGATCCAGCGCATCCAGCATCGGGCCGCTGCAGTCAATGTCGCCTTGCTGGTTTTTGATGTTGGCTTCAATACCACGCAAAACGCCTACGCCATCAATCACGCGTGGCCAGATGCGCATATTAACGAAGTGCCAGTAGTGCGGCGCATCCGCCATATCCGGGCCGTGATCGGTGATGGCAAACAGCTTCAGGCCATTCTGCTTCGCCTGCACCACATAGTCATGCAGTGTGCTGTATGCGTGGGTACTGGCAACGGTGTGCATATGCAAATCGACGGGATACATCCTCTTCTCCTGACTCAATGTGAATTAATAACCGCGCTGACGATCGACTAAACCACCCGGCTGATCCCCTTGCTCCAGAGCAAGTATGGCACCGGCAATGAAATCCATCGCCTCGCCGGGCAACGTGATAGCCGCAGTATGTGGCGTCAATGTGACATGTGGATGAGACCAGAGCGGGTGATTCGCCGGCAGTGGCTCGGTCTGGAACACATCCAGCGCCGCGCCCGCCAGTTGCCCGCTGTTCAGCGCCGCCAGCAGATCGGCTTCCACCACATGCGCGCCACGCGCCAGATTGAGGAAAAAGGCCCCGTGCGGTAACACGCGCAGCAACTTTTCATCGATCAGGTTGGTGGTTTCCGGCGTGGTGGGCAGCAGATCGATCAGCACCTGAGTGCCATCCAGAAACGCATCCAGCTGATCGCGACCGTGGAAGGTTTGCACGCCCTCAATCTGCTTAGCCGAGCGGCTCCAGCAACGCAGCGGGAAGCCCCACTGACGCAAACTTTCGAGCACGCTACTGCCCAGTACGCCCGCACCGAGCACGCCGATGGTGAAGTTGGCGCGGTCTGCTGTGTTGAGTGGCTGCCAGTTTGCCTGTTGCTGCTGCTGGCGGTAGTCGGCAAAACGGCGGAACCAGCCTAGCACGCACCAGTTGGCGTATTCCTGCATCTGTCGCGCCATGCCGGTATCTTCGAGACGGAACAGCGGCACGTCATCGGCTAACATTTCCGGATGGGCGCGCAGTTGCTTAAGAATTTCGTCGACGCCCGCGCCCATGGCAAACACACCTTTCAATGGACGACCAGCCAGCATCTCGGTGGGTGGCGAACGCACGATGGCATAATCCGCCGGATCCGTATCGCCCGGCTGCCAGTAGCGCACGTTGGCTTGCGGTAAACGCTGACGTAGTCCCGCTAGCCAGCGATCGGGGGCTTGCGACGGGTGATACCAGATGATCTCCATACAGCTCTCCTTTTTTTCCTTCAGCCTCAGGCAAATAGCGCTTCAGGGCAAGCAAAAACCTTAAGGTTAATGCAATTTCTTGCGTGATTAATTCCCGCGGCTTCACATTTCCATGGCCTGAGGCGGCTAAGCGGCGCGTTAGCGACTAAAGTTGTTCGGGTGGTCAATGTGTTAGCGCACCACCTTTTCGGACAAGGAGAAAAACCGATGATAAAAAATGTCAAATTCACCCCCGCGCCACTGACATTCTTACTGAGCGCGGCGCTGCTGGCCAGCGCCTCTGTTGCGCAGGCGGAAGATACCAGCCGAATGCTAAGCAGCCAGCCACAGCCGCCCGATATCCGCCTGGGGCCTCTGTTTAATGCGGTACAGCAGGCAAAATTTTATCCGGATCAGAAAACCTTTGCCGATGCGGTTCCGAAATACAATCCCTCCTCGATACTGGCGGACTGGCAGATGCAAAAGAGCCAGCGCAATTTCGACCTGAAGCATTTCGTGGACGCTAATTTCACCCTGCCTAAAGAGCAGGACAAATACGTGCCGCCTGCAGGACAAAGCCTGCGTGAACATATCAACGGCCTGTGGCCGGTGCTGACACGATCGACACCGACCGCCAGCCAGTATGATTCCCTGTTGCCACTGCCGAAACCCTATGTGGTCCCCGGCGGCCGTTTCCGCGAAGTTTATTACTGGGATAGCTACTTCACCATGCTGGGCCTCGCCGAAAGCGGGCACTGGGATCGCGTGCAGGATATGGTGGATAACTTCGCCACCGAACTGGATAAATACGGCCATATCCCGAATGGCAACCGCAGTTATTATCTCAGCCGTTCGCAGCCACCGTTCTTTAGCCTGATGGTAGATCTGCTGGCGACCCATAAAGGTGATGATGTCTATCGCCAGTATTTGCCGCAGTTGCAGAAAGAGTACGACTACTGGATGGCGGACAGCGATAAGGTCGCTGCCGGTCAGGCCAGCAAGCGCGTGATCAAACTTAGCGACGGTACCCTACTCAATCGCTATTGGGACGAACGTGATGCACCGCGCACCGAATCCTGGCTCGACGATGTCAACACTGCCAACAAAGCGCCCGATCGCAATAAACAGCAGGTATATCGCGACCTTCGTGTTGGTGCGGCCTCGGGTTGGGACTTCAGTTCTCGCTGGTTTACCGATGCCCACAATCTGGCCTCGATCCGCACCACCCAACTGGCACCGGTCGATCTCAATAGCCTGATGTTCCATCTGGAGCAAGTGTTGTCCAAAGCCTCGAAACTGGCGAATCAGGATGACAAAGCCAAACAGTTCGCGGCAGATGCTGAGAAACGTCAGGCAGCGATTAATCGTTATCTGTGGGATGAGAAACAGGGCTGGTATGCCGACTATGACTGGCAGAAAAAACACATTCATCCGCAGCTGACCGCCGCTACCTTGTTCCCACTCTATATGCAGGTGGCGAGCGAGAAACAGGCGGACCGCACTGCCAAAGCGGTGGAGAAACAGCTGTTGAAACCTGGCGGTTTGGTGACCACCACCGTGAACAATGGTCAGCAATGGGATGCACCAAATGGCTGGGCGCCTCTGCAATGGGTGGCGGTGGAAGGTCTGGAACATTACAAGCAACCCAAGCTGGCACAGGAAATTGGTCAGCGCTTCCTGCAGAACGTGCAGGCCACTTACGATAAAGAGCACAAGCTGGTTGAAAAGTATGTGGTGGTAGGCGCGCAACTGGGCGGCGGTGGCGGCGGTGAATATCCGTTGCAGGACGGTTTCGGCTGGACCAACGGCGTGACGCTCAAACTACTGGATAAATACTGCCCGAAAGATCACACCTGTAATAACGCGAGCGATATCCCGAATATGCCCGCGCTGAGTGCGGGTAAATAACCCTCTCCCCCTACTTTAAAACCGCTGCTACTGCTTTGTTTGTCAAACGGTAGCAGCGCAATCGGTTCGCACTGTCAAAGCTAAGGTGCTCAATGCCATCATCTCAGGCAGGCGATGTCACCATTTAACGCAGCGAAGTCATCACCTCAGGTCTGCAAACCATCGTGCACCGCGACAGAGGGTATGACTGCATCATGAAACCTTTTCTCACATAAAGCCGCGCTCGCTACGCCACCGCTCCTGTTCATTTCCTCACAATCTCTTTCACTCACATTAACAACTTGAAACACACCCACTAAAAGATAATAATTCTCACTCTTAATTTTAATCGTATTCTCAATTTTTGGCATTGCCGGTTGAGTGCTGCTTTTGTTCTGCTTCCCGTTAAAGGATTTCCAATGACGCTTTTTACCCTTAATCGTACCCGCATGCTCTGTGCACTGGCTCTGGCCCTCCCTGCTGCAACCTTCGCAGAAGAGTCCATCGTCGTCACCGCGCAACCGCAGGAGAGCGCCAACTCACCGACGCAAGGCTATCTCGCCACCCGCAGCAGCGGCGGCAGTAAAAACGATCAGCCGCTGATCACCACGCCGCAGTCCATCTCAGTGGTGACACGTCAGCAGATGGAAGATCAGGGTGCGCAGGATCTCAATCAGGTACTGAACTACACGCCGGGCGTATTCACCAACTTCGGCGGGGCCGCCACTCGCTATGACACCATTGCGCTGCGTGGTTTCCATGGCGGCGATGTCGATAACACCTTCTTGGATGGCTTGCGCATCATGAGTGATGGCGGCAGCTTCAACATCTTGCAGGTAGATAACTGGTTCCTCGATCGCGTTGATGTGATCAAAGGCCCCTCCTCCGCACTTTACGGCCAGACCGTACCAGGCGGATTAGTCAATCAGGTGAGCAAGCGGCCGCAGTTTGCTGAAGAGGGCCATTTCCGCCTGTCGACCGGCACCAACGCCACCAACAGCGCCGCCTTTGACTACACCAATGCGATTAACGATCAGTGGGCTTTCCGTCTCACCGGCATCACGCGTAACAGCGATACGCAATACGATCACACCCGTGAAGAAAAATATGCGATTTCGCCACAGCTGCTGTGGCAACCCAGCGAAGACACCAGTCTGGTGCTGCGTGCCTATCTGCAAAAAGATCCATCCGGCGGTTATCACGGTTCCGTGCCCGCTGAAGGCACGCTTTATAGCCATAATGGCCGCAAGCTGAGTGATGGATTCTATGAGGGCGACAGCGCGCTGGATCAGTTCAAGCGCCACGAGCAGATCTACAGCTACGACTTCTCGCACCGCTTCAATGAAGTGTGGTCTGTATACTCCACCGCCAGCTATAGCCACGCCAATGTCGATCTCGATCAGGTGTATCAGATTGGCTGGGATGCCGCTAACCCGGACCTGCTGACCCGCTACTACTCCGGTGAACGTTCCTCGCTCAGCGCATGGGCCAACGATAACCGTCTGCAGGCCGATTTTGCCACCGGCGCGCTGCAGCATCGGGTGATCCTCGGTGCCGAATACCACCGTTATAAGAATGATTTGAGTAAAGCCAGTGGCTATGCGAGTTCATTAAACCCCTGGACGGGCGAAGCGGTCGGCAGCATGCCGGATTACAGCTGGACCGAACAAACGCGTCGCTATTATCAGACCGGACTCTACTTGCAGGATGAAATGCAGCTCGACCGCTGGCATCTGGATCTCTCTGGTCGTTACGATCGCATCGTCTCCAATAATGGCACCAGCCGTCGCCAGGATGACCACGTCAGCGGCCGTGCTGCGCTGCTGTATGCGTTCGACAGCGGTATTTCACCTTACGTCAGCTGGAGCCAGGCGATTACCCCGGCTTCTTTGACCGACCCAGACGGCAATCAGCTGAAGCCAACCACTTCCGAGCAGTATGAAGCCGGTGTGAAATACCAGCCGGTGGGCACGCGCGATATGTACTCCATCGCGCTGTACGATTTGACGCAGAACGATGTGGCGAACCGCAACGTGGTAGACAGCACCTTTACTCCGTCCGGCAAAGTGCATTCGCAGGGCATTGAGCTGGAAGCCCGCAACCAGCTGACGCCGCGACTCAGCACCATCGCCGGTTACACGCTGAACCATCTGCGTTTCAAAGATTCCGTTGACGGGAATGATGGTCATACGCCTTACGTCACGCCGAACAGCATGGCGTCATTCTGGGGTCACTATCAGTTTGATTACGGCTTGAGCGCCGGCGCAGGCGTGCGTTATATCGGTAAGCAGTGGGCCGATAACGAAAACACCACACGTTTGCCGTCGGTAACGTTGTTTGATGCTTCCGTACGTGCCGATCTCGGTGCGTGGGATTCACAGTTGAAAGGGGCTTGGCTGCAGGTGAATGCCAATAACCTGACCGACAAAAAGTATCTCGCCGCCTGCTATGGCACCGGCTATTGCTATCGCGGTGCGGAGCGGACCATTACCGCCACCGTGGGTTACGACTTCTAACCGCCATAAAAAAATCCGCATCCCGTTGGGGATGCGGATTTCATTAAATCAGAGTGTATTGCTAGGTACGCACTTTACGGTAGATCCACAGCACCACAATGGCACCAATCACCGCCACCACGAAGCTGCCAAAGTTGAAACCGTCAACCTTGCCGAAGCCAAACAGGGTACTGATCCAGCCGCCAACCACCGCGCCGACAATCCCTAAAACCACAGTGATGATGAATCCGCCGCCATCTTTACCTGGCATGATCCATTTAGCGATGATCCCGGCAATCAAACCAAAAATAATCCATGAAAGAATACCCATTTACTGCTCCTTACGTTATGAATCAAGGTGTTCACTGCGATTAGTATAGCCGGATATTTTTAATCTGCTTGATGAACATCACAGTAAATAGATAGTTAGCAGGCTAAAGCTTTTTGTCAGAACGTCGATAACAATTCGATAGCCGTGTCACCCGTGATAATAACAATCGGATAAGTGGAGCAGGATGTGAAAGACGCCGATAACGAACAATATCTCAAACGAGGCACCCTTGCTGTTTTAAACGTAATGAAGGATTTGTTGCGTTTCCAGACCCCATTAATGGTCAGTTTTTCGCGCGGTCAATTTATCAGCCGCATGCTGGATGCCGATGAAGATCGCGTGATCTTCGACCTCGGCAGTAATGCACTGGATAACGATTTAGCGCTGCAGGGCGGTGAAGTGAATATCGCGGCAGAAACCCAGGGTGCCAAAGTGGAGTTTGGCTTGATCAAACTGGAGCGCACCGAGTTTGAGGGCTTACCGGCGTTTACTGCCCCGCTGCCTGAGCTGCTGTGGCAGATTCAGCGTCGTGAGTTTTTCCGTGTTTCAGCTCCGATGGAACCGGTGTTTTACTGCCATACGCAGTGGCCGGATGGCAGTAAAGCGCGCTTCCGTTTACAAGATCTCTCTCTCGGTGGCGCAGGTGTCTTGCTGGACGAAAGCTTGCCAGAGGGTCTGAACCGCGGTGATACCTTTAAAAACCTGCGCGTGGAATTGGGCGAATACGGTCATTTTGAGGTCACCGCACAGCTGCTGCACATTGGCGAGCGCAGCATGGTCACCAGCAAGAATGAAACCCGCACAACCCCTCGTCTCAGCTTCCGTTTTACCGCCATTGAGCCCGTACAGGAACGCCAGCTACAGCAAGTGATCTTTGCGCTGGAACGTCTGGCCCGCGACAAAGCGAATCGCTTCCAGTAAATCCCTGCTGGCGCCACAAAAGGCGCCCGCCAGGCTATCCTTTCCTTGCTTTCACTTTTTATCGCCTCCCAGCAAGGAGAATCTCCCCAATGGAAAACTGGCTTTCTGCCCATCGTTTACAACTCATTTTTCTCAATCAAACCTTCTGGATAAACAGCGCCATCATCGTCTTCGGTACCTTGATGATGTATTGGCTATTACGTACCCTCATCCGCTTTGTATCCAACCGTATTGCGCACTACAGCGAGCAGCGGAATCACCGCGTCACCACACTGTTGGTGGAAATTCTGCGCACTACCAGCCAGCCTTTGCTGCTGATTTTCTCATTACTGATTGCACTGAGGTTTGTCGACCTACCCGCCAGCTGGAGCGTGACGATTGCACACGGCTGGTTCCTGGCCTTTATTCTGCAAATGACCATGTGGATTGACTGTGGCATCCGGCTCTGGCTACAGAGTTTGCTGCGTGATCCATTGCACGTGCGCAATCCGGTGACCACGGTAATCCTCGGCATTCTGCTGCGGGTGGTGGTGTGGGTGATGATGATGTTGGCAATCCTGTCCAACATGGGCATCAATATTACCGCACTGGTTGCCAGCCTCGGCGTCGGCGGCATTGCGATCGCCCTGGCGATTCAGACGGTGTTGAGTGACGTGTTTGCCTCGCTGGCCATTGGTTTTGACAAGCCCTTTGAGCATGGCGATTTTATTGTGTTTGGCGATGTGGCGGGCTCAATCGAACACATTGGTCTGAAAACCACCCGGCTGCGCAGCCTGAGCGGCGAACAGATCGTTTGCTCGAACACCATCTTGCTGCAGCAGACCATCCACAATTACAAACGCATGCAGCAGCGTCGCATCGTGTTTAAGTTCGGCATTAATTACGCTACGCCTGCTGAGAAAGTGCGACAAATTGGTAGCATGGTGAAGGAGATCATTCAGGATGTGCCGGATACTCGTTTTGACCGCGCACATTTCCTCGCTTTTGATGAGTCGCAGTTGACATTTGAAGTGGTCTACTTCGTGCTCAGTGCCGAGTACAACAAGTATATGGACATCCAGCAGGAAATTAACCTCCAGCTGATGGCGCAACTGGAGCAGAAGCAGATTCGTTTTGCTTTCCCAATGCGTCGTGTCGAGTTTACGGGGGGTGTATTACCACGGATTAATCTCAGCGATGCCTCCAATGAATCCTCACCCCAGACGGCACAACGTTAGTGAGCGATGTTCAGGCGGTTACCCCGCCTGAACGCTAATGCGGTTGATAACGACAACGCGCCACCGCTTCCAGCCAGCCGCGATAATTCTCTTGCATAATGGTCGCGCGATCGCTGCGCGGCTCAATCACGCTGCCCCCCTGCAACGCCTGCATATCACTGCCCTGCTGCCACCAACCTAATGAACGCCCCGCCAGCAGCGCGGCACCCAGGGCGGAGACTTCAGCGGTAGGGGCACGTTTCAGCGGCCGCTGCAACACGTCTGCCTGCAACTGCATCAGCCAACTGTTTTCGGTTGCCGTGCCATCCACACAGAGCGCGGGTAACTGCACACCACTGGCCTGCTCCATAGCGAAGAACACATCGGCAATCTGGAAGGTGATTGATTCCAGCGCCACGCGCGCCAGCACCTCTGGCGTGGCGGCATCGGTAAGGCCACATACCATGCCGCGCGCCTTCAAATCCCACCAGGGCGCGCCCAGGCCTGACAATGCAGGCACGAAATAGATGCCCTGATTATGCTCGCTGCGATGCGCCATCGCCGTCAGTTCACGCGGATCGCTGATGCCCAGCATGCGTCCCAGCCAGGCCGCGCCCGAACCGGTATGGGTGATGTTACCTTCAAAGGCAAATCGCAGCGTCCCATCGTGCCACGCCACCGTGGTGCTGAGGCCGTTCTCGGTCAGCAAAGGGGTGGCCATTGACATCATCAGCGATGAACCGGTGCCGTAAGTGGCTTTCACCACTTCTTCGCCTGCACTGCGTTGCGCCTGCAGTGCCGCATGGGAATCGCCAATGCGCGACAAAATGGGCGTACCCGCTTTCAGTCCGGCGATGTCCTGTACCGTGACAACACCCTGCGCACTGGCGGAGGGCACAATATGTGGCAGTGCCGCACGCGGGATATGGAATAACGCCAGCAGTTCGTCATCCCAGTCGCCGCTGTGCAAATTGTAGAGTTGGGTGCGGGCCGCATTAGCGTGATCGGTGACAAAACTTTCGCCGCCGCTTAATTGCCAGCTGAGCCAGCAATCCACTGTGCCGATGCAGAGTTCACCGGCTTGTGCACGCGCCAGTCCATCTGGAATCGTCGCCAGCATCCCGGTGAGTTTGCCTGCGGGAAACATGGGATCGACCGCCAGGCCCGTTAAGCCGGTGATGCGTGGCGCTTTGCCCGCCATGCGTAAATCGCGACAAAAGGCTTCCGAGCGACGATCCTGCCAGCTCACCAGCGGCGTCAGCGGTTGCCCGTCGCGGCGCTGCCAGATCAGCACCGACTCGCGCTGGTTGCTGATCGCGACGGCGGCCACCTCTGCCCCGCCGCACTGCGCCAGACAGCTTTCAATCGCCTGTTTCACCGCCTGCCAGATCGCCAGCGGATGCTGCTCGGCCAATCCCGGCTGGGGATGGGCTAGCGTCAGAGGCTGGCTGCCGCGCGCCACCACGTTGCCTGCGCGGTCCACCGCTATGGCTTTCGCGTTAGTGGTACCCTCATCAATTGCCAGTATTAATGGACCCGCCATGTTTACGCTCCTGCACACATGCGCACTGCACTCTTCACCACGCTGGCGGCGTCAATACCATGATGCGCGCGCGTGGAGGCACGATCGCCAGCAATCGCGTATTGACCATCGGGGATGCCCAGACGTAACAGCGGAATTCCGCAGCCGCCTTCAGCCAGCACTTCGGCCACCAGACTGCCGACGCCGCCGTTAACATTGTGCTCCTCTACGGTGATCACCGCCGGATAATGCTTTAACAGCTCTTGCAGCCGTTGGGTATCGCAGGGACGAATTGATGGAATGGCGATCACACCTGCGCTGATTCCCTGTTCCTGTAATTGCTCGGCCGCACTCACCACCTCATGCACGGTGGAACCCATCGCCACCAGCACGATGTCGTTGCCTTCACGCAACACGTCGATTTGGCCCGGACGGAACTGGTAGTTTTCATCGTGCAGCTGAGGCAGGTCCTTGCCATCCAGACGGATGTAAACCGGCCCCACATGCGCAAGGGCATAATCGATGATCTGGCGGCACTCCAGCGGGCAGGATGGCGCGTAAATCTCGATATTGCCGAAGCCACGCATCACCGCAATATCATCAATGCTGTGGTGGGTGCTGGCCAGCGGGCCGTAACTGGCACCGGCATTCAGGCCAAACAGTTTGACGTTGGTATTGTTGTAACAGACGTCCACTTTTACCTGCTCGTTGGCGCGCGAAATCAGGAACGGAGCTGCATTACAGGTCACCGCCACTTTTCCACCGATTGCCAGACCGGCCGCCGTGCCCACCAGGGTTTGTTCCGCAATGCCAACGTTCACCAACCGATCGGGAAACGCCTTAATGAAAGGCGATATTTTTGCCGTTGAGGTGGAATCTGCCACCACCGGCACCAAATCCACACCGCGATTTACCGCGTCAATAAAGGCTTCCACCATCACCGTGGCCAGGTGTTTTGCATTACTCATCTTTTAATTCCTCCAGTGCCAGTTCGATCTCTTCCCCTTTCGGCACACGGTGATGCCACTCTGGTTTGCCCTGAATAAAGGAGATGCCAAAGCCTTTCTCGGTATGCGCCACAATCACCTGCGGTTTGCCGTTACGTGGCAGGTTTTCAATGGTTTCCACCACGGAAGCCATGTCATTACCGTTGCATTCAGTGACTTCCAGACCGAAGGCTCGCCATTTATCCGGCAGCGGATCGGTGTTCATAATGTCGCGCGTGTGCCCTGCCAGCTGCAGTTTGTTCTTGTCGTTGATGATCACCAGGTTATCGAGGTTGTAGTGCGCCGCCACCAGCGCGGCCTCCCAGTTACTGCCCTCGGCCAGTTCACCGTCGCCTGTGACCACAAAGATGCGGCGGTCGCTGTTGTCTTTTTTCGCCGCCAGCGCAATACCCACCGCCACCGGTAAGCCGTGGCCCAATGCACCGGTGTTGAGTTCCACGCCCGGCGTTTTCTGCCGCACCGGATGGCCCGGCAAATGTGAATCCGAATGCTGATAAGTGGGCAGCCATTCGGTTGGGAAGTAACCCGCCTCCGCCAGCACACAGTAATAGCCGCCGACCGCATGCCCTTTCGACTGGATGTAAATGTCACGCTGGGGATCGTTAGTGCGATCCGGTGCGCAATTCAGGATGCGGAAATAGAGCGCCGTCAGGATTTCGACCTGAGAGAGATCGGCACCGGTATGTCCACCCGCCGGACTACCGGCATTGAGCTGGATGATGCGGCGACGCACAGCGCGCGCTTTCGCTGCCAGGTCCGCCACCGAATATTTGAAAGGATTCATAGACACCTCTGAATTTTAAAGCGTTATTGAATATATATTCACAGCAGGTAAAAAAATTTACCCGGATTTTTCCCCTGAATAAGCTGAGTTGCGGGAAGGCGGCCAGCTCGTCAATCCCCCAGGAGCTTACTCAGGTCAGTGACTGGGGTGAGCAAGCGCAACCGACGCACCTGCGGCTCGGCTTATGACGGGTAACAATTAACCTTTGGCCTCACCTTCCTGAATCAATGCCTTCTGCGCCACCACGGCGGCCTTTTGCTGCATGCGGCTTTGCATTTGATCGATGATCACTGCCACGATAATCACGATGCCTTTGATCACCATTTGCCAGAACTCGCTGACGCCCATCATGATCAAACCATCCGCGAGGAAACCGATGACAAATGCCCCCACCAGCGTGCCGAGAATGGTGCCGCGCCCGCCAGCCAGTGAAGTACCACCCAGCACGACCGCCGCAATCGCATTCATCTCGAATGAGGTGCCGTTCGCCGGATGGCTGGCCACCAGCTGCGAGGAGACCACAATGCCGGCAATCGCCGCACAGAAACCTGAAATGGTGTAAACCCAGATTTTCACCGACTTCACTTTGACGCCCGAGAGTTCCGCTGCACGCTCGTTATCACCAATCGCATACACCTGACGGCCAAACGGCAGGCGACGTGCTACATAGGCAATCACCAGCGCCAGCACCACCATCATCCAGATCGCCCACGGTAAGCCGAGAAAATACCCCGCACCGATTTTGTCGAAACCGGTGTTACCCAGCAGCGGATTGCCCTGCAAGCCGGGGAAGGTTTCGCCGCCGGAGGTCAGCATCGCCGCCCCGCGCAGGATGTACATGGTGCCCAGCGTGCAGATAAACGGAGCCACGTTGTATTTGGTGATGATCCAGCCATTCACCGCGCCAATCAGTCCACCCACCACTAACACCACGGGCACAATCACCCAAACGCTGGGAAAGATGGCGATGCCAAACATCGGCAACACAATGCCTTTGGTAATCAACCAGCCGGCAATCATGCCGCACAAGCCCAGCGTGGCACCGATGGAGAGATCAATACCAGCAGTGATAATCACAAAGGTGATGCCGAGCGCCAGAAACGCATTGATGGCGATGTGTTTGACCATGATCACCATGCTACCCACGGCGAGGAAATCCGGCACGGTGATGGCAAAGAAGCCGACGATGAGGAACAACGCGATAAAGGTGCGCAGTTTTAACAGCAGCAGAATCATGCCTTCACGCGAGTTGAAAACCTTACCTGGCGAAGCGAGCGCCATTGCGCCATTGTTTTTCATGCTCAGAACCCCTGTGCACTTGCTTTAACCAGCGCCGCCTCTTCCGCTTCCGCGCGCGGCAGGTCAGCTGTCAACTTGCCGCCAGACATCACAAGAATGCGATCGGCGACGGCCATAATTTCTTTTAAATCGGAGGTGGAGAACACCACGGCAATGCCCTGCTCTGACAGTTTCACCATCATGCGAAACACTTCCGCTTTGGCACCCACATCAATGCCCCGGCTCGGCTCATCCAGCAGCAGTAAACGTGGATTGGTGAGCAATGAACGGCCAATCACCACTTTCTGCTGGTTGCCGCCACTCAGCGCACTGATCGCCACGTCGGGTGACGATATTTTGATGGCCAGATTGCCTACCGTACTGTTTACCGCTTCGCGTTCAGCTTGTTCGGCGATCACGGTGCGATGCGATAAACGTCGCCACAGGCTGGCAATGGTGAGATTGCTGGCCACAGAGGAGACCGGGAAAATACCGGCCCGTTTGCGATCTTCCGGCACCAGGCTCATGCCCATACGAATACGTTCGGCCGTTGGCAAGCGTGTGGGTAACGGTTTGCTGTCCAGCCAAAGTTTGCCGAGATAGTTGCGCTGGCTGCCGAGCAGGCACTCAAACAACTCGGTGCGCCCCGCGCCCATCAGGCCATAAATGCCGACGATCTCCCCGGCGCGCACATTGAAACTGACATCGTCCACCAGTGTATTGCCATGGGCACTGACACAGGTGATGTGCTCGGCTTCCAGCACCGCCGCCCCGAACTGACGATTAGGCGGCAGAAAGTTACTCACCGGTTCGCTGCCGAGCATTTCACGCACGATCCACGGCACATCGATGTCGCTGACCTTCGCTTCCGCCTGAAAGCGACCGTCGCGCAGGATGGTGATCACATCGCCAATCGCCATCAGCTCTTCCAGCCGATGCGAGATATAAATGATGGAAACCCCCTGCCGCGTCAGTTCGCGGATCACCCGGAACAGGATCTCCACTTCGGTTTTGCTCAACGCCGAGGTCGGCTCATCCAGAATTAAGATGTCGGCGTTTTCTGCCAGCGCTTTGGCAATTTCCACCAACTGCTGCTGACCCACTTTCAGGTTGCCGACCATCTCGTCCGGTGAAATTGGCTGGTCGAGACGTTGCAATAACGCAGCCGTGCGTCGCTTCTGTTCTGCTTCGTTAATCGGGCTGATGCCGCGCTGGATTTCCCGTCCCAGAAAGATGTTCTCCGCCACGCTGAGGTTTTCGAACAGGTTGAGTTCCTGATGCACCATGCCGATACCGTGGCGGGCGGCGTCTCGCGTACTGCTCAACACCACTTTTTCGCCGTTAAGGAACATTTCGCCGCTGGTGGGCTGCTGCACCCCGGCGAGGATCTTCATCAGCGTGGATTTACCTGCCCCATTTTCACCGATGATGACGTTCACTTTGCCGCGCCACACGCGATAATCGACACGGTCCAGCGCCAGGGTGCCCGGAAACAACATCGACATCTGTTTGGCCTGCAGGATGATTTCATCGCTCATCATGGATTCCCTTGCTGCAACTGAATCGCCACCACGTCATTCACCTGATTCGGCTCCATACTGACGGCTAACAGCGCCTGCACCGGTTTGCCGACCCAACTGGCATCCACCGGCGGTAGCTGCTGGACGGCATGGCGGTTCAACGCTTTAGTCAGCTGTGCGTATTGCACCTGATTGGTGAACTCTTCAAAGCGATAGCCCGCCGCATCACGAATTGCATTACTGCGCAGTACCGGCCCAATCAACACCTTGACCGGTTTGCCATTGATGGTGACAGTCAGGCTGCGTTCGCGTTCGTTGCTGTTATCAAAGGCGGTGACGGTTCCTCCGGCACGCACAAACACGCTTTCGCTGCCCCCGGCCTTGACGGTATGACTTTTGGTTTCCATATCCGCCCAGCTCAGCGCCTGCTTCTCAGCCGGTTGCTGCACCCGGCTGGCCCAGCTCGATTCGGCGATCTGCTGTGGCGTCTGGTTGCTGTAGCCGGGTTTGGCATTCGGATCTTTCGGCATGATGGGATTGCCGTTTGCATCGAGATCCACCACGGTGCAGGCGGTCAATATCAGCGATAAGAGCCCAACCATCAGCCCGGTTGCTGCTTTTCCCTTCATGCCGACCTCCGTCTTATTTCGCCAGGTTGAAGTTTTTCAGCTTCGCGGCGTTACTGTCGTCGATCAGCACGCAATCCATCAGCTGCTTCTCTTCTTTTTGCGCTTTGCCGTTTTTAAGGTAGTAATCCACCTGCTCAACCGCCATTTGTGCCTGATCCCAACCTGGCTGCAGCACCGTGGCTTTGATGTTGCCTTTATTGATGATGGAATCGCGCGTGTAATCGCTGCCGTCAAAGCCCACGACAATTACGTTGGTTTTACCGGCGGCTTTCAGCGCGGCTTCTGCACCCAGCGCCATGGTGTCATTCCCGGAAATCACCCCGACAATGTTGGGATTTTTCTGCAGAATGGTTTCCATGCGGCTAAAGGCTTCGGTCTGGCTCCAGTTGGCACTCTGCTGCGCCACCATCTTCATATCGGGATAGTCATCCAGCACGTCGTGATAGCCCTGTGAGCGCACGCCCGCGTTGGTATCCGACTCTTTGCCCAGCAGCTCAACGTAGTCGCCTTTGCCGTTCAACAACTTACCGAACTTTTCTGCGCCCAACTGCGCGCCCTGATAGTTGTTAGAGACAATCTGCGCCACGGCGACGCCGGTTTTGTTGATCTCGCGGTCAATCAGGAAGGTGGGGATTCCGGCATCTTTGGCTTTTTGCACCGGGCCAACGGTGGCGTCAGCACCGGCGTTATCCAGAATGATCGCTTTGGCTTTACGCGCGATGGCGGTTTCGATCAGCTGGTTCTGTTTGTTCACGTCATCATCGTGCGAGGCCACCAGCGTGGTGTAACCGAGCGCTTTGGCTTTCTCTCGCGCGCCATCAGCTTCGGCTTTAAAAAACGGGTTATCGTGAGAAGGCGTGATGATAGCAATCAAGCCTTTTTCTGCCGCCAGCGTTGCCGCTGAAGCTAACATCAGTGAAGCCAGTAGGGTCATTTTGAGGACAGAAGCTTTCATTGATTTTTCTCCGCTTGAATATATATTCAATTGCGATTTTATATGCACAATGACTATGCGCTGGCTTCCTGAACTCGTCCATCGCGCGATCCTGAAAAAGCGAATACGATCACAAAATGTTCTGCGTTGTTATTTAAGACAGCCTGATTAACAATACCAGGCAGGTTAAGAGAGAGAAAAAACCATGGCAAAACAGGACGAACAGCGGCTGATGGTAAAAATCGCCACGCTTTATTATGTGGAAGGCATGAAGCAGTCCGATATTGCGCAACTGCTGAAGCTGTCGCAATCCTTTGTGTCACGCATCCTCAATCGCAGCGTGAAAGAAGGCGTAGTGAAAATCAGCGTGGTGCCACCCGCCAATGTCTATCCCGAACTGGAGAAGGCGATTGAGCAGCAGTATCAGCTGCCACAGGTGATTGTGGTCGATGTGCCGGATCAGGCTTCCGCGCTGCAAATTAAACAGGCGATTGGCTCAGCAGCGGCGCACTATCTGGAAACCCGCCTGCGCGCCGATGAACTGATCGGCATTTCATCATGGAGTGGCACCATTCGCGCGATGGTGGACGCGTTGCATCCGCTGAGTGCGCCCTGCAAAGGCGTGATCCAGCTGCTTGGTGGGGTGGGTGCGAACGGCAACGTGCAGGCCACCATCCTGACGCAGAATCTTGCGGCGCTACTGGATTGTCCGGCCTGGTTGCTGCCGTCGCAGTCGATTGAGCATTCAGTGCAGGATCGTCAACGCTTATCAGTAAACCCAGACGTGGCCGTGGTGCTGGAAAAGTTTGATCAAGTGGATCTGGCGATTGTCGGCATTGGCGATCTTGAGCCTTCCGCGCTGCTACGCAATTCCGGCAACTACTATGACGGCGAGATGCTGCGCACGCTGGCCGAGCGCGGTGCGGTGGGCGATATCTGTTTGCATTATTTTGATGCTGATGGAAAACCGGTGTTGAACGTCGAGGAAGATCCGGTGATTGGCATGGAGCTGGCGCAGGTTAAACAGTGTGCGCAAGTGGTGGCACTGGCGGGCGGCAAAGAGAAAGCCCAGGCGATTCGCGGAGCGTTGCGCGGTGGATATGTGAAAGTGCTGATTGTGGATTATCCCACCGCACGATTGCTGATGGAATGACCGATTTAACAGGTTGCTTTAAGGCGCGGCCCTGACGAGCCGCGCTTCGCAAAGCCGACTTATCCGATGGTTCGGTAGGCCGTTGTGACCTTCCACAGATAACGTGGTGCCTGTGCCGCCGGATGTTTATCCTGCACATGCTGATAGAATTCGTCCGGCGTCATCGAGTTGATCATCGCAATCGCCCGATCGCGATTCCGTGAGAAGGTGCGCAGCAACGCACCAGCACCGTTGGCGTAAGAAACGATGGTGGCATAACGCAGCGTGAGTGGATTTCGAATACCGGCCAACTCAGAATCCTGCAGCAGCTTGAGATATGCCGCACCGATATCGATATTTCTCGCTGGATCGCGCAATTCCGAAGACGTCGGCTGACCGTGACGTCCCTGAGTGCGATACACCGCACGCCCCGCCGTTGAGGCTTTAATCTGCATCAACCCTACCGCGTTTGAACGGCTGGTAACGGTGGGATTGCCCCCGGATTCGACACTAATAATGGCGCTGATTAACTTCTCATCAACGCCATAATGACTGGCGGCATCTTCGGTAAACATTGACCATGCATCATTCACTTTCGACGGTGGTGCCTGGGTTAATGGCGTATTTTTCTCTGGCACGACCGTTTTTTCTGGCTCACTGGCACAGCCCGCGAGCAACAGCGCAGATAGCATAAGTAGTCGAATTTTCACTGATTTTTGGTTCCGCAATAGAGTTGGCGCAAGCTATCATACCTGGCGCAGCGCAATGCAAAATTACCGTTTATCCTAAATACGTAAAAAACCTTGTGCTGCCGTGACATCGGTAACGGATTTCGCCATCATCGGCAGGCCACTTTAAATCAGGATGAACGCTATGCTTTCCCCCCGATCTATTCGTCTAATCGCCCCCTCCGGCTATTGCCATAATCAGGATGCGGCCCAACGTGCAGTGAGTCGTTTACAGGCTCAGGGACATCAGTTGGACAACTTATCAGCGATTACACGCCGCTTCCAGCGTTTTGCGGGCGAAGACGGGGAACGGTTGAATGATGTGAACCAGCTGGCAGCACTGAGCACGCTGCCCGATATTGTGCTGGCGGTGCGCGGTGGGTACGGTGCCTCGCGTTTGCTGGATCAGATTGATTATGTCGCTCTGCAGCGCCGGCTGCTCAATCAACCTATCGCGCTTTGTGGACACAGTGATTTCACCGCGATTCAACTGGCGTTACTGGCGCAAACCGGGCTGGTGACCTTCAGCGGCCCGATGCTGGCCGGCAACTTCGGCGCAGAGGCATTATCCGAATTTACCCTGTCACACTTTTGGCAGGCGCTCTCTTCTCCTACAGTCAATATAGGCTGGCAGACCCACAGCCCGGATGCGGGACGCTGGCAAGGGACCTTGTGGGGTGGCAATCTGGCGATGATCTGCTCCCTGATCGGCACACCCTGGATGCCACAAATTGAAAACGGCATTTTGGTGATCGAGGATGTGAATGAGCATCCTTTCCGCATAGAGCGTATGCTGATTCAACTGCAACAGAGCGGCATTCTGGCGCGCCAGCGGGCGATCATCACCGGCAGTTTCACCAGCACGTCACTGTCGGCTTATGACAATGGTTTCGATTTTGCCAGCGTATGGCAACGCATCCGCGATGAATATCAGCTACCGGTGATCAGCGAACTGGCGTTTGGCCACGATGCCGACACCGTCACGCTGCCGCTGGGTGCCAGCGCCACCTTACAGCTTGAACAGGGCGAAGCACAGCTTGCCTTCACCGGCCACCCGACATTGCGCTAACGTTTTGCCGCAGGAGACCGACATTGAAGCCACTGTACGAAGATTTGTGGATCTCCACCCCGGAATTTCCCGCCGAAGAGACGGCGCAAGATTTAATGATGCATGGCTTTATGCTGCGCCATCCGCGCGGCAATCTGGTCATCGGCCGTGTCGAGCATCCGCTCGATCATGAGTTTCTCAATGATGCGGGCGGGGTGATTCGCCATTACCTCACCCACTGGCATGAAGCCGCGCCCGGCGCCGTGGCGATCCAGCAGCGTTTTAACAGTGCGCTCTACTGTCACAGCCGTTCACTGGGGCCGGTCAGTCTGATTGTCGAACCTGATGAGACCTTCATTCAGCAGGAAAGCCACTTTGGTGATTTCCATCTGCTGCCCACACCCGGCCACACGCCGGGCAGCTGCAGTTACCTTTATCACTCCCCGCTGGGCCAGACCTATCTGTTTGTTGGCGATACCTTAACCTGTGACTACAACCGCTGGATCAGCGTGTTGGTACCGGAGAGTAATCCGCTGGAGTTACAGCAATCACTGGAGCTGTACCGCGCGCTGCGCCCGGATGTCGTGCTGATGAGTACCACGCGTGGTCACTTATCATGGGCCAAAGTCGATTTGCAGAGTTGGCTGGCGGCGATTGATGAGGCAGAGCAATCGCCGCTGGATTTACGCCAGCAGCCACTGATCTAGTTACAGCGATTTACTGAGGTAATGACGCTGATGCAGACGCGGATAATTATCGAGGCTAAATCGTAAGGTGTAGCCCATCTTTTCATAGAACGGGCGCGCCTGGAAACTGGCCGTATCAACCTGCGCATAAAGGCAACCACGGGCGCGGGCTTCTGTTTCGGCGGCCTGAATCAACTGTGTGCCAGCGCCCTGCCCACGTAACGCATCGCCGACCCATAGCAGGTCGATGCGCAGCCAGTTACCAAAGGTGGAACCGGTCAACCCGGCCAGCTTGCGGCCAGAAGCATCCTTAATGAAGACGCCAATCGCCTGCATCTCACTGGGATCGATAAAGCGGCTGTTATATTCGGTGAGGCCAAGACGGACGTCATCCAGATCTTGTGCGGTGACGGTGTCGGTTACGCTTAATTGCATCGTCTTCTCCTTTGACTGGCAACTATGAATTGGGGCGCTGGCTATCGTCGTAACGTTCCAGCGAAAGAATTTCCGCATCGCGTTTTTCGGTGCGATTGCAGGGGATGAGTTTATCGCTATCGGCATAGACAAAGAACGTATCGTCATTGTTTTTGTTCACAATCAGCTGATCGCCATTACGAAAACGCGTGATCGCCACTTTATCACCGCCTTGCAAACGCGTGCGCTGTTGCCCTGCTGCAATTTGAAAATGACGTGTTGGCCACATCAGCGTACTTAAACCGTATTCCGCACGCGATACCGTCATGGTCGGGCGCCCCGGACAGGTAATTTGAAATTCGGTTTCGCTCCAGGCCGGCGCGATATGGCACGCCATTAAGCCAACGGCAATAGCTATCGCCTTCATTGGATCTCCGCTGAGGTTAGATGATGATTTCGTTGGGTTTTATGCAGAGAAGCGTAACACAGAAAAAAGCGATAAAACGAATAATGGCCCGTTGAGTACGGGCCTGCAAGGATAGAAGGGTAAAGGAAACGTTAGTTAACCGAGTTCATATCTTTGATTTGATTACGGTTTATCTGCTGTTCTTTACCATCAATATCTTTGTAAGTAATCATGCCGGTATCTTCATCCACTTTAGGTTTACCCTGCACCACAATGGTTTGCCCATCGGTGGTGTGCATGACATGATCGGATGCGCAGCCCGCCAGCAGTAGGCCGAGGCTAAAAGTACCGATTAAAAGCAATGTCTTTTTCATCTCATCCTCCTTTTGGATTCATTGTCAGGTTTAGCACAGCGCGCAGTAATGTGAACCAGGAGAAAGATTAATCTGTGCAGAACAATCGCTGCGCATCAGCCGATATCGACTGAGCAGCAGCTATATTGCATGGATTTCCATCGCAAACGGATGGGGAAGGAATGACCGAAAGGGATTACTCTGCTGCAACCTGTGCGGCGACTAACATTAACGCCAGACCCGCATCTTCCGGATCGAAGCCTTGCATCACTTCTTGTATGGCCGCTACACAGTTCATTACCTGCTTTTTTTTGTCGGCTTCTAATTTATCAATCGCGTGCTGAAGAATCATTAAACTGGCTTCTTCTTCTTTCATAGATTTGCCCTTGTTTTGCTTACCTGATGCGCAACGCTGGCAAGAATAACGTTTATCTGCTACCAAAGTCACCCCTTTACATTCTTACCGCTTAACGATTAAGCAAATGACAAATGGGAAGCGGTGCCAGACCTGCTATGATCAGCATATCAGTGGGCATTGACGGGCCACTGCAAACAAGGAATCGAACCAGGACAGGATCATGTTGCGAATCACGGTAGTACTCACTCTTTTATTATTGGCTGGTTGCAGCTCCACGCCCAAAGGTGTCGACTGCCGGGGCGAAGTCGCGACTATTTATGGACAATCAATGGGGCAGACGCAGGCGCGCATCTTCGATTTGGTGAATGCCTTTACGGTCACGCGTGATGGCGTGGCGGTGAAAAGTGGCACATTGCACTCCAGCGATCGTTTCCAGTATGTCCCTTCTGCCGTGACGCCTGAGGGCTTCACCGCTCAGCGGCTGTCAGATAAGCAATTCCGTCTGATCAACCCTTATCAGAACACCATGATTACCTGGACGTGCCCTTAAACGTGCTTAGCCGGGAAAGATGGTTTATTGTCAGGCTTCCTCACGCTGCGGACCTGTACTATGGAAAAGAGTCTGGACAATAACGGCTACATCGATTTCCCCTTCCCCGCTTCCACCAACGCGGATGGTTCGGTGAATCCTTGTGGATTTGACCTCACGCTGCAGACCGATCGCATCGACGAAATCTCAGCGGGTAAACATTCCGAAAATTTACGGCGTTTACTGGAAGAGGTGAATTTGCAGGAGGGGGTATTTATGACCTTAGCCTGTGACTGGCAGCAGCGTGATGACGGCGTGTGCGGATTTATCGATGTGGCATTACGCCCGGCGCTATCAAGTGGCAGCAGTGAGGAGACGCAAAGTCTGGATCAGGCATTTGAACTCTATCTGGGCCGACAAGAGAAGCAGCACAACATGCAGAGCGGCACCCTGGTCAATTACGCCCGCGCCGTGCTGGATTGGGGCTGGTCACCTTTGCATCAGCGTCAAATGCGCTATGAGAAAGTCACCATTCGCTATTATTGTCAGCAAGCCGACGATGCCGAGTGGTGTTTCGATCATCTACGCCATTTTTTAGTGACCTGGTATCCGGCTTATCGCGGCAATCCCTAAGGGCGTCTCGTGACACCCTTAGGGATTAGGGTTTGACCAGACGAATCGCATGCTCCAGCATCCGCTGTTCGTCGCGTTCATCATGCGCGCGATGATGGCGGGTTCGCTGCAATAAATCGGTGATTTCAGCGCGTTTGGTTTCGTGGCCACATTCGGATAGGACAATCACCGCGTCGCCAATGACCCGACACACTTCATCGTAATCGTCTTCACTTAATACATCACGTTTCATCTCTCCTCCTGGTGTGACACGGCCTGATTTCCGCAAATCAAAAGGCCTGCTACTTCGTTTAAGCCTGGACAGAGTTCAACAATCCTGCAAACCACTGTTACAACCTCGTTGGCCTGCGGGTTGCTGGTCTGAAAATCTGTGACTACGCTGAATCGTAATATTCACAACCAGCAGGGAGTCATCATGACTGATAAAGCGGAAGCAAAATTGAATGAAGCAGCGGGCGCAGTTGAAGAAAAAATCGGGGAATGGACCGGCTCTCGCAAACATCAGGCTAAAGGTGCCGCGCGTCGTTATCCCGCGCAAGCCAGTTATGCTGTACAGGATGCAGCAGATTGCGTGGTCAAATCGGTACGTGATAATCCGGCAACTGGCCTGGCGGTAGCGGCCAGCATCGGCATTATTGTCGGTTTCCTGCTGGGCAGGAAATAAGCGGCGATAGGGGGCCTTCCTGGCCCCAACGCTTATTGATGATGACCGACCTCATCCAACCTTTCCTGAATATGTTCATCCGGCGTCTCTGCCACATCAGCCGTGCTGTTATTCACATCCAGATGACGCCCCTGGTGCACAGAGATATTCACTGGCACGTCAGGTAATTGCGCACAGCTGCCAAATGACACCAGTAAAAAGAACCACGCCGCTAATGACGTCTTTGCCATCTTCTCTTCCACCCACACTGTTTTGAGTCGGGCCAGATTGCCTGACAGAGTGCAAATTAGCGTCAGTGCTGCGCAAAGCTGTGTGGGGAGATGTGAGCAATCAGGCTTGCGAACGGCGTGCTTTGAAGCGCGCCACCATGGTCATCAATGCCTGATAAATCAATCCAGCGTACAAGCTTTTCACCACCACCATACTGATGGCCTCACCCTGCGCCTGCCACGAAGTGAACCACATGAAAATGCCCCACAGCAACGAAAACAGCAACCAGCCCTTAACGAATTTTATGACACCTTGCATACCACCTCCAGAATCTGAAGCGCAGAACATAGCGGGTTTTGCCGGAAAAGGCACGACGAGGGGTTCATGGATGCTATCTGTTTCAAAGTTTTGCGAAATGTATTGTCAGGCACGAACCGCCGTTAAGAAATTGCGCACTTGTCGCATACAGTATGATCACAGTTTGTGATTGAATCCCCGCCATCGTTGTCAGGCATGTTGTGAATATGAATTATTTAAGCGATATCCAGAAATTTATTGAGAGTAACACCCTGCTATCCACCACTTTTAGCTTGCTGCTGCTGGTGATCGCGGGGATGGTGACGCATCTGATCTGCAAATTCTTTGTGGTGAAGGTGGTGCGCAAGGTCTTCTTCAGCACACACAAAAAACAGGTTCCACTAGATAAAGATGTGCGGCTATCTGAAAAGCTCTCAAACTTTATTCCGGTGATCACGGTCTATTACCTGCTGCAGTTTATGCCAGATCTGCCCGAGCATCTGCTGATTGCTATTAAGACTATCTGCGGCATTTTGTTCTTTGTTTATCTGTCGCTGTTCTTCACAGAAGTGCTGGAGATTGTTAACAACTCCTACTCCCGCAAATCAAAGCGTAAGAATCACTCGATCAAGGGCTATATTCAGGTCGGCAAGATCCTGGTGCACATTATTTCGGCGATCATGATTCTGGCCATTATGTCGAATAAATCGCCAGTGATTATTATCTCGAGTTTGGGTGCGGTTGCTGCGGTATTGATGTTGGTGTTCCAGCACACCTTAATGTCGCTGGTGGCGAATATTCAGGTGTCATCCAACGATGTGCTGCAACTTGGTGACTGGATTGAGATGCCGGATAAAGGCATTAGCGGCGAAGTGATTGATATTGCACTGCACACCATTACGCTGCGTAACTGGGATAACACTTTGTCACGCATCCCGACGAAAAACTTCCTCACCGAAACCTATACCAACTGGCAGGCGATGTTCTCCTCCGGCGCGCGCCGTATTATGCGTAGCTTCCACCTCGACCAAATGTCGATTCGCTTTCTCGATCACGAACTCATTCAGCAGATGAGCCAGATTCGCGGTGTTAACGAGCAGCTGTCAGCGTTAATGGATGGCCGTGACAGCAATGCAGTGGGCGATCGTTGGTTTGCTGACAACGGCATGACCAACTTGACGGTGTTCCGCAAATATCTCACCGCGTGGCTGTCGCAGCGCGATGATATTAAGCAGGATATGTATATCGTGGTGCGCACCATGAAGCCCTCGCCGGAAGGTTTACCGGTAGAAGTCTATTGCTTCACCTCGTCGATATTTTGGGTGGAGTATGAGAATTCGCAGTCAGCGATCTTCGAATATATCTATGCGATTGTCGGCCAGTTTGGCCTGCGCATGTATCAGCATCCGGGCGGCAATGATTTCTGGCGCTTGTCGCAGCAGCATGCGTCATCCGCCAAATCCGTTGAACAGCAGGCCGATTAACTTAGCGCATTAAAAAAACGGGAGCCATGGGCTCCCGTCTCAATTTCTGGCTGGCAGAAATTACATGTTCGCGATGATCGCGTCACCAAACTCTGAACATTTCAGCAGTTTAGCGCCATCCATCAGACGCTCGAAGTCATAGGTCACGGTCTTAGCAGCGATAGCGCCTTCCATGCCTTTAACAATCAGGTCTGCGGCTTCGAACCACTCCATATGACGCAGCATCATTTCTGCGGACAGGATAACGGAACCTGGGTTCACTTTATCCTGACCAGCGTACTTAGGTGCCGTACCGTGGGTTGCTTCGAACAGTGCGCACTCGTCACCGATGTTCGCGCCAGGTGCGATACCGATACCACCAACCTGTGCCGCCAGAGCATCAGAGATGTAGTCACCGTTCAGGTTCATACAGGCGATAACGTCGTATTCTGCTGGACGCAATAGGATCTGCTGCAGGAAGGCGTCAGCGATCACGTCTTTAACGATGATCTCTTTGCCAGTGTTTGGATTCTTGAACTTCATCCATGGACCGCCATCGATCAGCTCGCCGCCGAACTCTTCTTTCACCAACTGGTAGCCCCAGTCTTTGAATGAGCCTTCGGTGAACTTCATGATGTTGCCTTTGTGAACCAGGGTCAGAGAATCACGATCGTTGGTGATGGTGTACTCAACCGCAGCACGCACCAGACGTTTAGTGCCCTCTTCAGAGCACGGCTTCACGCCGATACCACACTGCTCAGGGAAGCGAATTTTCTTCACGCCCATCTCTTCGCGCAGGAACTTGATCACTTTGTCCGCTTCTGGTGTGCCCGCTTTCCACTCGATACCCGCATAGATATCTTCTGAGTTCTCACGGAAGATCACCATGTCGGTATCTTCTGGGCGTTTAACCGGGCTTGGGGTGCCGGTGTAGTAGCGAACCGGACGCAGACACACGTACAGATCCAGCTCCTGACGCAGCGCCACGTTCAGAGAACGAATACCGCCGCCAACTGGCGTAGTCAGTGGGCCTTTGATAGCAACGCGGTACTCTTTGATTAAATCGAGGGTTTCTTGCGGCAGCCAGACGTCCTGGCCGTAAAGTTCTACTGATTTCTCACCAGTATAAATTTCCATCCAGGAAATTTTGCGCTCGCCGTTGTAGGCTTTCTTCACAGCGGCATCAACCACTTTCAGCATAACAGGGGAAACATCAACGCCGATGCCATCACCTTCGATGTAAGGAATGACTGGGTTATTCGGAACAGTGAGTTTGCCCTGAACCAGGGTGATTTTTTGACCTTCCGCCGGAACAACTACTTTGCTTTCCATCAACCTCTCCTTCGAGCGATTTTTTGTTAATGATTTGTAAGATGCGGGTCAATACTACTTGAATATTTCCGCTACGCCAATCACCGCAGTTTCGCGTTATAATGCGCCGATTGTTTCTGACTGCAAAGCCCATGCGAAAAACTTCTCAACGAATTCACCAGGATAAGCGTCCAAACACCGCAGCACGCCAGCCTGTGCGCCGTGACACACGTCCAAAAGGACCGCGACGCGTCATACTCTTTAACAAACCTTTCGATGTTTTACCGCAGTTCAGTGATGAAGCGGGACGCCGCACGCTCAAGGATTTCGTGCCGGTTAGCAACGTTTATGCCGCCGGCCGCCTCGATCGCGACAGCGAAGGTTTGATGATTCTGACCAACGATGGCGCGCTACAGGCGCAACTTACGCAGCCCGGAAAGCGCACCGGAAAAATCTATTATGTGCAGATTGAAGGTGCTCCACAGGAATCAGATTTATCCCTGTTACGCAACGGCGTCACCCTCAATGATGGACCTACGCTGCCTGCTGGCGTGGAATTAGTGACCGAGCCAGCGTGGCTGTGGCCGCGCCAGCCGCCGATCCGCGAGCGAAAAGCGATTCCCACCAGTTGGTTGAAAATCACCCTGTACGAAGGACGTAACCGTCAGGTGCGGCGCATGACGGCGCATATTGGTTTTCCCACCTTACGCCTGATTCGCTTTGCCATGGGCAAATATCAACTGAACGATTTAGCCCTGGGAGAGTGGCGCGATGTCAGTGCCAACGTTTAGATCACGACTTTTCAATAACTTTTAGTTAACAATTTCGGAGGAAGGATGTTTAAACCTCATGTAACCGTAGCCTGTATTGTGCAGGCACAAGGCGAATTGCTGGTGGTTGAAGAGCGTGTTCACGGCCGCATTACCTGGAATCAGCCGGCGGGTCATCTCGAAGCCAATGAAACGATTTTAGAAGCGGCGCAGCGTGAGTTGTTTGAAGAGACCGGCATTGACGCTCAACCTGAGTATTTCCTCGGTGTGCAGCAGTGGATCGCGCCTGACGATACACCTTTTGTGCGTTTCCTGTTTGGCCTCGATCTGCCAGAGAAATGCGAGACGTCCCCGCACGATCGCGACATCGATTGCTGCTGGTGGCTGCCGCCAGAGCAGATTCTGACGGCGAATCGCCTGCGTTCACCGCTGGTCGCCGAGAGTGTTCGATTGTGGCAACAAGGCGCGCGTTATCCGCTGCAACTGGTGGCGCCGTTCCAATGGCCGTTTCACGAAGGTGCGCGCCCGGCTTCGGCATGATAGAATGCGCCGCCTGTTTTTATCGTAATTAAGAGTGCGTCATGTCTGACAACAGCCAGAAAAAAGTGATCGTCGGGATGTCCGGCGGCGTCGATTCTTCCGTATCCGCCTGGTTACTGCAACAGCAGGGCTATCAGGTTGAAGGCCTGTTCATGAAGAACTGGGAGGAAGACGACGGCGAGGAGTATTGCACCGCCGCTGATGATCTGGCTGACGCTCAAGCCGTGTGTGACAAGCTCGGCATGAAACTGCACAAAATCAACTTCGCGGCTGAGTACTGGGATAACGTGTTCGAACACTTCCTGGAAGAGTACAAAGCGGGCCGCACGCCAAACCCCGATATTCTGTGCAATAAAGAGATTAAATTTAAAGCCTTCCTTGAATTCGCGGCTGAAGATCTCGGTGCAGACTTCATCGCCACCGGCCACTATGTGCGCCGCGCCGATGTGAATGGCACCAGCCAGTTACTGCGCGGTCTCGACGGCAATAAAGATCAGAGTTACTTCCTCTACACCCTGAGCCATGAACAGATTGCGCAAAGCTTGTTCCCGGTGGGGGAACTGGAGAAGCCTGAAGTACGCCGTATCGCTGAAGAACTGGATTTGATCACCGCGAAGAAAAAAGACTCGACCGGCATCTGCTTTATCGGCGAGCGCAAATTCCGCGACTTCCTTGGTCGTTACTTACCTGCACAGCCGGGCGAAATCGAAACCGTTGAGGGTGAGATTGTCGGTGAGCACCAGGGGCTGATGTATCACACGCTGGGTCAGCGCAAAGGATTGGGTATTGGTGGTCGCAAAGAGAGCAATGACGATCCCTGGTATGTGGTCGACAAAGACGTCGCACGCAATCGCCTGGTGGTGGCTCAGGGTGCGGAACATCCACGCCTGATGTCTGTGGGCTTGATTGCTCAGCAGCTGGATTGGGTCGATCGCCAAACGATGACGGCACCGCTGCGCTGCACGGTGAAAACCCGTTATCGCCAGACCGATATTCCATGCGAAATTATCCCGCTCGATGCCGAGCGTATTGAAGTGCGTTTTGACGAGCCGGTTGCGGCCGTCACGCCTGGCCAGTCGGCCGTATTTTATCTGGGTGATGTTTGCCTCGGCGGCGGCATTATTGAACAGCGCCTGCCATTGGCAGAAGCCTGAGGTCGGCGCTGCCGACGCGATGACAGGAGTTAAGCGTGGCCAAGAACTATTATGAGATAACGCTCGCGCTGGCGGGTATTTGTCAGTCCGCGCATCTGGTGCAGCAATTAGCGCATCAGGGCAGTTGCAACAATGCCGCATTAACCGTGTCGCTGCGCAGCCTGCTGGATCTGAACCCCGGCTCAACGCTGGCGGTATTTGGCAATGATGAAGCGAATCTGCATCTCGGCCTGAAATCGCTGATGGCGGTGTTGAACAGCGGCAGCCGCCAGGGTGCCGGGGCCGAACTGACACGTTACACCCTGAGTATGATGGTGCTGGAGCGCAAATTGCACGGCAACAACGCGGCGCTGAACACCCTTTCTCAGCGTATTGCGCAGCTTGATCGCCAACTCGCGCATTACGAGCTGGAGTCAGAAACCATCACCAGTGCCATGGCGGGGATTTATGTCGATGTGATCAGCCCGCTGGGTCCGCGCATTCAGGTCACCGGTTCGCCGCAGGTATTACAGAATTCTCAGGTACAAAGCAAAGTACGCGCTACCTTGCTGGCAGGCATTCGTGCCGCTGTGTTGTGGCAGCAGGTTGGCGGTGGCCGCCTGCAGCTAATGTTCTCGCGCCAGCGTCTGCTGCGTGAAGCCAAAACCATTTTATCCCGGCTGGGCCCGGCGTATTAAGCGCCACCCTGCCCTAATTTGTTAACGATTCAGGAGTTGCACTGATGGAATTATCCTCTCTGACCGCCGTCTCACCTGTCGATGGCCGTTATGGCGATAAAGTCAGCCCGCTGCGCGCCATTTTCAGCGAATACGGTTTGCTGAAATTCCGCGTTGAGGTTGAAGTTCGCTGGTTACAGAAACTGGCTACGACCGCAGAGATCAAGGAAGTTCCTGCATTTGATGCTGACGCAAACGCTTTCCTTGATGCCATTGTCGCCAATTTCAGCGAAGAAGACGCGGCGCGCATTAAAACCATCGAACGCACCACCAACCACGACGTTAAAGCGGTTGAGTACTTCCTGAAAGAGAAAGTGGCCGATATCCCTGCGCTGCATGCGGTATCCGAGTTCATCCACTTCGCCTGTACTTCTGAAGATATTAACAACCTTTCTCACGCGCTGATGCTGGAAACCGCTCGCCGTGATGTCATCGTGCCTTTCTGGAACAAAATCATCGATGCGGTGAAAGGTCTGGCGCAGGAGTATCGCGATATCCCGCTGCTGTCGCGTACTCACGGCCAGCCTGCTACGCCATCCACCATGGGTAAAGAGATGGCTAACGTCGCTTACCGTATGGAACGTCAGCTGCGTCAGTTGAGCAAAATCGAAGTGCTGGGCAAAATCAACGGCGCGGTCGGCAACTATAACGCCCACATCGCTGCGTATCCGGAAGTGGACTGGCATCAGCTGAGCGAGCAGTTTGTCACCTCACTGGGCGTCACCTGGAACCCGTACACCACGCAGATCGAACCGCATGACTACATCGCAGAACTGTTTGATTGCATCGCGCGTTTCAACACCATCCTGATCGACTTTGACCGTGATATCTGGGGTTACGTAGCCCTGAATCACTTCAAGCAGAAAACTATCGCGGGCGAAATTGGTTCTTCCACCATGCCGCATAAAGTGAACCCGATTGACTTCGAAAACTCAGAAGGCAACCTCGGTCTGGCGAATGCGGTGATGCAGCACCTGGCAAGCAAACTGCCGGTTTCCCGCTGGCAGCGCGATCTCACCGACTCTACCGTGCTGCGTAACCTCGGTGTGGGCGTGGGCTACGCACTGATCGCTTATCAGGCGACGCTGAAAGGTATTTCCAAGCTGGAAGTGAACCGCGATCGTCTGCTGGACGAACTGGATCACAACTGGGAAGTGCTGGCCGAGCCGATCCAGACCGTAATGCGCCGCTACGGTATCGAGAAGCCATACGAAAAGCTGAAAGAGCTGACGCGTGGCAAACGTGTAGATGCAGCCGGTATGCAGGCCTTCATCGACAGTCTCGAACTGCCGGAAGAAGAGAAAGTGCGTCTGAAGCAGATGACACCGGCCAACTATCTCGGCCGCGCCATTCAGATGGTTGATGATTTAAAATAATCATTAAGGGTGTGCCTGCTCGCACACCCTACCCTTTCCCTCAGGCAGTCGAGCACCAGCAAATCGGCAAGTGCATCAATCCCTTGTTGCCTGTGTCCGAAATGAATGCTCGCCGCTTTTTGCTGCTGTCGTTCAAACGATGACAATCAAGTGTTGTTCTCTTGTTTAGCTCGCTTAACATATACTCTTGCCATCATCACTGAGTTTGAAGGTAAGGAAATTCTATGCGTGTTCTGGTTGTGGAAGATAATGCACTGCTGCGTCATCATCTCGCCGTGCAGTTACGTGAAATGGGTCATCAGGTGGATGCTGCCGAAGATGCCAAAGAAGCCGACTATTTCCTGCAGGAACACATTCCCGACATTGCGCTGGTCGATTTAGGCTTGCCTGATGAAGATGGCATGTCGTTGATTCGTCGCTGGCGCGGCGATGCTGTGCGTCAACCGATTCTGGTGTTGACGGCACGTGAAGGCTGGCAGGCTAAAGTGGAAGCACTCGAAGCCGGTGCCGATGACTACGTCACCAAACCTTTCCATATCGAAGAAGTCGCTGCACGTTTGCAGGCGCTGATGCGTCGCAACAGTGGACACGCTTCGCAGATCATTGCGATGCCGCCGTTCCAGGTTGATCTGTCACGTCGCGAAGTCACCGTCAATGATGCACCGGTCAAACTCACCGCCTTTGAGTACACCATTGTAGAAACCTTGATCCGCAACGCCGGAAAAGTGGTCAGCAAAGATTCGCTGATGCTGCAACTCTATCCCGATGCCGAACTGCGCGAGAGCCACACCATTGATGTTTTGATGGGGCGCCTGCGTAAAAAGATTCTTGCGCTCCATCCGACCGAAGTGATTAACACCGTGCGCGGCCAGGGCTATCGCTTTGATCTCTGATTTATGAATTGGCTGAATCGCTTACGTCCTTTCTCATTACGCGCCCGGTTTTTACTGGCGACTGCCGCTATTGTCCTGTTTCTGTCGCTCTCCTACGGCATGGTTGCCGTAGTCGGCTATGTGGTGAGTTTCGATAAAAACACCTATCGCGTGATGCGCGGCGAGAGCAACCTGTTCTTCACCCTGGCGCAATGGCAAAACAATAAGCTGACCATTGCCCAGCCAGAGCGTATGACGCTCAATTTCCCGACGCTGGTGTTCATCTACGATGAACACGGCAAGTTGCTGTGGCAGCAGCGTGATGTGCCTGACATCCGCAAAAACATTCGGCGTGAGTGGCTGCTCAAGCCCGATTTTTATGAAATTGACACCACAAATCGCACCAGTCTGGCCGCCATCGGCAACAACTCCGAGGTCAAAGAGCGGTTACATCAACTGGACAGCGACAACAACGACACCTTTACCCACTCGGTCGCCGTCAACCGTTACGATGCCACCACCAACTTACCGGCACTGACCATCGTCGTGGTGGATTCCATCCCCCAGGAACTGCAGCACTCGGATGTGGTGTGGTCATGGTTTAGCTATGTGCTGGCAGCAAACCTGCTGTTAGTGATTCCGCTGCTGTGGCTGGCCGCGCACTGGAGCCTGCGCCCTATTGGTGATTTAACCGCGCAGGTGCGTGAACTGGAAACGGGTCATCGCGAGAATCTGGATGACAATCCACCGCAGGAGTTGCGCAGCCTGGTGCGAAATCTCAACCTGCTGCTAACCAATGAGCGCCAGCGCTACACGCGTTATCGCACCACCCTGTCTGATTTAACGCACAGCCTGAAAACCCCGCTGGCGGTGTTGCAGAGTACCTTGCGCTCCCTGCGCAGCGGCAAGGAGCTAACCGTGGAGCAGGCCGAGCCGGTGATGCTGGAGCAGATTAGCCGTATTTCACAACAAATTGGCTACTACCTGCATCGAGCCAGTATGCAGGCCGATCATAATCCGCTGCAGCGCGATCTGCATTCGGTGTCGGCACTACTGGATAGCCTTTGCTCGGCGCTGAATAAGGTTTATCAGCGCAAAGGGGTCGAAATCACCCTGGATATCTCCCCCGAGTTGACCTTTATCGGCGACCAAAATGACTTTATGGAAGTGCTGGGCAATGTGCTGGATAACGCCTGCAAATACTGCCTGGAATTTATTGAGGTCAGCGCACGACAAACCGACAAGGCACTGCATCTGTTTATTGATGATGACGGCCCCGGCATTCCTGAAAGCAAACGCGATCTGATCTTCGTGCGCGGTCAGCGTGCCGATACGTTACGTCCCGGCCAGGGCCTTGGCTTAGCCGTGGTCCGCGACATCCTCGAACAATACGCTGGTAAGGTGATCGCCAGCACCAGCCCGCTGGGCGGTGCCCGCATGGAAGTGATTTTCCAGCGTCAGGAAGTTGAACATCACCGCGAGTAGAAAGGCCTGCGGGCTGTTATACTTGCCTGCATTCATGGCCCTAACCGGAACACTCGTATGGACTATCAGCTCGATATTAACTGGCCCGACTTTATTCAGCGCTACTGGCAAAAACGTCCGGTGGTGCTCAAGCGTGGTTTTAAAAACTTCATTGATCCCATTTCTCCTGATGAGCTGGCGGGTCTGGCGATGGAAAACGAGGTGGACAGCCGCCTGGTGAGCCATAACAACGGCAAATGGCAGGTGAGTCATGGTCCGTTTGAAAGCTATGATCATCTCGGCGAGAGCAACTGGTCGCTGCTGGTGCAGGCGGTAAATCACTGGCATGAACCTTCTGCTGCCCTGATGCGCCCGTTCCGCCTCCTGCCTGACTGGCGCATTGACGATCTGATGATCTCTTTTGCCGTTCCGGGCGGCGGCGTAGGCCCGCACTTCGACCAGTATGATGTGTTTATCATTCAGGGCACCGGCCGTCGTCGCTGGCGCGTAGGCGAAAAAGTGCCGATGAAACAGCACTGCCCGCATCCCGATCTGCTGCAGGTTGAGCCGTTTGACGCCATCATCGATGAAGAGATGGAACCCGGCGACATCCTGTACATTCCGCCAGGATTCCCGCATGAAGGCTATTCGCTGGAAAATGCCATCAACTATTCGGTCGGCTTCCGTGCACCTAACGGTCGTGAATTGATCAGTGGCTTCGCTGATTACATGCTGGCGCACGAATTAGGCAGCTATCGTTTCAGCGATCCGGATGTGCCGTCGCGTGATTGCCCGTCACAGATTTTGCCTTCTGAAGTGGAAGGAATTCGTCAGGTGATGCTGGATGTCATTAATCAGCCAGAACAGTTTAATCAGTGGTTTGGTGAGTTTATCTCACAGACACGTCACGAACTGGATATCGCACCTCCTGAGCCGCCGTATCAGCCTGATGAGATTTACGATGCGCTGCAGCAAGGCGATGCGCTGACACGTCTTGGTGGCCTGCGCGTGTTAACGCTGGGCGATGCGGTGTTTGTGAATGGCGAGCGCGTGGCGTGCAGCCACCCGGAAGTGCTGGCGGCACTGGCACACAATCAGGTGTTAACGCTGGAAGATTTCGGCGATGCGCTGGACGATCCGTCGCTGCTGGCTCAGCTTGCGGCGCTGGTGAACAGCGGCTACTGGTTCTTTGGTGAGTAATCTGTTGCGCTAAAATCGCGCCTCTTTATCACGGCGCGATTTACCACAGGTTTTAGCCGCGACAGAGACGCTGTTGACTGCGCCGCCACGTAAGATATTGATAAAAGGCCTGCTTAGCAGGCCTTTTTCATACTATTTCTTCTCTGCTGCCAGCGCAGACAAGCGCACAATCACATCCACCGCCTGCGACATCACATTTAATGACGCGAACTCGTGTTTACCGTGGTAGTTATAGCCGCCGGTGAACAAGTTCGGGCAAGGCAAGCCTTTCCACGATAGCGCAGAGCCGTCGGTGCCACCGCGAATCGGCTTCACCACCGGTTCAATCCCGCAATCACGAATGGCCTGCAGCGCCAGCTCAATAATCTGCGGATGTGGCTCAACTTTCTCACGCATATTGCGGTAGCTGTCGCTAATCTCTACTTTCACTGAGCATTCAGCCTGCAGCCCCTTCCCAACGCGCGCAGCAATCTCTTCCAGCAGCTGTTTACGCTGTTCATAACTGTCGGCGTCGAAATCACGAATCAAATACATTAACTCGGCATGCTCAACCGTGCCTTTGATGGTATGCAGATGGAAAAAGCCTTCATAACCATCGGTGAACTGAGGTTTTTCTTTGGCGGGTAGCTCAGCGTGGAAACGCATTGCCAGATCCAGCGCGTTCACCATGACGTTTTTCGCACTGCCGGGGTGCACGTTATTGCCGGTGATTTTCACCATCGCGGTTGCTGCATTGAAGTTTTCAAATTCAAATTCGCCGAGATCGCTGCCATCAATGGTGTACGCCCAGTCCGCTGCAAAACCTTCAACATCGAAATGAGAGGTGCCGCGTCCAATCTCTTCATCTGGGGTAAACGCCACACGAATCGCGCCGTGCGGAATATTCTCTTTCACCAGTCGCGCCATCGCCGTCATGATTTCAGCGATACCCGCTTTATCATCTGCGCCCAGCAAGGTTTTGCCATCGGTGGTGATCAGCGTATGGCCAATCAGCTTGTGCAGAATCGGGAACATCACCGGCGAGAGGATTTCATCGCCATTGCCCAGCGCAATATCGCCGCCACGGTAGTTTTCGATAATCTGCGGATTGACGTTTTTAGCGGTGAAATCCGGTGACGTATCCATATGCGAGATAAAGCCGATCACCGGGGTCGGCCAGTCTACGTTGGCGGGCAAAGTACCCATCACGCAGCAGTGATCGCTCAGGGACACATCAACAAATCCCAGTGCAATCAGCTCTTCCTGTAACTGACGCGCCAGCGTCCACTGCCCTTCACTGCTGGGCACCTGACGCGCCTGCGGTTTTGACTGAGTTTCTACGGCCACATAACTGAGAAAACGCTCAAGTAATTGATCCATTTGTCATCCCTCTAAAGAACCTGCGTTATTATCATGGCGCGTGAGGCGCGCCATGTTGCGTCAAATCATTATCCTTCAGGTTAGCGTTCTCAGCGCAAAGTGCTTAACCAGATATCGTCTTACTTATACAGCCCGCGTAGAAAGGTATGCACAAAATCCGGTACCACCTCACTGGCCAAGCCGTACTGGCTTTCCGCGAACTCATTGCCCACCTGACTCGGCTCCAGATTAAGCTCAACGGTATGCGCACCCTGCAGTTTTGCTTCATGCACAAAGCCGGCGGCGGGATAGACATGCCCGGAGGTGCCAATGGCGATAAACAGATTGGCTTTCTCGATCGCCTGATAAATCTCTTCCATGCCGAGCGGCATTTCTCCAAACCACACCACATGCGGACGGAGTCGGGCCGGGAACTGGCAGCAGGTGCAACGATCGTCCGGCTTAACATCTTCCGTCCAATCCAGCACCTGAGCACTGCTTTCACAGCGCACTTTTAGCAATTCACCGTGCATATGCAACACGCGCTGACTGCCTGCCCGCTCATGGAGATTATCGATGTTCTGCGTCACCAACAGGAAGTTGTCGCCCAGCACCTGTTCCAGTTCGGCCAGCGCTTTGTGCGCGGCATTTGGCTGAATCTCCGGCTGTTGCAACTGACGGCGGCGCGCATTGTAGAATCCTTGCACCAGATCGGGATTACGATGAAATCCTTCTGGTGTGGCAACATCTTCAACCCGATGCTCTTCCCATAATCCGTCGGCAGCGCGGAAGGTTTGAATGCCTGACTCGGCGGAGATGCCAGCGCCGGTCAGTACCACGACGCGCGGTTGCGGGTGCGCAGCCAGTTCAGCTTTGCGATCGCGTTCAAAGATGCGCTGGCGAAAGCGCTGATGCACTTTGCGGCGATTTTTCTTGTCGCGGGCGAGTCGTAGGCGGCGGCGCGGTATGCGCATAAAAGCTCCTTATGCTGCGGTGGTTGTCACCGCATGTCGGGTGTTTGGCTCGGGATAATGGTTCCCGATAATAGCGGCTGCGCATGACGGCTGCATGCCACAGACGCTGAAAATGTGCGCAGCCGCGAAGGCGGCTGCGTTTTTTATCATTACTGCCCGCTCAGCACGCGAGCCGGATCGATTCGACTGGCACGCCGCGCCGGATACCAGCTGGCAATCAGGCTGAGCAGGATGGCGGTCACCAGCACCGAAATCACATCAATCCAGTGCAGCTCCGATGGCAGGAAATCAATGAAGTAGATATCCCCCGCCAGCAACTGATGACCGGTAAGGTGCTCCAGCCCACGCACGATCGGTGTCAGGTTGAGCGCCACCAGCACGCCCACCACCACACCGCTGATGCTGCCGAGCAATCCGGCCAGCAAGCCATACCAGATAAAAATGGCGCGGATCAGGCCATCTTTGGCGCCCAGCGTGCGCAGCACCGCAATATCACTGCTCTTGTCTTTCACCGCCATTACCAGCGTCGAGACGATATTAAAACAGGCCACGCCAATCACCAGCACCATCGCCAGATACATAATCGCGCGTATCATCTGGATATCGCGGTACATGTAACCGTAAGTGCCAATCCAGCTTTTAATGTAGACATAAGAGTGCGTGGCTTCACCGGCATCGCGCACCAGTTTTTGCGCCTGGAAGGGATCGCTCATCTTCAGCGCAATGCCGCTGACGCTGTCACCCATATCAAGATATTTTTGCGCATCCGCCAGCGGCACCAGCGCCAGGCTGTGGTCGAGCATTCCGCTGAGTTGCAGAATGCCTGATACCTGCAGACGAATACGTTTCGGTTGCAGCAGCTTATTTTCACCGTCATTGTTCGGGATCATGATGGTGATCCAATCGCCCTGTTTCACGTTGAGCGATTTGGCAATGCCACCACCGAGGATGATCTGCTGTTTATCTGCGCCGAACTGCTGCCACGCATCGCCATCGACAAAGCTCGGCAAAGCGCTCAGACGTGATTCCTGTTGCGGGTCGACACCTTTCACCTGCAGCGCCTGCATCTTCGCGCCGCTCTCAATCAAGCCGGTGAAGTTAACATAAGGCGCCGCTGCCGCGATACCCGGCACCTTTTCAATCGGTGCGATCATCGGCTGCCAGTTGCGGAAAGGCTGATTCACCGGCTCGATTTCACCGTGCGGTACCACGGCCAGAATGCGCTTGTTCAGCTCGCGTTCAAAACCGTTCATCGCGCTCAGGCCAATAATCAACACCGCAACACCCAGGGCGATGCCGATGGTCGAGATGATGGAGATCAGTGAGACCATGCCACCACGCCGCCGACCGCGACTGAAGCGCAGGCCAAGCAGCAGGGATAATGACGAACCCATCAGATGGCTCCCAGCGTCAGATGCTCGCTCAGCTGACCGTCGCGCATCTCCATCTGGCGATTCAGACGTTTAGCCAGATTCAGATCGTGCGTCACCACCAGAAATGCGGTGCCCTGCTGCTGATTCAGCTCGCCCAGCAGTTTGAAAATCGCATCGGCATTACGCGCGTCCAGGTTACCGGTCGGTTCATCCGCCATCACCAGGCGCGGACGGTTCACCAGCGCACGCGCGATTGCGACACGCTGACGCTCACCGCCTGACAGCTCAGAAGGACGATGTGCGGCGCGTTTTTCCAGTCCTACCGCTGCCAGCATTTCCAGCGCGCGCGAGGCGGCCTCCGCTTTTGCGGTTTTGCCGATCAGCAATGGCATCGCCACGTTCTCCAGTGCCGTGAAGTCTGGCAATAGATGGTGGAACTGATAGATAAAGCCCAGCTCGCGGTTGCGCAGTTCGGCTTTGGCAGCAGAAGACATCGCATTCAGTGATTTGCCGTCGAACACCACGTCACCCGAAGTGGGCGCATCGAGGCCGCCGAGAAGATGCAGTAAGGTACTTTTACCCGAGCCGGAGCTGCCAACGATGGCCGTCAGTTCGCCTGGCTGCAGGCTAAAAGCCACATTGCGCAGCACATCGGACTGCACGCTGCCTTCCTGATAGCGTTTGCACAGGTCACGACACTGCAACAAAGGGGTATTACTCATAACGTAAAGCCTCAGCGGGTTGAACGGCGGCAGCGCGCCATGAAGGATAAAGGGTTGAGAGCAGCGCGACGATCATCGAGACCAGCGCAATCGTGACCACCTGCCAGATGTTGATATCGACCGGCAATGCCGCGCCATCCAGGAACAGGCCAATCACTGGCATCAAATTATTCAGCTGGCTGGCGAGCAGCACGCCGAGCAGCGTACCGAGCAAGGTGCCGATAATGCCGGCACTGGCGCCCTGCACCATAAACACCGCGACAATCTGTCGACGGGTTAAGCCCTGTGTTTGCAGAATCGCCACTTCACCCTGCTTTTCCATGATCAGCAGACCGAGTGAAGTAATGATGTTAAACGCCGCTACCGCGATGATCAGACTCAGCAGCAGCCCCATCATGTTTTTTTCCATGCGTACCGCCTGGAACAGATCGCCTTTGCGCTCGCGCCAGTCTTTCAGCGTCAGGCCATCCGGCAGGTGCTGTTCACTGAAGGCATCCACATTCAGCGGTTTATCCAGCCACAAACGCCAGCCGGTGATATTACCCAGCGGATAGCGCATCACGCGGGAGGCATCCTGCTGATTCACCAGAATCTGATAGGCATCGACTTCGCTGTTGGCAGCATAGGTGCCTGCGACGGTGAAGATACGCTGGCTCGGCAAGCGGCCCACCGGCGTAAACTGGCTCACCGTCGGCACCATCAGACGCAGCTGGTCGCCACGTTTAACGCCCAACTGAGACGCCAACTGTTCACCGAGAATCACATTGTATTGGCCCGGTTGCAGAACGTTCTGTTGCGTGTTCACAAGATAAGGGGTGAGCGGGTCTTGTTCGTCCGGGTTGATGCCCAGCATCACGCCCACTGAGACATTGCGCGCGCTTTGCAGCACCACATCAGCGGTGGTCAGCGGGGCCACACGCGTGACGCCCTGCAGTTTGAGGCTCTCCGCCGTCACCTGCTGTGGATTAATGCTGCCTTTGTCGCTGGTGACCAACGCTTGCGGCATCAGGCCGAGGATATTGCCCTCCAGCTCACGCTCGAAGCCGTTCATCACCGACAGTACGGTGACCAGCGCCAGCACGCCCAGCGTGATACCGATGGTGGAAAGCCAGGAGACGAAGCGACCGAAGCGGTCTGAGGCACGTCCACGCATGTAGCGCAAACCGATGAATAACGCGACTGGTTGATACATGAGATCCGTCTTGGCAGTTGCCTGAAAATAAGTAGTGGGATGATAAAGGAGCAGCCCTGTTTATGAAACCTCTAACCCTCTGAGTCTATGGCAAAGTTGCATCCAAATACGTCGCAATCTGCGTCAATGCATAAAATTGCGACAAAATAATGATACTTGTTGTGCGTTTATTAGGCATACCCTGCGGTAGACTTCTCCATGTAGCACAAATTTATGTCCAGCCGGCACCGCAGTATGCCCGTTTAATCAGCACCGCAGTCAGCCCAAAGATTTCGTGCTGTGGCAAGGCGGCAAGCCTGCTAATCCCCAGGAGCTTACATCAGTAAGTGACTGGGGTTAGCAGGCGCAGCCAACGCCGCCACGGTGCGAAAGATGCCGGGCGAAAAGGAGTATACCCATGTTCAGATTTCCGAAGGGCAGTATCGTGAAACACAAATCGGGAGAAATCAGAGGCGAGATCGTCAACGTCTTTGAACAGGGAGATGCGGCAACCGGCTATTACGTGAAGTGGGACGACGGCAACCACAGCTATCATCTGGAAAAAGAGCTGTCCTGGGCTAACGTCGATCGTCCGCGCATGCACTACACACAGCAATCAAGTAAGTGACCGGGGTTCGCAGACGCAGCTAACGCGGCCACAGCGCGAAGTATGAAGGGCGATGAGAAATAGCACCGCGACAGATGATCCTGGGGGCAGATTATGGAATGATGACGCCCTGGAATCCAAGGAGAGAATGTCGAGTCCTTATGTCGGAACAGAGTCGTTATACCCTGCCTGTGAAAGCGGGCGATCATCGTCAGCTCGGCGAACTGATTGGTGCCGCGCAGGCGGTTGAGTGCGCCAGTATCACCGAACGCCACCCGGGTCCGGTGCTGATGATTACGCCGGATATGCAATCTGCCCTGCGTCTGCAGGAGGAGATTCGCCAGTTCACCGATCTGCCGGTCACCAATCTCGCCGACTGGGAAACGCTGCCTTACGACAGCTTCTCGCCGCATCAGGACATTATCTCTGCCCGTCTTTCCACCCTTTATCAACTGCCCAATCTGACGCGCGGCATGCTGATTATGCCGGTCAACACGCTGATGCAGCGCGTCTGTCCGCACAGCTTCCTGCATGGACATGCGCTGGTGATGAAGCAGGGGCAAAAACTCTCGCGCGATGCGCTGCGTGATCAGCTGGAGCAGGCTGGCTATCGCCATGTCGATCAGGTGATGGAGCACGGCGAGTACGCCACGCGCGGCGCGCTGCTGGATCTGTTCCCAATGGGCAGCGATCAGCCCTATCGTATCGACTTCTTTGATGACGAAATTGACAGCCTGCGCCTGTTCGATGCGGACAGCCAACGCACGCTGGAAGCGGTTGACGCCATCAATTTGCTGCCTGCGCACGAGTTTCCCACTGATAAAGCGGCGATTGAGCTGTTCCGCAGCCGCTGGCGCGAGCTATTTGATGTGCGCCGCGAGCCGGAGCATGTCTATCAGCAGGTGAGCAAAGGCACGCTGCCTGCCGGGATCGAATACTGGCAGCCGCTGTTCTTTGAGCAGGAGTTGCCTACCCTGTTCAGCTATCTGCCTGCTAACACGCTGGTACTCAACAGTGGCGATCTGCACGGCAGCGCCGATCGCTTCTGGCAGGATGCTAACGCGCGTTTCGACAATCGCCGCATCGATCCTATGCGCCCGCTGCTGGAGCCTGCAACGTTGTGGCTGCGCCCGGACGCGTTGCTCGGCGAACTGAAAGCCTGGCCACGCATGCAGCTCAGCAGCGAAACGCTGCCAGAAAAAGCCGCCAATACCAATCTCGGCTATCAACCGCTGCCGGAACTGACGGTGCAGGCCCAGGCGAAAGCGCCACTCGATCTGCTGCGTCAGTTCATGGAGCAGTTTGATGGGCAGATCATTTTCTCAGTAGAAAGTGAAGGCCGTCGTGAAAGCCTGCAGGAATTGCTGGCGCGCATCAAACTGCGCCCACAGCCGATTGAACGCTTTGAAGAAGCCGCCAAACAGCCGCACAGTTTAATGATTGGTGCCAGTGAACGCGGCTTTATTGATAGCGCGGGCCATCGCGCGTTGATTTGTGAAAGCGACCTGCTGGGTGAGCGTGTCAGCCGTCGTCGCCAGGATAATCGCCGTACCATCAATCCCGATGTGTTGATCCGCAACCTCGCCGAGCTACATCCCGGCCAGCCGGTGGTGCATCTGGAACACGGTGTGGGCCGTTATATTGGCCTGACTACACTGGAAGCCGGCGGCATTGTCGCGGAATATCTGATGCTCTCCTATGCGGGCGACGCCAAGCTGTACGTGCCCGTTTCATCACTGCACCTGATCAGCCGCTACGCGGGTGGCGCGGATGAGAATGCCCCGCTGCACAAGCTGGGCAGCGATGCCTGGTCACGCGCACGCCAGAAAGCGGCGGAGAAAGTGCGTGATGTGGCGGCCGAACTGCTGGATATCTACGCCCAACGCGCGGCCAAAACCGGCTTCGCCTTTAAGCACGATCGCGATCAGTATCAACTGTTCTGCGAAGGCTTCCCGTTTGAGACTACGCCGGATCAGGGCCAGGCCATTAATGCGGTGCTGAGCGACATGTGCCAGCCGCTGGCAATGGATCGTCTGGTGTGCGGTGACGTAGGCTTTGGTAAAACTGAAGTGGCGATGCGCGCCGCCTTCCTCGCGGTGGAGAATGCCAAACAAATCGCCGTGCTGGTGCCCACCACCCTGCTGGCGCAGCAGCATTACGATAACTTCCGCGACCGTTTCGCCAACTGGCCAGTGCGCATTGAGATGCTGTCACGCTTCCGTAGCGCGAAAGAGCAGAGTCAGGTGCTGGAACAGGCACGTGAAGGCAAAGTGGATATTCTGATCGGCACGCATAAGTTGCTGTCAAACGACCTGAAATGGCACGATCTCGGTCTGTTGATTGTCGATGAAGAGCACCGTTTTGGCGTGCGTCATAAAGAGCGTATTAAAGCGATGCGCGCGGACGTTGATATCCTGACGCTCACTGCTACCCCCATCCCGCGTACGCTGAATATGGCGATGAGCGGCATGCGCGATCTGTCGATCATTGCAACACCGCCAGCCCGCCGTCTGGCAGTGAAAACCTTTGTGCGCGAGTACGACAGCCTGGTGGTGCGTGAAGCGCTGCTGCGTGAAATTTTACGCGGCGGTCAGGTTTACTATCTCTACAACGATGTTGAGAACATCGAAAAAGCCGCACAGCGGCTGGCGGAGCTGGTGCCGGAGGCCCGCATCGCCATCGGCCACGGCCAGATGCGCGAGCGCGAGCTGGAACGGGTGATGAATGATTTCCACCACCAGCGTTTTAACGTGCTGGTGTGTACCACCATCATCGAAACCGGTATTGATGTGCCGAGCGCCAACACCATCATCATTGAGCGTGCTGACCACTTTGGCCTGGCGCAGCTGCATCAGCTGCGTGGCCGCGTCGGGCGCTCACACCATCAGGCCTATGCCTGGCTGTTAACGCCGCATCCAAAAGCCATGACCACTGATGCGCAGAAGCGTCTGGAGGCGATTGCCTCGCTGGAAGACCTGGGCGCGGGCTTTGCGCTGGCGACGCACGATCTTGAGATTCGCGGTGCCGGCGAGCTGCTGGGCGAAGATCAAAGCGGCCAGATGGAAACGATCGGTTTCACGCTGTATATGGAACTGCTGGAAAACGCCGTGGATGCGCTGAAGGCCGGGCGCGAGCCATCGCTGGAAGATCTCACCAGCAACCAGACCGAAATCGAACTGCGCATGCCTGCGCTGCTGCCGGATGACTTTATCCCGGACGTGAACACGCGTTTGTCACTCTATAAACGCGTTGCCTCAGCCAGTGACGAGCAGGAACTGGCTGAACTGAAGGTTGAGATGATCGATCGTTTTGGCAAGTTGCCGGATGCGGCGCGCAACCTTCTGGATGTGGCGGCTTTACGTCTGGTGGCGCGAGAACTGGGCGTGCGTAAAATTGAAGCCAGTGAAAAAGGCGGATTCTTCGAGTTCGCGCCGCAGAATCATGTCGATCCTGGTTGGTTGATTGGCCTGCTGCAAAAAGATCCTAAACAGTGGAAGTTGGATGGTCCGATCCGTCTGAGATTCACTCGTGATTTGGAAGAGCGCAAAGTGCGGATGGAGTGGATTCAGGGCTTCATTGCCGAGCTGGCGAAGAACCGGATTTAGCGTCCTCAGCCGCATCTCGCCTGGCGAAGCGATACATTGCGCTTCTGCATGCAACATGGTGGCTATCGGGACGCGAGAGGAATCTCGCCGCGCCGATAGCCACCATAAAAAAAGCGCCTTACGGCGCTTTTTTCGTTACTGCTGCTGTGACGTGTCTTTGCCCAATCAGGCCTGATTCGAATTCAGGATCAGCTGACCATTACGGTCAAGCGGAATGCGGGTGCCAGGGTCATTTTCCATGCGGATTTTGCCCTGCTGGTCGCCTATTTTATAGGTCACATCATAACCCAGCATTTTTTCCTGTTTGTCATAAACGGTTTTGCAACGCTGCTCGTTGGTGGTGTAAGTATCACGATCCTGCAGTGCCCCCTGCACCTGGTTACCACCGTAACCGCCCGCCAGCGCGCCCGCTACCGTTGCGACATCGCGCCCACGACCGCCACCAAACTGGTGACCGAGCACGCCGCCCGCCACTGCACCCAGTACCGAACCGGCGATGCGGTTCTCATCCTGTACCGGACGACGATGCGTTAACGTCACGTTGCGACACTCCTGTCGCGGTTGTTTAATGCTCTCTTTAATCGGCGTAGCCGAGAGAACTTGTGCATACTGCGGGCCGCGATCAAAGACATCCATGCTGGCGACGGCGGCAACCCCTAACGCTGCTGCCACGCCGATACCGATACCCGCTAACATTGATTTATTCACAGGAATGTCCTCCTGAATGTTGTTACCGCGCATTCCTGCCGCTACGAAATCCTGTGTAGCCGAGGCATAACCGGCGTGCGCGCCGCGCCGTGTTTGTGGATATAAGTTTTACAGATGGTCCGTAATTGCAACATCAGATTAATGGAGGAAACGCAGCGGAAAGCCGTCAGGGCCAGTTTTTCGGAGAGTTCTGAGAGAGGCTGAAATAACGCCGTAACCTTAAACTGAATTGTCGTTTTTCAGCGGGTTACGGCAGGCAGAGCGGCATCGGGCGGCAGAGGACCGCCCGAAAACATTAGTGCAACTTGAGGCGAGGACGCAGCACGCGGTTCAGGCTACCGACCAGCATCATCAGGCCGGTTTTGAAGTATCCATGGAGCGCAATCTGGTGCATGCGATATAGAGAAATGTACACGAAACGCGCAATGCGCCCTTCTACCATCATCGAGCCGCGCATCAGGTTACCCATCAGGCTACCCACGGTGGTGAAGCGCGACAGTGATACCAGAGAACCGTGATCTTTATAGACGTAGGCTTTGAGCGGTTTGCCTTTGCGTTGCGCCAGAATATTTTCCAGCGCGCGTGACGCCATCTGGTGTGCAGACTGCGCGCGCGGTGGCACAAAACCGCCGCCCGGCAGTGCGCAGGAGGCGCAGTCACCAATCGCGTAGATGTCATCATCCAGCGTGGTTTGCAGCGTGTCTTTCACCACCAACTGATTGATGCGGTTGGTTTCCAGCCCGCCAATCTCTTTCATAAAGTCCGGCGCTTTAATACCGGCAGCCCACACCATCAAGTCAGCATTAATAAATTCGCCGCCTTTGGTATTGAGCCCCTCTTCTGTTGCGCTGGTCACCATGGTTTGCGTCAGGACGCGCACGCCGAGCTTGGTCAGTTCCTGGTGTGCCGCAGCAGAAATGCGCGGTGGCAATGCTGGCAGAATACGCTCACCGGCTTCCACCAGCGTCACGTTCAGTGCAGAGCTATCAAGGCCTTTGTAGCCATAGCTGTGCAGCTGCTTCACGGCATTATAGAGTTCTGCTGACAGCTCAACGCCGGTGGCACCGCCGCCGACAATCGCAATGTTCACTTTTTCCAGGCTACCTTCACTGGCGGAGAAGCGCAGGAACAGGTTAAGCATCTCGTTGTGGAAACGACGAGCTTGATGCGGGTTATCGAGGAAGATGCAGTGATCTTTCACACCCGGAGTGCCGAAGTCATTGGAAGTACTGCCCAGCGCCATCACCAGACGGTCATAAGCCATCTCGCGCTGCGGTACCAGTAATTCACCGTTAGCATCGCGGATTTCCGCCAGCTCAATGGTTTTGTTTTCGCGGTTGATTTGCGTCAGCGAACCCAGCTGGAACTGAAAACCGTGATTACGCGCGTGCGCCAGATAGCTCAGGGCATCGATCCCTTCGTCCATCGAACCGGTTGCCACTTCATGCAACAATGGCTTCCACAGATGGCTGTGGTTGCGATCGACGAGAATAATCTCGGCTTTCTTGTTCCTGCCCAGCTTGTGACCGAGCTGCGTTGCCAGCTCTAAGCCGCCGGCACCACCGCCAATAATGACGATTTTTTCCATAGATGTAGTCAACAAAGACCCCCTCAAAGTTGTAAACCAATAGTTAATTAATGGTTACTAAAAACCTTAATAAACATAGGGTTGGCGACGTTAAATCGCGAGCTGAGGGCAGAATATCACGGCGCTAACGACATATCATAAGAAAATTGATGTACATCAATCTTTCAAGCGCATTATCAGAATGTTAAACGTTTTGTGCGCCGCATCACACGGCGCGCGGAGGCTCAGGCAAGGGATTTAAAGGCCTTAATGCGGTGTAAATGCGGCGAGATGTTCTTGAATTTATGGCTGGCCTGTTCGTCCCACACGATTTCATAGAAAGGATGCAGTTGTGCGGCCGTGCGCTGATTATCCAGCGCCTCGTCATGGCGGGACAAAATGGTCAGGCAGCGATCGCGATTCTTTTCACGAAAATCACTGACGCACTTGGTGGCGATATCCAGATACTCTTCCGGACGATCAATCTTGCCTTCCATGTTCTCATACGGGAATAGGTTGGGATTGAAAATCACCTGACGCATACCGCAGAGAAAACCGATACGTTCGGCCCAGTAACCACCCAGCCCCACCCCGCAAATCAAGGGATACGCGTCACCGCCCTGCTGCTGCAATTTATCGCACTCTTTCAGCAGAAACTGCATGTCATGTTTGGGGTGTTGCGTGCTGTAACTGATGAGTCTGACGTCCGGGTCAATAAACTGCAGTTGCAGCACTTTTTCGTGGTTGCCCGGACTATTGGAATCAAAACCGTGCAGATAGATGATCATGATTATCCTCAGCGTGGAATGAAATCCGGGCAGCGACGCTTATCTGCCCGACGCTTTATGCTCCAGCCAGCGCTCCTGTAATGCGCTCAGCTGATGATGATTCTGCTTCCAGCGTTCATTGGATTGCAGTGATTCTCGAGTGTAACGTCCCTGATGGTATAACTGCGTGACACGCTCCGCCTGGATCGGCGTCAAGTTATCCAGCACACTTACCGCCCCAGCACGCTGATTGCACACCAGGATCATATCGCAGCCCGCATTGAGCGACTGCTGTGCGCGCTCGGCATAACTGCCCATTACCGCAGCTCCTTCCATCGACAGATCGTCGGAGAAAATCACCCCGTTAAAGCCGAGTTCTTTACGCAGCACGGTTTGCAGCCAATAAGGTGAGCCGCTGGCAGGTAATGGATCGATCTCAGTATAGATAACGTGCGCCGGCATCACGGCATCCAGCAGTTGCTCATCAATCAACTGCTTAAAGATCGCCATATCATGCTGGCGCAGTGTGGCGGCATCACGCGGGTCGCGCGGAATCTCTTTGTGGGAGTCAGCGCTCACCGCACCGTGGCCGGGGAAATGTTTGCCGGTGGTTTTCATGCCCGCTTCGTGCATGCCGTTGATAAAACGGCGAGCAATTTGCAATGCAATCGTCGGATCTTCGTGGAAGGAACGGTCGCCAATCGCCGCGCTGATGTGGCCGATATCCAGCACCGGCGCAAAGCTGATGTCGATATCCATGGCAATCATTTCCGCGGCCATCTGCCAGCCCGCCTGCTGTGCCACTTCACCCGCGGTGGCGATATCGTGCAAAGCGGCAAAAGATTGCATCGCCGGGAGTGTGGTAAAGCCTTCACGGAAGCGCTGCACCCGTCCGCCTTCCTGATCCACGGCGACCACTAAACGATTACGCGAAGCAGCGCGAATCTGGCGTACCAGTTCCGCCAGCTGATCCACATCGTGAAAGTTGCGGGCAAACAGAATCAGTCCGCCCACCAGCGGATGCTTCAGAATCTCGCGCTCTTCGGCGTCGAGTTCGTAGCTTTCAACATCCAGCATTAATGGGCCGGGGGTATTCATGGTCATGGTTACAATCCTGAGTTAGAGATCCTGCCAGCTGGCCTGCGCCAGCTGTTGCAAATGAGGGTCACCGCTCTGTTCAGCACGCAGCTGATACCAGCTCGCCATCAGCAGATGCAGCCACGGCTGCCAGCGCCGCATATGTCGCTTAAGTCGCGCTTCGTCAAGCTGGCTGCGTTGCGCGTAACCCGCAATCCAGTCGATTGGGTGTTCACCATCGACCGCGCAGAGCGCCGCGAGTTCCAATGCCACATCGCCATCGGCAGAATATTCCCAATCGATGAGACGTAAGCCGTCTGACGTGGCAATCACATTGCCCGCGTGAACATCCATATGAATCGGCACGAGGCGTAACGGCCGGGGTTCACCCTGCCTGATCAGGCGCTGCAGTTGATGTTGCCAGCGCCAGTGGCGTTGCTGACACAGCTGCCAGTAGTGTTGCAACAGCGGTGTCAGTCGCAAGCGATAGCCTGTCAGCGGCTGCTGATGCAGGCGATGTAGCAAGGCAAGCACCGCATCACGCTGTTGATTGAATTGCTCAGGAGTCAGCACCTCGCCGGGCAACCAGCTCTGTAATAACCAGGGATGATGCCAATCCAGTGGCGTCGGCCCGAGTTGCGCAGCACGCATTCGACGCAAGATGCGATATTCGCGTTGGCGATCAACAAACGGGAGCGGTTGCTGTGGCGCACGACGCGCCAGCAGCTCACCCTGCTCGGTTTTCACCCGCACACTGTTGCCACTCAATCCCGGCAGCGCGAAAAAATGACCGGCAGCTTGCGCCGTCGGCCATTGTTGCTGAATCCGTTGTTGCAGTATGGGATCAGGGTTGAGCAATACCATTGCCTGACCAGATAATTTCACCGGTCTGCACCAGCATCAGCTGCATCTGCAGCGTTGGCGCTTTCACATCGCCCTGAGCACTGCTGTAAAGCACATACTGCGCGTTGACATTGCGTGCCAGGCCAATGGCTTTGCTGCGCGAATTGAGGCTGTCATCGGCGGATAAGCCCAGCGTCTGTTTTGCCTGTGCCAGCTGTTCTGGCGTCACTAGCGTGAATTTGCCGTTGTTTGCCAGCGCATTCTGGATGGCGTAGGTGGCTTTATCACTCTGCAACGCTCCGTTGGTGCTGTTCTTGATGCGATCCACCAGCAGCACGCTGCCTGGATTCACACCAGCAGACTGCACCATATTCCCGACTAACGGCTGCACGCTGGCATTCCAGTTAATGGTTTTCAGTTTTGGCGGCTGCGGCACCGTTTCCGGCGGCGGTACCGGCTGCACAGGTGGCTGCTCCGGTTGGGTTGGCGTCGTCGGCTGGGTCGGTTCAACCGGCGCAGGGGTTTGCTGTTTCACCACACAACCGGTGAGCATCAACGCAAATAACAGCGCGCTGGAACGTTTTACACTGCGAATCACAGGTTACTCCTCAGAGATAAAGATAGAGACGCACCTTACTGGCGGTCAGGTTACCGATTTGCGAGACAACTTCTGTGCTGCCATGCGCCGGGACGATTTGAGTTTGAGCCGGCTCTTCCGGTGTTATCTCCAGCCCCTTTTCGTCGTACCAATAGAAACGATAGTGAACGGTCACCGGCGTTTCCCGCTGATTATAGAGCACACTTGAGGCGCGCATCTGCCCATCACGGCTGGCCAGCGTGGGTTCGTCGGTAATGATGCCCGCAGAAAGCACGGAAGATTCCATTACCAGCGATTGCGAGGTGTTGATCATCGGTTTGTCACTGCTGCACCCGACAAGGGTCAGCAACAGCAGGCCACTCAGCCATTGACGCATCACAAGGTCCGCCTGAGGTTAAATAGACAGCATCGGACCCAGCGGCTGACCGCCGACCAGGTGCATATGAATATGATAAACCTCCTGACCACCATGCTGATTACAGTTCATGATCAGACGATAGCCATCCTCGGCAATCCCTTCCTGTTTCGCGATTTTCGCCGCCACGGTAATCATACGGCCCAACGCATGCTCGTGTGCTTCCTGCACGTCATTGGTGGTGGGGATCAATACATTAGGGATAATCAGAATGTGCGTTGGCGCTTTAGGCGCAATATCGCGGAAGGCGGTGACCAGTTCGTCCTGATAAACCACGTCGGCGGGGATTTCGCGACGAATGATCTTACTGAAAATGGTTTCTTCAGCCATGGTGCATTTCCTTAAGCCTGAGTTCAGTCAGGCAGTATGCGCGAGGAATTCGTTTGCTTTCAACCTCAGTACCACTTTTCTTCTGTTAAATGGCTGCCTTTACGCCATTTCATCCCCCAGACAGCATTGCTGTGCTCTCCCTCTCAAATTTACGCCATCGCAGATCACCAAAATGAAACGCTGTTTTATAAATTAGAGATATCACGCCAGTTTCTTTGTGTTTTTGCCACTCAACCGACAACCCTTGCCAAATCACGAAGGTTTGCCGTTGCGCGGCGCTCTACTTTCTATCCAATCCGGGCAAGCAGTACGGAGCAATGAGGGATGTGTCATCCGTCGATTTCAAGGAGAAGCTGCCATGCAGTCTCGTAAGATTGGTCTGGGCCATTATCTGGCTTACGGTTCCGGGGATTTCCTCGGCGCCGGCACCACGGCGCTTACCGCCGCCTGGTTGCTCTATTTCTACACCACCTTCTGTGGGCTTTCGCCGATTGAAGCCACCTTTATTTTTGCTGCTGCCCGCGTGCTGGATGCGGTCGTCAGCCCGCTGATGGGCTTTCTCACCGATAACTTCGGATCCACCTGGCTTGGCAAGCGCTTCGGTCGCCGCAAGTTCTTTATCCTGCTCGGTATCCCGTGCGTGTTCAGTTATAGCCTGATGTGGATCGGCGACATGAGTTTCTGGTGGTATCTGCTGACCTATCTGTTGTTCGATATGGTCTACACCATGATTCTGGTGCCGTACGAAACGCTGGTGCCGGAGATGACCGACGACTTTAAACAAAAGACCCGCTTCTCCGGCGCGCGTATCGCGCTGGCACAACTGTCATCGATTCTGGCCGCCTTCCTGCCAGGCATCCTGATTGGCTGGTTTGGCAAAGAGAATCCCATCTCCTTCTTTTATGCCAGCCTGGTGTTCTCGGTCATCTGTGCGCTGGTGCTATTCCTGGTGTGGCGCTTCACCTGGGAACGCGCGCCGGAGGATTTTTCCGCCGAGTCACGTCGAGCTGAAGAAGAAAAGGCGCAACTCTCGCTGTTCCAAAGCCTGAAACGACTGTATATCGAGCTCGCCTCCACGCTGCGCATCCGTATCTTTCGCCAGCATCTTGGCATGTATCTGGGCGGTTACATCGCTCAGGACGTCTTTAATGCGGTATTTACCTGGTACGTGGTGTTTGTACTGATGCAGAGCGCGCAAATCGCTTCCAGCCTGATGGGAACGATGGCGGTGCTGCAATTTATAGCGGTGATGGCAATGATCCCGCTGTGTATACGCCTCGGACCGGCCCCAGCCTATCGTCTGGTGGTGATGCTGTTTGGCCTCAGCGCCCTCTCCTACGCTGGACTGTGGTACAGCGGGATGAACGATAACTTCGCGCTGTTAGTGCTGATCTCGGCCTTCGCCGGTTTAGGACGTGGCGGCATCAACTATGTGCCATGGAATACCTACACCTATATTGCCGATGTCGATGAAGTGATCACCGGACAGCGACGTGAAGGCATATTCGCCGGGATCATGACATTGACGCGTAAAGCCTCGCAGGCCGGTGCCGTGATGATCGTTGGCATCATGTTGCAGCTGGCGGGTTTCACCTCCGGTAAAACTGAACAGATTCCTGCGGTGGGCCATACCATTCTGCTGATCCTCAGCGTCGGCACCGTTGGGGTGCTGATCTGCGGCTTTATTGTGTCGCTGCGCTTCAAACTGAATCTGCATACCCACACTGTTTTGCGCGAAGAGACGCTGAAGATGCGTGAAGCGGGCCGTGTGGTCCCGGAACGTATAACACCGCAGGCGCGCACCATCGTCGAAACCCTGGCGGGTATGCCGTATGAAAACTTATGGGGCAACAACAACGTCGGTTACCTCAACCGTAACAAGCCCGCAGCGCCCGCGCTATCCACGCATCGCGGCACGCTTCACTCTCTCCCTACCCTGATTAACGATAGGAATGAACCATGACTGTATTTCCTGTAAAACACAGCGCCTTGTTGTGCCAGCCTGAATACCTGTTGCCACGCAGTGAATTAGTGCAACTCATCCACAAACTCACTGACAATCTGGTCAATATCACCGATCACAGCGGCGAGTTTTTGCTGCGGCTGGATGATGGCCGCGTCATTGACACTAAGGGTTGGGCTGGCTGGGAATGGACGCACGGCATCGGGCTATATGGCATGCTGCATTACACCCAGCAGACGGGCGATCAGGCAACCCTGAAGATTATCGATGACTGGTTTAGCGCGCGCTTAGCAGAAGGCACACCGACAAAGAACGTGAACACGGTATGCCCGTTCCTGACGCTGGCTTATCGTTATGAAGAGACCGGTAACGCAGCATGGCGCCCGGTGCTGGAACGCTGGGCTGAGTGGGTGATGTATGAAATGCCGCGCACTGAGCAAGGCGGTCTACAGCACATCGTTTACAACAACGAAAATACCCAGCAGCTGTGGGACGACACCTTAATGATGAGCGTGATGGCGCTGGCGAAGATCGGCCAGTTACTCGATCACCCGGAGTTTGTTGAAGAAGCCAGCTATCAATTCCTGATCCACACTCAATACCTGATGGATCGTCAAACCGGTTTGTGGTTCCACGGCTGGACCTTCGATGGCCGACACAATTTTGCTAATGCCCGCTGGGCACGCGGCAACAGTTGGCTGACCATCGTGATCCCGGATTTCCTCGAAATGATGAACTGGCCGGAACAACATGCCACGCGTCGTTTCCTGCAGCAGGTATTGGCCAGTCAGGTCAAGGCATTAGCCGCTTGTCAGCACAGCAGCGGTCTCTGGCATACCCTACTCGACGATCCACAAAGCTATCCGGAAGCGTCTGCCACGGCGGGATTCGCTTATGGAATCCTCAAAGCGGTGCGTAAACGGTATTTATCTGACGAGTATCGCCCGATGGCGGAAAAAGCCTTGCGTGGCGTGATCGCCAATATTGATGAAGACGGGGAGTTAAAACAGGTGTCGTTTGGCACCGCAATGGGCAGCGATTTGGAGTATTACCGCCAGGTACCGCTGACGTCGATGCCCTATGGTCAGGCGATGGCGCTGCTGTGTCTGACGGAGTATCTGCGGGTTTATCTGTAATTGCATTTTCATTGAAGTGGGAGATAGCGACGGCAGACATGTATAGCGACGCGTGACAGGAACCATAGGCCGTGAAACGTAGCATGACTACCCAATACCGCTAACACCGATACCCTAATTTCTGGCGATGAGTCTGCTAAGTCCAGTGAGGAACGAGGGTTTTATCCCATACCGCACCTAAGGTGAGGTGCGAGGGAGCGGCGGCAGAGGAGTAAAGCGTCCCGCGACAGGGATGTCGCGGGACGAGCCCCAGGGATGTCGCGGGACGAGCCCCAGGGATGGTTTATGGCGTCTTTACGATCTGCCGCCGCTTCATCGCACAGGCTCGGCCACTGCCTTGACCTTGACCTCAGGCCGAGCCCAATCCTTTACATATTACGAATATAATCATCCATCTCAGTTTTCAGGTTATCGGACTTGGTACCGAAAATCGCCTGAACACCGGAACCGGCCACCACCACGCCACGCGCGCCGAGGTTTTTCAGTTCAGTTTGATTCACTTTTGCAACATCCGCGACACTCACACGCAGACGCGTAATACAGGCATCTAGATTGGTAATGTTCTCTTTACCACCAAATGCAGTCACCAGTTTGCCTGCCATCTCGCTACCGGTAGCGCTGCTCTGCTCCATTGCAGTGTCCTCACGTCCAGGTGTTTTCAGATTCAATTTCACAATCAGCACACGGAAAACGGTGTAATAAATCAGGCCGTAAATGATACCGACAATCGGGAACAACCAGATCTTGCTGCTGTTACCGCTCAGCACCACAAAGTCAATCAGACCGTGTGAGAAGCTGGTGCCATCACGCATACCCAGCAGAATACAGATTGGGAACGCCAGACCTGCCAGAATCGCATGGATCACATACAGAATCGGCGCCACAAACATAAACGAAAATTCAATCGGTTCGGTGATACCGGTCAGGAACGAGGTCAGCGCGGCGGAGATCATAATGCCGCCCACTTTGGCGCGGTTTTCCGGCTTAGCCGAGTGCCAGATAGCAATCGCAGCCGCAGGCAGACCGTACATTTTGAACAGGAAGCCGCCAGAGAGTTTACCTGCGGTTGGATCGCCCGCCATATAGCGTGGGATATCACCGTGGAACACCTGACCTGCGGCGTTGGTGAACTCACCAATCTGCATCTGGAAAGGCACGTTCCAGATATGGTGCAGACCAAACGGCACCAGCGAACGCTCAACGACACCGTAAATGCCGAACGCCACCACCGGGTTCTGATAGGCTGCCCACTGGGAGAAATCCTGAATCGCGGTACCAATCGGTGGCCAGATAAAGGACAACACGATACCAGTGAAAATCGCGGTCAGACCGGAAATGATCGGCACAAAACGCTTACCGGCGAAGAAGCCAAGATATTCAGGCAGCTTGATGCGATAAAAACGGTTAAACATATACGCGGCGATGGAGCCGGCAATGATCCCGCCCAGCACCCCGGTATCGGCAAGGTGTTTGGCCTCAATTTCCGCTGGCGGTAAGTGCAACACCAGTGGTGCAACCACCGCCATGGTTTTCACCATGATGCCGTAAGCCACCACGGAAGCCAGCGCCGATACGCCATCGTTGTTGGTAAAACCGAGCGCCACGCCAATCGCAAAGATCAGCGGCATGTTGGCGAACACGGAACCGCCCGCCTCCGCCATGACATGTGAAACGACAGCAGGCAACCAGCTGAAGTTAGCCGAACCAACACCTAATAAAATACCGGCAATCGGCAAAACCGATACCGGCAACATTAGCGATTTACCTACTTTTTGCAGGTTCGCAAATGCGTTCTTGAACATAAAAGCTCCTGAGTATGAGTGCATATTTGCGCAGTGCGCTGGCAAAGGGGGAGGATCCTTCACCGGGGTGACGCTGAGCGTCTTTTGATTTATTACGAAGGGTAAAATAAATCGATATTTGTTACTTTGACGGCTATCACGTTTCGCTCAAGACGAACGCTTGCTTTCTGTTGTTTTTGACTGAATTGCCTGGAGAAACAGCAATAAATCACTGCCCGTGCCGCGTTATATGCCGCACAGGTCAGTGATTATTGAATTAATACGGAGTTTAAAATAAAGCGGATTAGCCGCCGAGTCGGCTCATTGGGACATGGAACAGACGCGAGAAGTTTTCTGTGGTCGCTGCAGCCAGGGTTTCGATATCCACACCCTTCAGCACAGCCATATAATCCGCGACATCGCGCGTAAAAGCTGGCTGATTTTCTTTGCCACGATGCGGAACCGGCGCCAGATACGGCGAGTCAGTCTCGACCAGCATGCGATCCAGCGGCACATAACGCGCGGCATCACGAATCTGATCAGCATTGCGGAAGGTCAAAATGCCGGAGAAGGAGATATAAAAGCCCATATCCAGCAACTGCGCCGCAGTCTCTTTATCTTCAGTAAAGCAGTGCAACACGCCACCACATTTTTCCACCTGCTCTTCACGCAGGATTGCCAGCGTGTCTTCACGTGCATCACGGGTATGTACGATGATCGGCTTATTCAGCGCGATGCCGGTACGGATGTGTTCACGGAACGAGGCTTGCTGCTGCGCTTTGGTCTCCTGCTGATAGAAATAATCCAGCCCGGTTTCGCCCAGTGCAATCACCTGCTCTTCAGCTGCCAGTCGACGAAACTCTTCGACATCGTACGGTGCTTCCTGATTTAACGGATGCACGCCGCACGCCAGGGCGATGTTTTCCCTGTCGCCGACCAGTTGCTTGATCTTGTAGTAATCCGGCAGCGTGGTGGCAATCGCCAGCATAAACTTCACGTCACGCGCGGCGGCTTTGGCGATCACATCGTCCAGATCGCGGTGCTGCTTCTCATAATCCAGGCCATCAAGATGGCAGTGCGAATCAACAATAAACATACTTCTCTCTTTTACGCTTAGCCGACCGCCATGGGCGACATTAAGCGTCCCCAGGCTAACAGGCGATCGGTCAAAATCAGTTCACGGTTCAGGGCGGCGACATGCAACAGTTGCTCACGACACTGCATCCACTGATGGGCGCTGGCGTTGAGCGCACTGCTGTTAAGCTGCTGAGCCAGTTGCGATACGACCTCAGGATGGTCGCCGTTGCTTAACCAGTTGCTGGCACCCTGCTGCACTTTCATGGCATCCACCAGTAATGAAATCAGCCAGCTGAGGCGCTCTGCCACATCGTCGCTGTTCAGCGCGGGCAGCAGTTGCAGTACATCGCGGTTCAACGCGCTGAGCAAGGTTTCACACAGCTTCTCACGTGCCTGCCAACGCTCAGGCTGCAGCAGGGTCAACGCCGCAGCAGGTGCGCCATTGCTCAAGCGCAGAGCGGCTCGCAGTACTGGCTCGGATTGCGGCAACTGTTTCTGCAGCCATTGCAAACTGGGCAACTCTTCTGGTGGGGAAAGATGCCATGTCATGCAGCGGCTGCGCAAGGTTGCCAGCAAACGTGATGGCTCACGGACGCTGAGGAAAAACCAGCAGTTGGCAGGAGGCTCTTCCAGCGTTTTCAACAACGCATTGGCGGCGGCTTCAGTGAGCTGCGCCGCATCCGGCAACCAGACAATCTTTGCTCCGCCCTGCTGAGCAAAATGGTAGAGCTTCTCGGTGACGTCACGTACCGCATCAATACCCAGTGAAGATTTGCCTTTTTCTGCTTCCAGACGATACCAGTCAGGATGCGTCTGCGCCTGCATCAGCTGGCAGCCGTGGCAATGGCCGCAGCTCTTCAAGCCTTCCGGATGTTGGCACATTAACCAGCGGCTAACACCCCACACTAACGCATCGTCACCCATGCCATTAATGGCCTGTATCAGCAAGGCATGGTGTGCCTGACCGCTTTGATGACGGCTGATAATCTGCCGATAGGGCTGATTCAGCCACGGATACCAGTTCATGCCGCCTGACCTGCCAGCCATTTTTGTAGCGCTGATTTAAGTGACGATGTCACTTCGGCAATATTTTGTGTGGCATCAATGGTTAAAATGGTGTCATCGCTGGCAGCCAACGCCAGATAACGGTCACGTGTGCGTTCAAAGAAACGCAGTGATTCTTGCTCAATACGATCGAGTTCCCCGCGAGCACGCGCGCGTTGCAGGCCAATTTCCGGTGTCACATCCAGGTAGAGGGTCAAGTCCGGACGGAAGTCGCCCAATACCGCATCGCGCAGGGTGGCCATCAACTGCGTATCCAGGCCACGGCCACCGCCCTGGTAAGCCTGGGATGAGAGGTCGTGACGGTCACCAACCACCCAGGCGCCACGCGCTAACGCAGGCTTAATCACGTTCTCGACCAATTGAACCCGGGCGGCATACAGCATCAGCAGTTCGGCTTTGTCAGTCACCTGTTCGCCATCAATTCCCTGCTTCACCAGCACGCGTAATTGTTCTGCCAGCGGCGTGCCGCCGGGCTCACGGGTGAACACCACATCGTCGATACCCTGCTCATGCAGCACCGCCACAATGGCATCACGCGCAGTGGTTTTGCCCGCGCCTTCAAGGCCTTCAATGACGATAAACTTACTTTTCATTTTTTTCCTTCATAGCCAGCCGATAGACCTGCACCGCTTTATTATGGCTGGCGAGATTGGTGGTAAAGGTATGTCCGCCTTTGCCATCCGCGACAAAATAGAGATAGTTGGTTTTTTCTGGATGCGCCGCCGCTTCCAGCGAGGCTCGGCCTGGCATCGCGATAGGACCAGGCGGCAAACCGCTAATCGTGTAGGTATTGTAATCGGTCGGCGTTTCGAGGTCTTTACGCGTAATCGTACCGGTGTAGTTATCACCCATACCGTAAATCACGGTAGGGTCGGTTTGCAGCTTCATGCCGGTGCGCAAGCGATTAATAAATACCGAGGCAACGCGCGCGCGCTCTTCCGTCACGCCGGTCTCTTTTTCGATAATCGAGGCCATGGTGACCAGATCTTGCTCATTTTTATAAGGCAGATTGTCCATCCGCCCCTGCCAGATCTCATCCACCAGTTTATTCATGCGCGTGTGTGCCCGCTCCAGCAGCGATATATCACTGGTGTTAGCTGTATACAAATAGGTGTCGGGATAGAAAGCGCCCTCAAGCTGATTTGCATCCATTTTCAGCGCAGCGGCGACGGTCGCAAACTGATCGTCAGTTAGCGTATGTTTGATATAGGGCGCTTGACGCAGTTCGGCCAACCACTCCTTCAGGCGCGAGCCCTCGACAAACCGTACCGGAAATTGCGCTTCTTTACCGCTGGCCAGCAACTGCAACAGCTGTCTTACCGTCATATTGCTTTCCAGTCGGTAGGTGCCGGCTTTGAACTTCGCGAGTTCAGGCTCAAGTTTCAAAAGCGGCCCAAACCAGATACTTTCCGGAATGATGTGTTGGCTTTCCAGTTGCGCTTCCAGCACGACCCGACCACTACCCGCGGGCAATGTGTAGATCGTTTCCTGATTAATGGTCAAAGGGGTATCGGCAAAACGTTCAATCTGCCAATAACTCAATGCCGCCGCGAGGCCGGCAATCGCCACAGCGCTGGCGAGTATTTTTTTCATTCGGGTCATGATGCTTCCATCTTCTGGCAACTGTTATACAGCTGCTGGTACAGCGTGCGTGCGGTGAACGAAACATCGTCAATTTTCCGCACAGGTAAAACCGGCATCAGGGCATTGCAGATCACCACTTCATCGGCGTTCAGCACATCCTCCCTGCTTCCTTCAATCAACTGACAAGCCTGGCCTTCCGACGCCATCTGCGCCATCAGATAACGGCGCATAATGCCATCGACACCCGCTTGCTCAAGACGCGGCGTGAAAACCTGATCACCTTTGCGCCAGAATAAATTGGCCGCACAGCATTCCACCACCGTCCCTGCAGTGTCAAGCACCAGCGCCTCATCAGCATCGGTGTAGTCAAGCTGCTGACGGATCAACACCTGTTCCAGTCGGTTAAGATGTTTGAGGCCGGCGAGCAGTGGATTGCGCGCCAGTCTCACTGGGCTGGTTATGAGCGCTGCGCCCTGCTGCTGCAAAGTGGTGTAGTGTTGCGGCCACGGAGAAAGGGAGAGGATGCGCGTCGGGGTTGTGCAACCGGTTCGGCTATATCCCCGTCCACCGACGCCTGGCGTCAGAATCACTTTTAAAACGGACTGGGTTTGACCATTGGCGGCATGCTGCATCTCCTCGGCCAGCTGCGCCATATCCGGTAAGGGAATGAATAAACGCTCACAGCCTTCCTGCAATCGCTGCAAATGGGCGTTCAGCAGTTGTATCTTGCCTGCCACTACCGCAGCAGTGGTAAAACAGCCATCACCAAACTGCACCGCGCGATCGCGCGCAGAAAGTTCGAACTGCTCTACGCCGTTTATCCACATACCGCTCACCTTTGGCTACCCTGCCAGTCTGAATACCACTGACAGCGGTAAGAATCCACGCCACTGCGTGACAAAATATAAAAAAGGCCCGCATTGCGGGCCTCTGTTTGGCTGGGTAAAACTTAGACCTTGCGGAAGATCAGCGAGCCGTTGGTGCCGCCAAATCCGAAGGAGTTACACAGCGTGTACTCCAGTCCGCTCACCTGACGTGCTGTATGCGGCACGAAGTCGAGGTCACAACCTTCATCTGGGTTATCCAGGTTGATGGTTGGCGGAACTGCCTGGTCGCGCAGCGCCAGAATCGAATAAATCGCTTCTACCGCGCCTGCTGCACCCAACAGGTGCCCAGTCATGGATTTGGTAGAACTCACCATCACGCTGTGAGCCGCTGCACCAAATACAGACTTGACCGCCTGAGCTTCAGCTTTGTCACCCGCTGGCGTTGAGGTGCCATGCGCGTTGACGTAGCCAATCTGTTCAGCATTCAGCTGCGCGTCACGCAATGCATTCACCATCGCTGCTGCAGCACCTGAACCATCCTCCGGCGGAGACGTCATGTGGTAAGCATCGCTGCTCATGCCGAAACCGATGATTTCAGCATAAATTTTCGCACCGCGCTTTTTCGCATGCTCGTACTCTTCCAGCACCACAATGCCTGCACCATCGCCCAATACGAAACCATCACGGTCTTTATCCCACGGACGGCTTGCCGCCTGCGGATTATCGTTATTGGTTGAGAGCGCACGTGCAGCACCAAAGCCACCCACACCCAGCGGGGTACTGGCTTTTTCAGCACCACCGGCCAGCATGACATCGGCGTCGTTGTACGCAATGATACGCGCAGCATGACCAATGTTATGCACGCCTGAAGTACAAGCGGTTGCAATAGAAATGCTTGGACCTTTCAGACCGTACATGATGGTCAGGTGACCTGCCACCATGTTAACAATGGTAGAAGGAACAAAGAACGGGCTGATTTTGCGCGGACCGCCGTTAACCAGTGAACTGTGGTTGTCTTCAATTAAACCCAGTCCGCCGATGCCGGAACCGATAGCTGCGCCGATGCGACCGGCATTCTCATCAGTCACGACCAGACCGGAGTCCGCCATAGCCTGAATACCAGCCACAATGCCGTATTGGATGAAGTCATCCATCTTGCGCTGATCTTTGCGCGAGATGAATTCATCGCAATTAAAATCTCTTACTAAGCCCGCAAAGCGTGTTGCGTAGGCACTAGTATCAAAATGGTCGATCAGGCTGATGCCGCTCTGACCGGCAAGGAGAGCACTCCAGGTAGACTCTACGGTATTGCCGACAGGAGACAACATGCCAAGACCAGTCACAACTACACGACGCTTAGACACGTACGTCCTCCAGGGAGGGAAAAAATAACGCTATGTGGGGCAAACATAAAACTCAGGCGGTCGAGGTGACCGCCTGAAGATATTCATTAGCCTTGGTGGCTATTGATGTAATCGATCGCTGCCTGAACGGTAGTGATTTTCTCAGCTTCTTCGTCTGGAATTTCAGTATCAAACTCTTCTTCCAGAGCCATTACCAGCTCAACGGTGTCAAGAGAATCTGCACCCAGGTCTTCAACGAAAGAAGCAGTGTTAATCACTTCGTCTTCTTTAACACCCAGCTGCTCAGCTACGATTTTCTTAACGCGTTGTTCGATATCGCTCATACTATTTAATTTCCTATCAAAACTCGCTTTCGCGATGGTTTTCGTAGTGTATAAAATGTTGAAAAAGATGCAACAAAATCCCGGCTGGTCGAACCACGATTTTGCGCTATTCTGCGGTGTTTACCGCAGATAATGCAAATGTTTTCGTGATTATCAGACCATGTACATGCCGCCATTGACGTGGAGCGTCTCACCCGTGATGTAAGAGGCTTCGTCAGAGGCTAAGAATGCAACAGCATTGGCAATCTCCTGCGGGTCGCCTAAACGACCTGCCGGCACTTCTGCCAAAATGCCCGAGCGCTGATCTTCGTTCAGTGCACGCGTCATGTCCGTCTCAATAAAGCCCGGAGCCACGACGTTTACGGTAATGCCACGTGACGCGACTTCTCGCGCCAGTGATTTGCTAAAGCCAATCAAACCTGCTTTTGCTGCCGCATAGTTTGTTTGACCCGCGTTACCCATGGTTCCAACTACAGAACCGATGGTAATGATACGGCCCACGCGTTTTTTCATCATGGCACGCATAACCGCCTTAGAAAGACGGAAGACTGATGTCAGGTTGGTATCGAGGATATCCGCCCACTCATCGTCCTTCATGCGCATCAACAGATTATCACGCGTAATGCCTGCATTATTGACTAAAATGTCCACTTCGCCAAATTCAGCGCGAACTTTCTCGAGCACGCTCTCAATAGAGGCCGCATCGGTCACGTTCAACAGCAGACCTTTGCCGTTATCGCCGAGGTAAGCACTGATTGCTTCCGCACCGCTTTCGCTGGTGGCGGTTCCCACCACTTTCGCACCACGCGCAACCAGCGTTTCCGCGATTGCACGGCCAATGCCGCGGCTTGCGCCAGTCACCAGCGCTACTTTACCTTCAAAGCTCATGTTTTTCCTCTTATTCCTGTGTAAGCGCCGCAGAGAGTGAAGCAGAATCGTTCACGGCTGCAGCGGTCAGGCTATCCACAATACGTTTGGTCAGACCGGTCAGGACTTTACCTGGACCGATTTCCAGCAACTGGCCAACGCCTTGGGTGGCAATAAATTCAACAGCTTCGGTCCAGCGCACCGGGCTATACAGCTGGCGAACCAGTGCACTGCGGATTGCCACGGCATCGGTTTCACACTTGACGTCAACGTTATTGACGACAGGCACAGATGGTGCGTTGAAAGTGATGCTTTCCAGTGCCACAGCCAGTTTATCTGCTGCAGGCTTCATCAACGCGCAATGCGATGGCACGCTCACAGGCAACGGCAGTGCGCGTTTGGCACCGGCCGCTTTACAGGCAGCACCTGCACGCTCAACCGCTTCTTTGTTACCCGCGATAACCACCTGGCCTGGCGAATTGAAGTTCACCGGCGAAACCACCTGACCTTGCGCGCTTTCTTCGCACGCTTTACGGATAGACTCATCATCAAGCCCGATGATTGCCTGCATGGCACCGGTCCCTTCAGGAACCGCTTCCTGCATCAGTTTGCCGCGTAATTCGACTAACTTGATTGCGTCCGCAAAGTTCAGTACGCCAGCACAGACCAGCGCAGAGTATTCACCCAGGCTATGGCCGGCCATCAGCGCAGGCTGCGGGCCATTTTTGCTCTGCCAGACGCGATAAATCGCGACGGAGGCCGCCAGCAACGCAGGTTGCGTCTGCCAGGTCTTATTCAGTTCTTCAGCTGGACCTTGTTGTACCAACTGCCATAAGTCATATCCCAGTGCATCAGAAGCTTCACGGAAAGTGGCTTCAACCTGCGGGTTTTCCACAGCCAGATCGGCCAGCATGCCGACGGTCTGTGAGCCCTGTCCTGGGAAAACAAAAGCAAATTGTGTCATCTGTCGTTCCTGTCAATCAAAAGCGAACCAGCGCAGAACCCCAGGTGAAACCGCCACCAAAGGCTTCCAGCAAAATCAGTTGGCCAGGCTTGATACGGCCATCTCGCACCGCTTCATCCAGTGCACTTGGCACCGAAGCCGCTGAAGTGTTGCCATGACGATCCAGCGTCACCACCACTTTTTCCATGCCCATGCCGAGCTTTCTGGCCGTTGCGCTGATAATGCGCAGGTTGGCCTGATGCGGCACCAGCCAGTCGAGCATTTCGCGATCAAGGTTGTTGGCTTGCAGCGTCTCGTCCACGATATGGGCAAGCTCGGTCACAGCAACTTTAAAGACTTCATTACCGGCCATCGTGAGATAAGCTGGCTCATCCTGATGTTCACGATCCTGATACGGCAGTGTCAACAGCTTGCCATAACGACCGTCAGCATGCAGATGCGTTGACAGGATACCGGGCTCTTCACTTTGCCCCAGCACCACAGCGCCAGCGCCGTCACCAAACAGGATGATGGTGCCACGATCGTTAGGATCGAGGGTGCGGGCTAAGACGTCCGCACCGATCACCAGCGCGTGTTTAACCACACCGTTTTTGATGTACTGATCGGCAACGCTAAGTGCATAGGTGAAACCTGCACATGCAGCGGCCAGATCGAAAGAAGCGCAGTCATTGATCTCCAGCATCTGCTGGATCATGCACGCTGAACTTGGGAAGGCATGGCTGGAAGAGGTGGTCGCCACGATAATCAGACCAACATCGCTGGCCGCAACGCCTGCCATTTCCAGCGCGCGCTGTGCAGCCGCAAAGCCCATAGTGGCAACCGTTTCATCTGGCGCGGCAATACGGCGCTCACGGATACCGGTACGCGTGACAATCCACTCGTCCGAAGTCTCCACCATTTTTTCCAGATCCGCATTGGAGCGAACCTGCTCAGGCAAATAGCTACCCGTACCGATAATTTTGGTAAACATCTACGCTTTGTCACTCCTGGCTAATACAGCGTCAAGGCGCGCCGCAATCCTCTCTGGGACTTGCCTGCGCACCGCCTGCTCTGCCTGCTCTATCGCCACGGCAAACGCACGTTGATTCGCCGCACCGTGGCTTTTGATCACTGTTCCGCGCAATCCTAACAGACAAGCGCCATTGTACTGGTCGGGGTTGAGATGGCCGAAACGTTTAGCCAGACGCTTTTGCAGCCAGCGCCCGACCCATTTCAACCACCACGCCCGTTTTTTCCCATCCTCTGACGACTTGAGCAGAGAAAGAAACATTCTTACCACGCCTTCCATGGTTTTAAGCGTGACGTTTCCCACGAAGCCATCACAGACCAGCACATCCGTCTTGCCGGTGAGGAGATCATTCCCCTCAAGATAACCAATATAGTTGATTTGCGGCGTATCCCGCAGAACCGCAGATGCTGTGCGAATCGTTTCCAGCCCCTTGGTCTCTTCCTGCCCAATGTTGAGCAGCGCGACACGCGGTCTGTCGATTTCCAGCACTTCCTCGGCCATGACAGCGCCCATGATGGCAAACTGCACCAACATATCGCTATCCGATTCCACATTAGCGCCGAGATCCAGCACCACCGTTTTACCCTGCTGCTGATGCGGCAGAACGGTCATCAGCGCCGGACGCTCAATGCCATCCAGCGGCTTCAATAACATCTTAGCCAGACCCATTAACGCGCCGGTATTGCCTGCACTGATACAGGCTTGCGCGTTCCCCTCTTTCACCAGCTCGAGTGCCACACGCATCGAGCTGCCGCGGCTGTTTCGAATGGCTTGTGAAGGCTTGGCATCACTTGCAATAACCGATTCGGCAGGGATCACCTGCACACGCCCCAGTAACGAGGAATCCGCTTTGGCAAGAAATGACGAGATGATGTCGGGATCACCGACCAGAAGAAGAACCAGATTCGTATGAGAGGCCAGTGCCTGCAAGGATGCAGGCACTGTCACGCAGGGACCGAAATCCCCGCCCATGGCATCAACTGCCAGGGTCAAACGTGTCAAGGTATCGCCTTGCGTAACCGCAAAGAATTACTTGGTGATAACCTTGCGACCGCGGTAGTAACCATCCGCAGTGATATGGTGACGCAGATGAGTTTCACCAGAAACTTTATCTACTGACAGAGCTGCAGTGGTCAGCGCATCGTGCGAACGACGCATACCACGCTTAGAACGGGTTGGTTTATTCTGTTGTACGGCCATGGACCTTACTCCTATTACTTACGCTTTAAACTGGCTAATACGGCAAAGGGATTTGGTTTTTCTGCCTCTTCAGGCAACTTGCCAAATACCATGTCCGCGTCGGACACTTCACAGTGTTCAGAATCATGCACCGGAACTACAGGCAGCGCGAGGATGAGTTCATCTTCGATAACTGCCAGCAAGTCGATTTCGCCGAAATCATTGATATCAACTGGCTCGTAAGCTTCCGGCAGTGCCTCGGCCTGCTCATCAGAAGAGACAGGACTGAAGCAATAGCTTACGTGGACAGCATGCGGGAATGACTGGTTGCAGCGTTGACACGACAATGTCACCTGCACATCAGCTGTTCCTTGCAGAACCGCTAAGCGCTGGTTGTCAATCGCAAACGACATGGTGCATTCCACATCACTGTCCACACTCACGACCGTTTCGGCCAGGCGCGCCACCAATTCAGGTGCATACACACCTTGGTAATCAAGGCGCTTTTGCGCGGCGCGGGCCAGATCGATCGTCAGGGGTAATTTTACCTTTTGCATAGGGCGCGCATATTAACTTTGTAACGTCATAGAGTCAAAGAAAAAGGCCGGTTTACAGCATCTTTCACCCGTTAGTCGCATCCAGTGCGGCGCATAGTTTAAAATGCCTGTCATCTTTACGCTATCTATTCTGAAAAAAAATCATGACACCGTTAATTCTGGCCTCCACTTCCCCATTCCGTCAGGCCTTGCTGAGCAAGCTTGGCCTGCCTTTTATTGCCGTTGCGCCCGATTGCGACGAGACGCCGCAATCGAACGAAACCGCACCGCAGTTAGTGCAACGCTTAGCACTGGCAAAAGCCCAGGCGCTAGCCGCTCGGTTTCCACAAAGCTGGATTATTGGTTCGGATCAGGTCTGCGTGCTTGATGGCAACATCACCGGAAAACCGCATACGGTGGAGAATGCCTGCCGGCAACTGGCTGCGGCCAGTGGCAAAGTGATTACGTTTTATACCGGGCTCGCCTTGATTCAGCCACAAACGGCACAACAGCAGGTGGTTTGTGAACCGTTCAACGTACATTTCCGTCATTTAAGTCAGGCAGAAATTCGTCACTATGTGGAAAAAGAGCAGCCGTTGAATTGTGCGGGCAGCTTTAAAAGCGAAGGTATGGGGATTTGCTTGTTTGAGCGGCTGGAGGGGCGCGATCCCAATACGCTGATTGGATTACCACTGATAGCGTTAAATAAGATGCTGATCAAAGTGGGCATCAACGCGCTGGATTGATGCCCGGAAATTCAGGCTTTTTTCTGACGCAACTGCGCCAGGCAGTGTTTCAGCGCATTATCCAGCGGCGCTTCCATTCGCAGGACTTCCCCGGTATTAGGATGGGTAAAGGTCAGCGCTGCAGCATGCAGGAACAACCGCGCCAGGCCCGTTGACGCGAGCTGACGATCAAAGTCCCGATCGCCATAGCGATCGTCAAAAGCGATAGGATGGCCACCATGCAGCGTGTGCACACGGATCTGGTGCGTGCGCCCGGTCACCGGACTGGCTTTTACCAGAGTGGCGAAACCAAAACGCTCTTCCACTTTGAAACGGGTCTCGGAGGGCTTGCCTTCCGCACTGACACGCACCACGCGCTCACCGCTTTGCAAAATATTTTTCAGCAACGGTGCCTGCACCGCTCTCAAATGTGAAGGCCAGTCACCGCGCACCAGCGCCAGATAATCTTTCTGCATGCCCTTTTCACGTAACTGCTCATGCAGCGAACGCAGCGCAGAACGTTTTTTTGCCACCAGCAAAATACCGGAAGTGTCGCGGTCAAGACGATGTACCAGTTCGAGGAAACGGGCTTCAGGACGCAGCGCGCGCAGACCTTCAATCACACCAAAGCTAAGACCGCTCCCCCCGTGTACGGCGGTACCTGATGGCTTGTTCAGCACCAGTAGATGATCGTCCTCATACAGGATGGCATTCGCCAGCGCGGCAACCTTATCGAGTTTCGGTGATACCGCCTGCTCTTCACGCTCGGCCACACGCACTGGCGGAATGCGCACTTCATCCCCCACCTGCAGCTTATACTCGGGTTTCACGCGTCCTTTATTCACGCGCACCTCGCCTTTACGCAAGATGCGATAAATCATACTTTTAGGCACGCCCTTGAGCTGAGTGCGCAAAAAGTTATCAATACGTTGTTCGGCATTTTCAGCCGTAATGGCGACATAAAGTACGCCGGGATTCTCTGTTTTCATGGCGGCGATTCTAAATAGTGTCCCTGGATAGCGCCACCCCTTTTTCTGTGCTTAACTCTCTCTTTGTCGCGCGGACAAAAGGTCATAATGATGACTTTTTCACCGATGCGATGTTAAGCCCTGCAAATGAACAGGTTAAGGATGCACAAACTTCACAGCTCGGCAAAAGTCGCCTTGCTATATGTGAGTGAGCAATGGAATAATGCAGGGGTTTCTGCCCTGGAAAAATTCAGGCAGGAAAAAAGAGCGAAATAAGTCATTTTGCCGGATTGAACGGACACGCAGCAATGGCGTAAGACGTAATGTTAAATCAGGCACTTAGCGGGCTGCGGGTTGCAGCCTGGACGACAGACTGGGATGTGTGGATTTCTGAATTTTCTATAGCTATTCCACCTTCAGGCGCTGTTTTTCCTTATGAAAAACAGGCCACCGACAAGATTTGCGCCCCTTTAGCCGACGACAGCCGTGAGGTTGACGTCAGTGCATTAAGACACGGGGCCATCGGTTGATTCTCGTCCAGGGTAACGATGCCCGCAGCTACATCACTCATGTGAGAATAACGAGTAAGTCACGATGAAAAGAATGTTAATTAACGCATCTCAGCAGGAAGAGTTGCGCGTTGCCCTTGTTGACGGCCAACGTCTGTACGATCTGGATATCGAAAGCCCCGGACACGAGCAGAAAAAAGCCAATATCTACAAAGGTAAAATCACCCGTGTTGAACCCAGCCTCGAAGCGGCATTTGTCGATTACGGTGCTGAACGTCACGGTTTCCTCCCTCTGAAAGAAATTTCCCGCGAATACTTCCCTGCTAATTACAACGCACATGGCCGTCCTAACATCAAAGAGGTGCTGCGTGAAGGTCAGGAAGTTATCGTGCAAATCGATAAAGAGGAGCGTGGAAATAAAGGTGCAGCCTTAACCACCTTCATTTCTCTGGCCGGTAGCTATTTAGTCCTGATGCCGAATAACCCGCGTGCCGGGGGTATTTCCCGCCGTATTGAAGGTGACGATCGCACCGAACTGAAGGAAGCGCTGTCCGCACTGGAACTGCCAGACGGTATGGGTTTGATCGTGCGTACCGCAGGCGTTGGCAAATCTGCCGAATCGCTGCAGTGGGACCTGAGTTTCCGACTGAAGCACTGGGAAGCGATCAAAAAAGCCGCTGATAGCCGCCCTGCCCCCTTCCTGATCCACCAGGAAAGCAACGTCATTGTACGTGCCTTCCGCGACTATCTGCGTCAGGATATTGGTGAGATTCTCATCGATAACCCGAAAGTGCTGGAGCTGGCCCGTCAGCATATTGCTGCGCTCGGACGCCCGGACTTCAGCAGCAAAATCAAACTGTACACCGGTGAAATTCCACTGTTCAGCCACTACCAAATTGAGTCGCAGATTGAATCGGCATTCCAGCGCGAAGTGCGCTTGCCTTCCGGTGGCTCAATTGTTATCGATAGCACCGAAGCGCTGACCGCCATCGATATCAACTCCGCCCGTGCAACACGCGGTGGCGACATCGAAGAGACGGCATTCAATACTAACCTCGAAGCGGCTGATGAAATCGCTCGTCAGCTGCGCCTGCGCGACCTCGGCGGCCTGATTGTCATCGACTTCATCGACATGACACCGGTTCGACACCAGCGCGCGGTTGAAAACCGTCTGCGTGAAGCGGTTCGTCAGGATCGTGCACGTATTCAAATCAGTCACATTTCGCGTTTCGGTCTGCTGGAAATGTCGCGTCAGCGTCTTAGCCCATCATTGGGTGAATCCAGCCATCACGTCTGCCCACGCTGTAGCGGCACCGGCACCATCCGTGATAACGAATCGCTCTCGCTGTCTATCTTGCGTCTGATTGAAGAAGAAGCGCTGAAAGACAACACCAAAGAAGTGCATGCGATTGTACCGGTGCCCGTCGCCTCTTACCTGCTGAACGAAAAGCGTGATGCAGTCAGTGCGATCGAGAAACGCCAGGGTGGCGTGCGTGCCATCATCGTGCCAAACGATCAGATGGAAACGCCACATTACTCTGTGCTGCGCGTGCGCAAAGGCGAAGAGACGCAGACACTGTCTTACCACCTGCCGAAACTGCATGAAGCCGAAATGGCGCTGCCTTCGGAAGAAGAGCATGCCGAACGTCGTCGTCCTGAGCAGCCAGCCCTGGCCGCCTTTGTGATGCCTGATGCGCCGCCTGCGCCGGTTGAAGTGGAAAAAGAGAGCCGTAGTGCGGTTAAAGCGGATGCAAAACCGGCAGCTGCCGCCGCGGCACCTGCCGTTGCCAGCACTGGCTTTGTCGCTCGCCTGTTAGGCGGTTTGAAAAAACTGTTTGCTGGCGATGCGCCTGCTGCTGCACCTGTTGAAGCTAAACCAGAAGAGAAAGCCGCTGAAAGTGAGAATAATCAGCAGCGTGGCGACCGCCGTAACAACCGTCGTAGCAATAATCGTCGCGATCGCACTCCGCGCAACGGTGAAAATGCTCAGGGTCGCGAAGGCCGTGAACCGCGTGAAGCGCGTGAGCCACGCGAATCGCGTGAACCACGTGAAGCCCGCGAGCCGCGTGACAATCAGGACAATCGCCGTAACAAACGTCAGAACGAGCCTCGTGGTGAACGTCCAGCGCTGACCGATGAGCAGCTGCAGCAGCGTGATGAGCAGCAGCAACAGCGTCGTGAGCAGCGAGCTGAACGCCAGCGTCGTCGTCAGGATGAGAAACGTAATCAGCAGCAGGATCAAAAAGCCGCTGAAACCATTGCTCAGACCGAAATCACTGATGAAAACGTTGCGCAGGAAGAAGAACGTGTGCAGGTCATGCCACGCCGTAAACAGCGTCAACTGACCCAGCGCGTGCGCGTGGATGATACTGGCGAAGTGGCGGCAGCCATCTCAGCACCAGCAGCCACGGAAGCGGTTGTGGAAAATGCACAGCGCACTGCATTCAATGAGCAATCTGAAGTCGCTCAGGATGAACAGGATGATAACGAGAACCGTGATAGCGCCAACATGCCGCGTCGCTCACGTCGTTCACCACGTCATCTGCGCGTGAGCGGCCAACGTCGTCGTCGCTACCGCGATGAGCGTTACCCAACCCAATCTGCCATGCCGCTGGAATCGGCTGCCTCTTCTCCAGAGATGGCATCCGGCAAAGTCTGGATTACCTACCCGGTTGCCCAGGCCCACGATCAGTTCTCCTCTCAGGAAGCGCTGAACGAAATGCCTGATTACAGCTATCAACATACCGGTGAAGCGGACGCACTGCCGGTTGCGGCAGCAGCAGAACAGGTTACTCAGCCAGCAGCGCAAGAGGCTGTTCATCAGTCTGAGCCACAGGCACACACTGAAGTGCCGGTGGTGAACACCGATGACCTGACCCCAGTCGCTGCGCCTGTTAACGAAGAGCCTGCCGTGATTTCTGCCGCTGTTGAGCAGATTGCACAACAAACCGCTGCTGAAGCCGTACCGGCCGATGAAGTGACAACGGCACCGGCTGACACAGTCATCGCTGATGAAGTTGAAGATATTCAGGCTGAAGTTGCACCCGCTGCGGAAGTTGCTGCTGCATCGTCTGAAGTGGCACCGGCTGCGGCGCCTGCATCGACTGAGACAGTTTCTGCTACTGAAGTGACACCAGCTGAAGAAGTCCCTGCTGCGGAAATTACCGCACCACAGGTAAGCGAAGCCGTGGCTGAGCAAGCGCCTGCTGAAGTTCAGCCTGCTGTTGCAGCGGCTGAGCAAGCGCCTGCTGAAGTTCAGCCTGCTGTTGCAGCGGCTGAGCAAGCGCCTGCTGAAGTTCAGCCTGCTGTTGCAGCGGCTGAGCAAGCGCCTGCTGACGTTGAGCCTGCTGTTGCGGCGCAAGTGGAAGAAGCACTGGCTGCACCCGTGGCTGCTGAAGCGCTTGCTGCACCGGTTACTGAACCGCATGCTCCTGTTGCTGCACGTGATACCGCAGTGAGCAACGCTGATACCCGCTGGAAGCACCACGCCACGGCGCCAATGACCAAAGCACCTGCTCCGGCATGGGAGCCAGAAGTCGTTCGTCACAGCGATTGGGTTCGCCCACCGTTTGACTTCGAAGGCCGTGGCTCTGCGGGCGGCCATAGCGCCACGCATCAGGCGACGGCACCGGCAACACGTCCGGAAAGCGTTTAAGTCTTAGTCGCTAATCAGCGTTAACAAAACCCCGACTGGTTCGGGGTTTTTTATTGCCTGTCGATCCTGCTCTGCCGCAATGACTGGTGATGATCTGGCAGAGTAGAAAAACCGACCGCTGCGCCGCAGGAGGCAGGTGCGAAGAGGTGGTGATCTGGCAGAGTACACAAACAGACCGCGGCTCCGCAGGTGCCGCGATGAACGGTGCGACGAAATGACAGGCAAAAAAAATCCCACGGCCCCTAAAGGCGGTGGGAGAAACTAAGCGCGCCCGGTTTAAGCACGCTCAAATTTTCAAGTCAGATCTTATGAATTCAGCTGGAACAGTGACATCTGCGACATATCAGTAAATGTCTTGTAAGACGCTTGCAGAGCAGCTTGTTTCATGGTGTAACTTGAAATTGCTGAGGTGTAATCAACATCGACCAAATCAGTCATCTGGGAGCTCATGATCAAATCGCGGTCATCCCCCTGAGTGTCCAGCGAGTCGAGCTCAGCCATCTGAGTACCCACCTTTGAACGCACCGTAAGCACGTTATTCAGTGAATTGTTCAGACCACGGTTCGTTTTGTTCATGGTATCGGCAAAATCTTGTTTGGTGGCATCATCAGCGTCCTGCTGTGGTACCTTTAGTGCGGCAATGGCTGAATCGAGCATAGTGAACAGGTTAGTTTCACTAGGGGTTCCATCAGGTTCAGGTGTCGCATTACTGCTTATCGACATAAATGCTGTAATACCGGTATCGCCGACAGTGATGCTGCGGCTTTCATCAACCTTTTGCGTGATCGGGTCAGTGCCTCCTACGTAACTGACGGTACCGCTTGTATCGGTAAAAGGCGCGGAATCCGTTTTATATCCGGCAAAAATATAACGACCATTTCCATCTTTACTGTTTGCCTGGCTAAGAATGTCATCGCGTATGCCCTGCAGCTGAGTAGCGTACGCCAAACGGTCATCATCGCTAAGCGTCCCCGTGGAGGATGCAACGATAATTTCCTGCGCTTTGGTGACACTCGTTGTGACGCTCGACAGCACATTCTCCTCCATCGACAAACTTTGGTTAGCAAAACTGCGCGCGGTAGCGTACTGACTACTTTTAGCTTGTGATTGGGCTAATACTACGGCACGTGATGCCGCGATGGGATCGTCTGACGGATTGGTGACTCGACGACCGCTCGAGAGTTGAGCTCCCACTTTTAACCATGAAGATTGCGATTCAGTGATACCTCGCACCTGCTGGTTAAAAATCATCGTGGTACTAAGACGCATAATTGTTATCCTCTATGCTTAGCCGCGAATACCGAGCAGCGCGTTAAAGATGGTACTAGCGGTTTGCAGTACCTGTGCATTGGCCATGTAAAATTGCTGATATTTCGTCAGATTAGCGTATTCTTCATCCAGGTTTACACCCGAAACTGATTGTTGACGGTCGCTCAATTGCGTCACGACATTTTGCTGTGTTGTGCTTGCCGTCTCCAGGGTACTTGTTTTGTTTCCCACAGAACTCACAATACTGGCGTAAGCCTGTGCAATAGTCGCGTTGCCATTGATCAGTTTGGCATCCTGCAAATCCAGTAGTTTCTGTGCATTCGTGTTATCACTTTCACCACTATTCGCGCTTGCAGCTGCGGCTATCTGCGACTCATCTGTTATCGCTACCGACATCCCACTGATGACGTTTTGTACCGGTTTTATCAGGAAACTATCTTTGGCATTAGCGCTACCACTCACGGTCAATTCAACGCCATCGAAGCTGAGCGTCGTATTGCCACTGCCATCCGTATCCTGGGTTGGTGTGACTTTGACATTGTCAGAAAGACGCGTGACTGACCAATCGGTGCCGTCGAAAGTCACTGTATAATTTGAGGCTTTAAGGGCGCTGGAATCTGTCCATGCCGCGGAAATACTGGCAGTGGAGGTGTTTTTACTATTACTGGTGACGGTTGGCGAGCCGATAGTGAAGAAGTCAGTGCCCGCATCACCATTAGTGTCATAACCTTGTTTATGCACCGTGTTGAAACTGGTACTAAAAGCAGCTGCTAGCTGGCCTAGCTGGTTTTGTGCAGCATCCAGATCCTGAGAACGGAAGCTGAGTAATCCGCCTAACGAACCTGTGGTGAGGGTTTTCTCTGGAATCTCTACATTACCAGCCTGTTTATCGACATAGCCTACGGTCAGACGCGAGCTATCAGCACTTGAAGGCATTGCCACCAAACTCGTAGCATTTCTGCCGTTAACCAGCGTGGTGCTGCCCATTGCGACTATATAACTACCATCCTGCTGTGAAACCGTCACACCGACAATATCATTAAGGTTGTTAACTAACTGATCACGCTGATCCAGCAAGTTATTAGGCGCAGCACCACCACCAGTGGTGAGTTTGGCAATCTGTGTGTTAAGGTCCGCGATCTGACTGGTATATGTGTTTATTTGGTCAACGCTTGACGTGATATCAGTGTTGACACTGTTTTGCATATTGGTCAGGTACTGTGCAGTCGTCTGGAACTGATTCACTAAGCCCTGTGCATAGCTCAGCATTGACTGACGCGCTGAGGGATCGTTAGCGTTACTGACCACGTTCGAGACGTTGGTGAAAAAGCTTTGAATCGACGTGGACAAGCTAGTCGTCGACGTTGACAGCAAGTCATCGATGTTAGAAATCTGGTTATATTGAGTATTCACCGCGCTATAGTTAGCACTTGAACTCCGCAACTGAGCGGTAATGAAATCATCATATTCACGCTGTACACCGGAAAGCGTCACACCATTACCATAGTAACTGTTTCCCTGCAGAGTGCTGTTTGCCTGAGCCAAAATAGCTGTCTGACGTGAGTAACCCGCTACCGTGTAGTTGCTGATGTTATTACTGGTGGTGCTTAATGCGGCCTGTGCGGCGCTCAGCCCACTCATCGCTGAGTTAATTATGCTGGACATCTCGGTTCCTTTATTTCCCGTTAACCGGGCTGGCAGTCATCAGTGCGATTGGGCGGGCTAAAACGCCCGCAGCTTATGATGGTTATCGGCGTGCTTAAGTGAAACTTGAGGTAAAAAATCAGAACAAATCGGTGATATCCTGGCTGTACGCCTTCACGACTTTCTCGCCCATGTTTTTGAATTGCTGGATCATTCCCACCAATTTCTGCGCATATTTCGGATCGGTGGCGTAGCCCGCTGCCTGCAGGGCTCGTGCGCCCTGCTCCGGCGTTGCGGCATTGGCAACGGCGGCATAGCGCGGGTTATTGGACAGCAGTTTGACGTAGTCGCTGAGTGCTTCCATATAGGAACCATACACACGGAAGGTGGCACGCACTTTCTTCGCCACGCCACCTTCATATTCGGTGGTCATGATGTCGGTGGTTGCGCCCTTCCAGTCACCACCGGCCTTGATGCCAAACACGTTGTAGCTCGGCTTGCCGTCACGCGTCAGGATCTGGCGCTGACCCCAGCCCGATTCCAGCGCCGCCTGGGCAAGGATCAAGTGATGAGGAATACCACTCTGCTGACTCGCGGCCTGCGCGGGTTGGGATAACTGGGCAATAAAGTCGTTGCTATCCGCTGGGAAACTGGACGGCGAGACCGGCAGACGCGGCACCGCTTTGCGTACCATCTGCTCCAGTTGGTTGGAAGGCAGATTGCTATAAATGAAGCTGTTATCCAGCTTCATCGGTACCGTGCCAGCGGTTTCATCAGGCTCTTGCGCGGGCTGCATCTGTTTGACGATCAAATCCGCCATACCCAGCCCGCGTTTACCGATTTCCTGCGCAATCTGCTGATCGTACATTGAGGTGTACATCTTCGTTGAGTCGCTGCTGAAGATGCCATCCTGCGGCAACGCTTCACGCATGCTCTTCAACATCATCTGTACGAACATTCCCTCAACCTGTTTTGCCACCTGCAGCGCCTTCCCTTTCGGGTCGGCGGCTGCTTCGCGTTTCAGGTTGTTCAGTGAGCGGCTGTCATAGGCCGCACTCATCAGCGATTGCGTATCGGTCATCAGATGATTTCCAGTTTGGCGCGCAGACAGCCTGCACTTTGCATCGACTGCAGAATCGACATCAGCTCAATCGGCGTTGCGCCCAGGGCGTTAAGTGCACGGACCACGTTATTAAGGTTGGCGCTGGCGTTAACACGCTGCAAGGCTCCGCCGCTCTGGCGCAAGTCGATCTGCGTCTGCGTAGTCGCCACGGTTTGTCCACCGGCGAACGGCGTGTTCGGCTGGCTGACGTTCTGCTGCTGATTCACTGTCACCGACAAGTTGCCTTGCGCCACAGCACAGGTATTGAGCGTCACCTCGCGGTTCATGACCACCGAACCGGTACGCGAGTTGATGATGACTTTGGCATCTTCAACCGGCACGGAAACGTCTATATTCTGGATTTCTGACAGCAGGCGCACCTGTGAACTGTTGTTGGGTGAAACGCGAATCTGCACGGTACGCGCATCAAGTGGCTGCGCTGAACCCACGCCACGGCTATTAATCGCATCGGCAATACGCTGCGCCATGGTGAAATCTTCAGTATTCAGTTGGAGATTGATGGTGTTTTGGCTGCCAAAGTTACTTTGCAGCTCGCGCTCTACCGTTGCACCATTAGTAATGCGGCCACCGTTTAGCTGGTTAACCTGCACACTGCTGCCGCCTGCAGATGCACCTGCACCGCCCACCAGAATATTTCCCTGCGCCAGCGCATACACCTGGTTATCGACCCCTTTCATCGGCGTCATTAACAGCGTGCCACCGCGCAGGCTTTTGGCGTTACCCAGCGAAGAGACCACCACGTCAATATTCTGCCCCTGCCGCGCAAACGACGGCAGCTTCGCCGTGACCATCACCGCCGCCACGTTTTTCAGCTGCATATTGGTGCCGGTGGGCACGGTGATACCGAGCTGCGACAGCATGTTGCTTACCGTCTGGGTGGTAAACGGGGTTTGTGTTGTCTGGTCACCTGTCCCATCAAGCCCCACCACCAGGCCGTAGCCGATCAGCTGGTTTTCGCGCACGCCCTGCACGGATGTCAGATCGCGAATGCGGTCAGCCTGGGCCATCAGACTGACACCGAGCAGCAGGCTTAGGCTCAGACGCAGCAGAGTGTTCATTTTCATCATTACCTCGATTACATCGGCGACACGTTCAGGAAGAAACGCTGGAACCAGCCCATGGTTTGCGCCTCATTGATATACCCGTTTCCGACATACTCAATACGTGCATCGGCCACCTGCGTTGACAACACGGCGTTGCTGGCGCTGATGGTGCGTGGGTTAACCACACCGGAGAAGCGAATAAATTCGGTTCCCTGGTTAATTTCGATCTGTTTCTCACCGACCACGCGCAGGTTGCCATTCGACAACACCTGATTCACGGTGACGGTGATGGTACCGGTAAAGGTGTTATTGGCCGTTGCGCCACCTTTGCCAGCGAAGTCATTTTTGCCATTGGCATCCAGTCCGGCTTTCTCACCGGCGGCGCCGACCAGACCGCTCAGGCCGGTTGGCACAGTGCTCACGCCAAAGCTGTTGCTGCCATCGCGGCTCGCATTGGCTGAAGAACTTTTGCTGGCGCTGACATTTTCTTGCAGCGTAATCGTCAGAGTATCGCCAATGTTACGTGGACGGCGGTCTTCGAACAGCGGCTGATAGCCATAGTTCAGTGGCGCAACGCCCTGGAAAATGGAACCGTTTACCACTGGCGGTGCGGAAGGCGTGGGTTCTGCCGTTGTGGCACCCTGCACCAGAGGCGTACGCGGGACTAACGCACAACCGTTTAATGTCAGTAGCAGCGTGGCTACTAACCAATGCCCAGGCTTGAGAATCACTTGCTTCGCCACGGAGTTCTGACCTTATTCATGTTCTTAATCGGGCCAGCCAGGCTGGCCCAACGGCCCCAGATTAAACCTGGGTTAATTTCTGCAGCATCTGATCAGAGGTGGTGATCGCTTTGCTGTTGATTTCATAAGCACGCTGCGTCTGAATCATGGTGACCAACTCTTCCGCCACGTTGACGTTAGAGGTTTCAACATAACCCTGATACAGCAAACCAGCGCCGTTCTGCCCTGGCGTACTCTGCGTCGCCGCACCGGATGCCTGCGTTTCCTGATAGAGGTTTTCACCCAGACTATCGAGGCCCGCATCGTTCATAAAGGTGCTCAGCGTCAACTGTCCCACCTGCGCTGGGTTGGTCTGCCCCTGCTGCGTCACGCTCACCACACCGTCACGCGAGATGGTGATGCTGGTGGCGTTCGCCGGAATAGTGATCCCAGGCTGAACCGGATAGCCGGCGTTGGTCACCAGCTGACCGTTCTGATCTACCTGGAATGAACCGTCACGCGTATATGAAGAGGTACCGTCTGGCATCTGCACTTCGAAATAACCCTGACCGTTGATCGCCACGTCTTTTGAGTTGCTGGTCTGCGACAGGTTGCCCTGGGTATGCAGACGCTCGGTGGTCACTGGGCGCACACCGGTACCAATCTGCAAGCCTGAAGGCAATGTGGTCTGTTCCGATGACTGCGTGCCCGGCTGACGCAGCGTCTGATACATCAGATCTTCGAACACGGCACGCGAACGTTTAAACCCGTTGGTTGAAACGTTCGCAAGGTTGTTCGAAATGACGTCCATATTGGTTTGCTGGGCGTCAAGGCCGGTTTTAGCGATCCATAAAGAACGAATCATGTTGTTTTCCTTACGCCTTAGCTGCTCATGTTGAGCAGTTGATTGGCTTTTTGTTCGTTTTCATCGACGTTAGTAATGACTTTCATCTGCATCTCGAAACGTCGGGCGTTGGCGATCATGTCGACCATGGTTTCCACTGGCTTAACATTGCTGCCTTCCAGCACGCCTGGCATGACCGCGACCGTTGCATCAGGGGCTAAAGCCGCACCGCGTGTCGCCTGCGTCGCCTGGGTTGGACGGAACATACCGTCGTCACCGCGCTGTAACTCTTTGCCCGTGGCCTTAACCAGCTTCAGCTTGCCAATCTGTACCGTGGCGTTTGGCGCATCACCCGCATTACGCGAGGTGATGGTACCGTCAGCCGCGATAGTCAGCTCGGAGCCTTGTGGAATGGCGATTGGACCGCCATCGCCCATCACGGGATTGCCCTGAATGGTCAAAATACCGGTCGAGCTGATCTGCATGTTGCCGTTGCGGGTATAGGCTTCAGAACCGTCAGCGGTACGCACCGCCAGCCAGCCATCTTGCTGTACCGCCACATCGAGCGGGCGTCCGGTGTTGTCCATGGCGCCTGGCGTCATATCGGCACCCGGCGTTGAGGCAGCCACTAAGGTGCGCGTCGGCAGCGACCAGCCGTTGACCGGCACCGCGCGCAACGCGTTGAGCTGGGCGCGGAAGCCCGGCGTTGAGGCGTTGGCGAGGTTGCTGGCGGTCACCGATTGTTGTTCCATCGTCTGACTGGCGGCGCCCATCGCGGTATATATTGCGTGATCCATAATGCAATCCCGTTAGCGAATTAACGTAAGTTGATCAGGGTGTTGAGGATCTGATCCTGCGTTTTAATCGTCTGGCTGTTCGCCTGATAGTTACGTTGTGCAACGATCATGTTGACCAGCTCTTTACTCAGATCGACGTTGGAGGCTTCCAGTGCACCTGAAGTCAGTGAACCGTAAGTGCCGGTGTTAGCCAAACCGATAGCTGCCTGACCCGAAGAGTTGGTCGCAGACCAGACGTTATCGCCTTCTGACTGCAGGCCTTCCGGGTTAGAGAAGCTGGCCAGAACGATTTGACCCAGCAGCTGAGTTTTCTGGTTCGAATAGGTACCGGTAATGGTGCCGTCATCGTTGATGGCGTAGCTGGTCAGGTCGCCCGGCGCATAACCATCCTGCGTTGGGTTTCCGAATGACGTGGTGCCGGTGTTTTGTTGCTGGCTTCCAAGTACGCTCAACGTGATGGCCTGATTAGCCGCAGCACCATTAGCTCCCTGAATAGTCAAGCCAACAGTGGTTGCGCCTGCGGTGGTTGTCCCGCCGCTTGTGATAGATTGCAGCTTACCGTTGGAGTCAAAGGTCATGGAGAAATCACCTGCCGACGCTCCAGTCGTGGAATCAATCGCGTGCACATCCCAGTTGTTATCACTGGTTTTCACATAATAGAGGTCGAGAGCATGATCGTTACCCTGTGAGTCATACACAGTGACGGTGCTTTTGGCGTTGTAGCTATCGACGTCTGACGAGCTGAAGGTTGCCACTGTTGGCACGCTATCTGTGGAGTTCAGGTTAGACACCAAACCGGCGGTCGTGGTCGCGCGCGCCGACATCTGCGTCGTCGGTACGCTCAATGCCACCGGGTTTGCACCCGTCTGAATGGTCGGCGGGGTACCGGTTGCCGGATAGCCGGTCACGCTCATGCCCTGAGTGTTCACCAGGTTACGGTTGGCATCCAGCGTGAACTGACCGTTACGAGAGTAGTACACGCTACCCGCGGCATCGGTCATTCGGAAGAAACCGTTACCGCTCAGTGCCACGTCCAGACCACGGCTGGTTGAGGTCGTGGTACCGTCGTTGAAGTTCTGAATAACCGCAGCGACCTTGGTACCCATACCGATATTTGAACCAGCAAACATATCCGCGAACGAAATGGTGCTGGATTTGAAACCCGCGGTCGCGGAGTTGGCGATGTTGTTACCAATGACATCCAGGTTACTGGAGGCCGCATTCATACCACTGACAGCTTGAGAAAAAGACATAACGTGTCTCCTGCTAAAATTGAATTAGAGAATCTGACGAACTTCATCAAGAGTGGCGGAGCCCATGGTGCCGAGGTCCAGTTTTGAGGTGTTATCCACCGTACTCACGCCATTCACGTAAGCGTAATTAAGCGGTTGTGCCACCAATTGTGTGCTGCCATTACTGGCGGCAATTGATACAGAATATTTACCATCAGCCACTGTCGTGCCATTCGCATCTTTGCCGTCCCAAGAGAAGGCGTGAACGCCGGACGTCAATGCGCCCAAATCGACAGTGCGAACCACAGTGCCGTTCGAATCTTTGATGGTCGCGGTGGTGGCGGTAGAGGCTGTACTCAACTCCACACCGAAAGGTGTCGTGGTACCACTGCCCACCAGGATCTGGCTGCCATCAATCATCACACCATGCCCAATCAGCGTCGTACTCTGCAGTGACTGGCTGGTGGTGAGCTGACCAGAGATAGAACCCAATGTGGTATTCAGCTTCTCAATGCCGCTCAGGGTGTTAATCTGCGCCAGCTGAGTGGTGAGCTGGCTGTTGTCCATTGGGTTGGTGGGATCCTGGTTCTGCAACTGCGTCACCAGCATGGTCAGGAACTGGTTCTGCAAGTCCTGAGCACTGTTTCCCGTCCCTGTTGAACTGGACGAACTCAGTACCGTTGGGTCAAGATTGGCATTAACGCCGACTGCTACGCTCATGTTCGTGCTCCGTTATTGACCCATCGTCAGGGTTTTCATCATCATTGATTTCACCGTGTTCAACACTTCGACGTTGGCCTGATAACTGCGGGACGCTGACATGGTGTTGACGGTTTCTGATACGACATCGACGTTTGGCATCTTGACGTAACCCTTCTCATCCGCCATCGGATTACCGGGGTCATACACTAATTTGGCCGGGGTAGGATCGTTCACCACGCCCGCGACTTTGACGCCACCGGTCGCCGCGCCAGGAGCGGCATCGGTCTGGAATATCACCTGTTTTGCCACATAAGGCTGGCCATCCGGCCCGGTGACGCTGTCGGCGTTGGCCAGGTTACTGGCACTGACGTTGAGGCGCTGTGATTGCGCGGTCATCGCAGAACCGGCGATATCAAAAATATTCAGCAATGCCATGGTTATTGCCCCTGCAGAACGCTCATCATGCCTTTGATTTGGCTACTGATGAGGGTGAGATCGGTTTGGTATTTCAGGCTGTTATCAGCAAACTGGGTACGTTCACGATCCATATCCACGGTGTTGCCATCCGCGGCAGGTTGATCGGGAATGCGGTACATCAGGCCCATGGATGGCTGAGAGTTGGTTTCAGCAGCGATGTGGCGTGAAGAGGTGACTTTCAGCGCCATGCTGCTCCCCTCCGCGCGACCATTTTCCATCACCTTGCTCAGCTGGCTGGCAAAGTCGATATCCCGCGCCTGGTAGCCCGGGGTATCGGCGTTGGCAATATTGGACGCCAGGATTTCCTGGCGCTGAGCACGCAGATTTAACGCTTCTGTACCAAATCGCAGCGCGGCATCGAGTTTGTCGAGCATGCTTCCTCCGCGAATGAGAATTTCGAGCTGACAGCTTAAGTGGACAAATGCAAGGGCGATCGTCTGAATAGCAGCAAAAATCACGGCTATTTTTGACATTGAATTTTTCGCGCGAAGAGTAGACTCAGGCCATCTTCTCGACAGGAGGCGTTTATGCGCAGTTCTTTATCTTTGCTGGCCACGTTGTTGTTGGCCTTCGCGCTGCCCGGCCATGCGGCGGACCTGACCGCACAGTTAACGCAGTTTTTTAAAGCGCGCGATCCGCAACATGCCGCGGGGATGACCGTGGTGGTGCGCACACCCAAAGAGCAGTGGCCGACCTGCGAGGCACCGGCGTTACAACTGCCGGGCAACAGCCGCCAGTGGGGTAATCTCAGCATTGCCGCCAGTTGCGATCAGAATCGTCGTTTCCTGCAAGTTCAGGTACAGGTGACCGGTCAGTATTTAGTTGCCAGCCGTCAGGTCGCCCGTGGCAGTACCCTCGACCCGAATGATTTCCGTCTCGAGACCGGGCGTCTGGATGAACTGCCTCCGCGAGCCCTGTTCGATAACAACAGCGTGACCGATGCGATTGCGCTGCGCGATATCCCGCCTGGACAGCCGGTGACCGCAATGATGCTGCGTCAGCCCTGGCGGGTCAAAGCAGGACAAAATGTGATGGTGGTAGCCAGCGGAAACGGGTTTAATGCCAGTAGCGAAGGACGTGCGCTGAACAACGCCAGCGCGGCACAAATGGTGCGCGTGCGCATGGGAAATGGTCAGGTTGTCAGTGGGCGCGTCGACGCGGATGGGAATATTCTGATATCGCTATAAAGCGTTAAAGAACCTTGTTGTTCTGCCGATAGAGATATCAACACAGACATTACCCTATGCTGACTCAGTTGACTGACCCTCAGCTGACCTTACAGGAGCACGACCATGAGCATCGACAGAACGCAGCCTTTAATTCCGGTGAGCACTGTACAATCCCGCGACACCAACGATAACAACGGCAAGGTGCGCCAAAACGTGACTGCTTCAACCAACGCCAGCACCAGCGAAAGCGGTGCCGAAGTGAAGTTGAGCACGGCTCAGGCGCAGTTAATGCAGCCGGGCAGCAAAGACATCAACACTGCACGTGTTGAACAACTGAAAACCGCTATTCGTAATGGCGAACTGAAAATGGATACCGGTAAGATCGCCGACGCGCTGATCGCCGATACCAAGGCGTATTTAGAGGGTAACTAATCCCAATGGACAATCTGCTGACCACCTTAGATAAAATGCAGGACGTGCTGGCTTCACTCACTGTGGTGATGGATGAAGAGCAACAGCAACTGTCTGCCGGCCAGGTTAATGGCAACCTGTTGCAGCGCATATCAGAAGATAAAAGCGCGCTGCTGACGACGTTGAATTATCTGGACGACATGCGCCGAAATACCGAAAAATCACTCGGTACTCAGGCGCCCTATGATGGTCACAGCGATCGTGAACGCCGCTGGCAGAGCATTCAGCAGCATACCCGCCGTTTGCGCGATACCAACACTCATAACGGTATTCTGCTGCAGCATCAAATCAGCTTCACCAATGATGCGCTCTCGGTACTGAAACCGCACCAGACTCAGGCGTTTTACGGTCCCGATGGATTAGGCAAAGGTCAGTCGACGCTCAGACGCAAAGGTTAATAAAGAAAAATCCCGCCGAGGCGGGATTTTTTTATGCCAGCGTGCGGCGGGCAAAATCTCTCGGGCGGAAGCCCAACAGACCCAGCATGACAAAGTAAGCACCACCGCCAATAGCACAGACTGCAGCCAGACGCAGTAACCGCCACCACATCTGCCCTTCTTCCCAGGCCGGCATCACATGCAGAATGCCCAGCAGCGCTGCTGCCATGACCACAACCGCAATCATCAGACGCACCAGGAAGCTAAACCAACCCGGCTGCGGCTGGAAGATATCCTGTTTACGTAATTGCCAGTACAGCAGCGCGGCATTCAAACAAGCCGCTAATCCAATCGACAACGACAATCCGGCATGTTTGAGCGGGCCGATAAACGCCAGGTTCATCACCTGCGTCATGATCAGCGTCACAATCGCAATCTTCACCGGGGTCTTAATGTCCTGACGCGAATAGAATCCGGGCGCCAGCACTTTGACCACAATCAGCCCCATCAATCCTACCGAATACGCCACCAGCGCACGCTGCGTCATGGCGGCATCGAACGCGGTGAATTTACCGTACTGGAACAGCGCCACGGTCAGTGGGCCAGAGAGGATGCCGAGGGCAACAGCGCTCGGCAGGGCCAACAGGAAGCAGAGGCGCAGGCCCCAATCCATCAGACGCGAGTACTCATCATGATTGCCGCTGGCGAAACTCTTCGCTAACGATGGCAGCAAAATCGTGCCCAGTGCGACACCCAATACGCCCGACGGGAACTCCATCAAACGGTCAGCATAGTACATCCACGACACTGAACCCGAGACGAGGAATGAGGCGAAAATGGTGTTGATGATCAGGGATATTTGGCTCACCGATACGCCAAGAATCGCCGGTCCCATTTGGCGCATGACGCGCCATACGCCGGCGTCACGCAGGTTGAGGCGCGGCAACACCAGCATGCCGATTTTCTTCAAGTGCGGCAGTTGGTAGAACAGTTGCAACACCCCACCGACCACCACAGCCCATGCCAGCGCCATCACCGGTGGATGGAAATGCGGGGCAGCAAACACCGCAAAGCCAATCATGCTGATGTTTAATAACGTCGGCGCAAATGCCGGAACCGAGAAACGATTCCAGGTGTTGAGTATCGCACCGGCCAGCGACGCCAGGGAGATCAGCAGAATATAAGGAAAGGTAACGCGTAGTAGCGAACTGGTCAGCGCGAATTTATCGGCGGTATCAGCAAATCCGGGCGCAGTGACCATAATCACCCAGGGCGCGGCAATCATGCCGAGCACCGTCACCACCGCCAGCACCAGCGTCAGCAAACCGGAAACGTAGGCCACAAATACGCGTGTGGCCTCTTCTCCCTGCTTGCTTTTGTATTCGGCAAGAATGGGCACAAACGCCTGAGAAAAGGCGCCTTCCGCAAAGATACGGCGCAGCAGATTGGGCAGTTTAAAGGCCACGAAGAAGGCATCGGTGGCCATACCGGCACCGAAAACGCGTGCCACTATGGCATCACGGGCAAAGCCCAGCACGCGGGAAAAAAGGGTCATCGAACTGACCGCAGCCAGCGATTTCAACAAATTCATTTTGAGTGGCGCATCCTGAAAAGTGTCGGATAAATGAGCAACTTAGCGCGGACATCTGCTGATGTCCGGCGATAGTCTACTGCCACGGCGGGAAATGACCAGCATTGAGTGTTACAAGGGGTTATTCCTGTTCGGCATCGCGCCACAGTTTTTCCACCAGACGCTGCGCTGCCAGCGCCTGTTCACCGCTGGTTTCAGGCATCGTCTGATTTTGTACGCACTGGATAAAATGCTGTGCCGCACCGCTGAAACCACGCTGAGCAAGATGGCTTTGCCAGGAGGCTACCGGATCGGTGCGTAAGCCGCCGAGGTTCTCCTGCTGCCAGTCACGCATCTCATTAATTTCGATGTAGTCACCGTCGCAGATGGCGCTCACCACCTCGCGCTGCGTGCCCGCGCGACGATGCATGCTGGTGGTGATTTGCAGTGCCCCCGCCGAGAAGTGATGCTCGGCATACAGCATCGCCCCCTCCTCGTTAGTTTCAATAAAGCCCTGCTCACGCGTCAGTTTGCTCCCTGCCAGCCACAGCGCTGTATCCACCACGTGCAGGTAGTCATCCAACAAAGTGAAACGCAGATCCTGTGGACCCACGCTATCCGCACGATGCTTCTCAATACGCAGTGAAGCCGCTCGCGGCATTTCCGCTTTCAACTGTTGATAGCGTGGCGCAAAGCGACGATTAAACGCCACCATCAGTTTGCGTTTGCGCTTCTCCGCTAAAGCCACCAGCGCTTCCGCCTGCTGCAGGGTTTCGGCTAATGGTTTATCCACGCAAACATCTTTGCCCGCCAGCAGCAACGCCTGCACCACTTCAAAATGACTGGCGGTGCTGCTGTGCACAAAGACCGCATCACTGGCGGCTGCCAGCGCGTCCAGCTGACGGAAATATGGCATGCGGTAGCTGTCGCAAATCGGCTGGGCTTTAGCCTGATTCGGCGAAAACGCCCCTGCCAGCTGCCAGTCGGTGGCGTGCGACAACACGGGCAACCAGGCTTTTTGCGCGATGCCGCCTAATCCAACAATACCGATACGTAGCGTCATGTTATTGCTCCTTCTGCAACAGGTGCTCCAGCTGGGATTGCAGCTGAGCCACCTGTTGTTCCAACTGCGCAACCCGGCTGACCAAATCTTCACTGTCCATCTCATCCGTGCTCGCGGCGGGTGCTTCAGCCACATCGCCGCCGAACAGATGCATATAACGGCTTTCGCGTTTACCCGGCTCACGTGCCAGACGCACCACCATCGGGCCGTCATCACGGGTGATTAAGCCGTTCAACGTTTGCTCGACCTCATTCATATCGCTGAACTCATGCAAACGTCCACTGCGGGTACGCAGCTCACCCGGCGTCTGTGCGCCGCGTAAGAACAGTAGCGTCAGCACCGCCACTTCTGCGCTGTTAAGCTGCAAATTACCGAATGCAGAGTTACAGAATCGCTGTTCATACTTACTGACGCGTTGACCGAACCCGTTATTGGAGGTGGCAAGATGCTTTTTCACCAGTTCATCAAGCTGAGATTGCACCTCCATTTCACTCAGGTTCATCACCGGTTCACGGTTGGATTTTTGATTACAGGCGGTGACCACGCCGTTAAGGGAAAGCGGATATTGATCCGGAGTGGTGACCTGTTTCTCTAACAGGCAACCGATCACACGCAGCGCCTGCGCGGATAAAGCCATCTTCATGCGGTTTTCCTTTTATTGTCCACGCCGATCCGCGGTCCACTCCTGCCACGTCAGCGCGGTCAGCACGTGATCCTGCCAGCGTCCATCAATCAGCAGGTAATCTTTGGCATAACCCTCTTTCTCGAATCCGAGACGCGCCAGCAAATCACCGCTGCGCTGATTATGCGGCATATAGTTAGCCATAATGCGGTGAATGCGTTGCTGTCGTTGCATATAGCGAATCGCTGACTGCAACGCTTCAAACATCATGCCTTGCCCCTGCCACTTCTCGCCTAATGAATAACCGAGGTAACAGGCGTGAAATGAACCGCGCAGCACGTTGCTAAAATTGGCCACTCCGCGCACTTCATGCTCTTCCGGGTCCATCAGCACAAAATAGTAGGCAGAGCCCTGTTTATGCATATCCGCGATCAGTCCAAGGCGTGCCTGCCAGCCCGAGGGATAGCAGTGGCTCTCGTCGCGCACCGGCTCCCAGGGTTTAAGAAAGACGCGGTTCTCTGCATAATAATCTGCCAATCGCCAGGCATCGCGCTCGTGAACTAAACGGACCACCAAACGATCGGTAGTCAGGCGCACGCGGGGTCCAGCAGAACGATAGCCAAACATCATGACTCCTGAAATCCATAACTTTAAGAAAGATGTACGCCTGAGGCGATACTTCTCACTATAACCGTCCCTTTCACTACGGTAAAACCCTCAAGCCCCTGCCACGCAATTCATCCTTATCCAGGATTAATTTTTCTGCGGATTCGATGAAAAAATATCATCCTGGATACGCTGTCTTTCCCGTCAGCGCAGGCGAAAAATAGACCAACTGGTCACTTTTCTCTTCTCTTGCTCAGGATTAAGCATGTCTCGGGTAGCGCGGGCACGACGCCTCGGTAAAACATTCCTCTTAGTCGATAACATGTTGGTAGTGTTAGGCTTTTTCGTGGTATTTCCACTGATTTCTATCCATTTCGTTGAGCAACTGGGCTGGGCGGCGTTAATGGTGGGTATCGCGCTGGGTTTGCGTCAATTTGTACAGCAGGGGCTAGGCATTTTCGGCGGCGCGATTGCGGACCGTTTTGGCGCACGTCCGCTGATTGTGACGGGCATGCTGATGCGCGCAGCCGGATTTGCCTGCATGGCGCTGGCGCATCAACCCTGGATGCTGTGGCTGGCCTGTTTGCTTTCCGGCCTCGGTGGCACCTTGTTTGACCCGCCCCGCAGCGCCATGGTGGTAAAACTGGTGCGCGCTCGTGAACGCGGTCGCTTCTTCTCGCTGCTGATGATGCAGGACAGCGCGGGAGCGGTGCTAGGGGCGCTGATTGGCAGTTGGTTGCTGGCGTGGGATTTCCGCCTGGTGTGCTGGGTGGGTGCAGCGGTGTTTGTCGCTGCGGCGATATTTAACGCCGTGTGGCTACCGGCGTGGCGCATCTCAACGGAACGCATTGCGATGCGCGAAGGTATGCAGCGTGTCTGGCAGGATAAACGTTTTCGCCTCTATGTGCTGACGTTGACCGGCTACTACATTCTGGCCGTGCAGGTCATGCTGATGCTGCCGGTGATGGTGAATCAGGTGGCTGGTGCGCCCGCCGCCGTGAAATGGATGTACGCCATCGAAGCCATGCTGTCGCTCAGCCTGCTCTATCCGCTGGCCCGCTGGAGCGAAAAACGCTTCCGCCTGGAAACCCGGCTTATGGCGGGTTTATTCCTGATGACCTTTAGCCTGCTGCCTGTCGGCATGACCCAATCTCTCCCTTCGCTGTTTTTGTTAATCGGCGTGTTCTACCTGGGGTCCATCATCGCCGAACCGGCACGCGAGACGCTCAGCGCATCGTTGGCCAGTTCACGCGCGCGGGGCAGTTACATGGGATTCAGTCGTTTAGGTCTGGCTATCGGCGGTCTGATTGGTTACTCCGGTGGTGGGTGGATGTTCGACATGGGCCAGCAATTGGCTCTGCCTGAACTGCCCTGGATGTTGCTGAGCAGCGTTGGCATCATCACTCTGCTGGCATTGTGGTGGCAGTTCCAGCCGCGCCCGGTGGCACCGATCATCTTCAGCAGCTAGTTTGCCCCTTCGGAGGATCTCTTCCATACTTCCCGCACGTCCGGAAAAAGGGTGACCTTTGTCACCCTTAGATTTACACAGGAGAAACGGGATGAAACTCTACATCTACGATCACTGCCCTTTCTGCGTGAAAGCACGCATGATTTTTGGCTTAAAGAACCTGCCGGTTGAATTGATCGTTATGCTCAATGACGATGAGCAGATGCCAAAAAAACTCATCGGGCAGAAGATGGCGCCCATTCTGCAAAAAGCCGATGGCAGTGCGATGCCAGAGAGTATGGACATTGTCCGATTGGTGGATAAGCAGGATCGCGAGCCGCTGCTTAATGGCAAAAACAACCCCGCCATCAGCGAATGGCTGCGCCGCGTTAACGGCTATATCAATAAGCTGCTGATTCCGCGCATCGCTGATGCCTCGTTTGCGGAATTTGCCACGCCGTAAGCGCGGAGTTACTTCCGTGAGAAAAAACAGGCCAGCGTCGGAGATTTCACTGAGCTGCGTAAACACGCGCCCGGGCTGATAAAAAACATCAGTGATGACCTGCGCCAACTCGATAAGCTCATCGTCAAACCCAATGCCGTGAATGGCGAACTGTCTGAAGACGATATCAATCTGTTTCCGCTCCTGCGTTCGCTCACCTTAGTGGCTGGCATCGAATGGCCGAGTCGCGTAGCGGATTACCGCGACAATATGGCGAAGCAAACCCAGATTAACCTGCTCTCTTCCATCGCGGCATAGCCCCGTCCGATGAGAAACGCTGCGGCGTTTCTCATCCCTCTCCTGGTGACACCTGGCCCGGTTTCAGGCAGGCTATGGCTGTTTTGCCGTATCGTTCAGGATGAGGATCTATGAAAAAGGCGATGTCTGGGCTATTAGCCCTGTTTTTAGCCGTGCTGTTGAGCGGCTGTAATCAATTGACGCAATACACCATTAGCGAACAGGAAGTGAATCAAGCGCTGCAGAAGCGCAATAACTTCGAAAAAGACGTCGGCGTATCCGGGCTGGTCAATGCACACATCGTGCTCAGCGATCTCACCAGTCAGATTGGTCGTGAAGAACCCGGTAAGATTACCCTCTCCGGCAAAGCAAACATCAATGTCAGCTCGCTGTTTGGTCCACAGCAGGCTGAGATGCAGCTGAAGATGAAAGCGCAGCCGATTTTCAATGCGCAGGAAGGCGCAATTTATCTGCATGATATTGAAATTGTCGACGCGCAAGTACAACCAGAAAAGATGGCGTCCATCATGAAAACACTGACGCCTTATCTTAATGAGTCTCTCAAACGCTACTTCAATGAGAAGCCTGCCTATGTGCTAAGCGAAGACCGTAGTAAAGGGGAAGCACTGGCGAAGAAATTTGCCAAGGGTATTGAAGTGAAGCCGGGACAATTGGTGATTCCGTTTACGGATTAACCTCAACCACCGCACCTTCGGGTGCGGTTTTTGTTTCCGGCAATAAAATCCCGTGCAAACGGTTGCTCACACCCTTATGATTACTCCCCGGCCTAAACGTGCCCATTCGTTTTTTCACAGCCGGAGCCTTTTTGAATGACAGCCCAACCCCAGCAAATCACGATTCGCCGCCCTGACGATTGGCATATCCATCTGCGCGATGGCGCGATGCTTAATGCAGTTCTGCCTTATACCAGTGCGGTCAATGGTCGTGCGATTGTCATGCCAAACCTGGTTCCACCGGTGACCAGCGTCGAGGCCGCCATTGCCTATCGCGAGCGCATTATGGCTGCGCTGCCCGCTGAACACGCTTTTACGCCACTGATGACCTGTTACCTCACCGATTCATTAGATGCGGATGAAATTGAGCGTGGCTTCCGCGACGGGACCTTCACGGCAGCAAAACTCTATCCCGCGCATGCCACCACTAACTCCAGCCACGGCGTCACCAATGTTGATTCCATCGCCAGCGTGCTGGATCGTATGCAGCAGATCGGTATGCCGATGCTGGTACACGGTGAAGTCACGGATTCGCACATCGATATATTTGACCGTGAAGCACGCTTTATCGAAACCGTGCTGGAACCGCTGCGTCAGCGCTTCCCAGCCCTGAAAGTGGTGATGGAACACATCACCACTAAAGAAGCGGCAGAATATCTGGCTGCGGGCAACGACCTGCTGGGTGCCACCATTACACCACAGCATTTGATGTTTAACCGTAACCACATGCTGGTGGGCGGTGTTCGCCCTCATCTCTATTGCCTGCCGATCCTGAAACGCAATATTCATCAGGAAGCGCTGCGCGCCCTGGTGGCGAGTGGCAATCGTCGCGTGTTCCTCGGCACGGACACGGCACCGCATCTGCGTCATCTGAAAGAAGCCAGCTGCGGCTGTGCCGGCGTGTTTAACGCACCGACCTCTCTGCCTGCCTATGCCGCGGTATTCGAAGAGTTGAATGCGCTGGAACATTTTGAAGCGTTCTGTTCAGAAAACGGCCCGAACTTCTATGGCCTGCCACTGAATGAAGGCACGCTGACGCTGGTCCGCGAGTCATGGACAGTGCAGGACACCATCAATGTGACCGATGACACACTGGTGCCGTTCCTTGCAGGTGAGACGCTGAACTGGCGCATCAAAGAATAATAATGCATGGCTTGCCTTTGGGATAATTTTACTGTACAAATAACCAGTATATTATCCCGGAGGCTTTTATGCGTGTTGAAATTACCGTAGCGAAAACTCAGCCCCTTCCCGCAGGTGCACTGGATGCACTCAGTGCCGAACTCACCCGTCGTATTTCCCGTGATTTTCCCGAAGATAATCACCATGTCAAAGTCCGTTATGCGGGCGGCAATCAATTGAGCGTATTTGGTGGCTGTAAAGCGTCACGCGAACGCATTAGCGATATTTTACAAGAAACGTGGGAAAGCGCAGACGACTGGTTTATTACTGATTAACTGCCACTGTGCCGTTTTTGCCGGGTTTCGCCACCCGGTTTTTTTGTTTTAATTTCCCTCTCGCCAGATAAAGTCGCTGCATCTAGACTCATGTTTAACGATCCCCTATCCTTGCCTCGTCATGCTTACGGGAGGTGTTTTACATGACTACTGAAAAACCAGAAGAGGCGATGACCTTCGGTGAATTGCTGGCATTAATTGCTGAACAGCAGCGACGTTTAACGGTGCTGGAAAATGCCTTTGCCAGTTTGACGTTCTGCCTCGACGATCGCGCCAGTCAGTTACTGGTGCATAATCTGTCGCTCGAAGCGCAAAATCAGAACCACGACGCACAGTTACAGCAGCACTTTACTCGGTTGGCTGAAGAGATTCAGCGGCGTAATGGCCAGCTGCCTCCAGAAGCGCAGGCCTGAAACTGGCCTTTTTTTACTTGTCGCTGCAGCGTAAAGTTTTCCCCTAACGCCGCCGATAACTAAGGTGTAGCCACTGTCACGATTATCGAATAAAGGCCCGAAGCAGCGGGCACTTTATTATTCGACAAAAGTCGCATTCTGAACGCATTTATTATCGTTCTCTTTTTAATCGCCACACGTTTTAACTATTGTACCGCCTGTTTCATGTTATAATTGTTCCGCTAGTGCAAGAAAAGCCGCATTGAACCTCAAGAAGCACTTCGTTTAACGAGTAATAAGGAGGTTATAATGGACAGAAATAAAGACGTCATTCAGACTCATCCGCTGGTTGGATGGGACATCAGTACCGTAGACAGTTATGACGCCATGATGATCCGCCTGCACTCGCTATCATCGCAGGATCAGAAAGAAGAAGAAGCTGACGTGGGACCCACCTACTGGCTGACTACCGACGTAGCCAGACAGTTCATCTCGATACTCGAAGCTGGCATTGCAAAGATTGAGTCCACAGAGCAATACCTACGCGATAATCAAAAGCACTAATTTCTTACTTCGCGTGAAAGGGCACCCAATAGGGTGCCTTTTTCATGGACACGATTTTTTTGCTATGCTGTTGAAAAATTTCGTCGTTTGGCAGGAGTGATGTGGTTATGGTTTATGATCTGATTGTGGTGGGCAGCGGATCGGTGGGAGCCGCCGCCGGTTTTTACGCAACCCAGGCAGGCTTATCGGTATTGATGATTGATAGTGCCCATCCTCCGCACAGCCAGGGCACACACCACGGTGAAACACGCCTGATCCGCCATGCCTATGGCGAAGGTGAACGCTATGTCCCGCTGGTGCTGCGCGCACAAACCTTGTGGGATGAGCTGGAACGTCAGAGCGGTGAACGCATTATGCATCGAAGCGGCATCCTCAATCTGGCCCCCCTCACTTCCTCATTTATCCAAAATGTCATCGACAGCGCCAAAACCTATCAACTGGAAGTAAAAATCCTGCAGGCAGACGAAGTGCGCAAGCGCTGGCCGCAGATCTCTGTGCCCGACGGCTACGTTGGGGTATTCGAACCTCACTCCGGCTTCCTGAAATGTGAGCAGGCGGTTCGTAGCTGGATACAGCTGGCTGAACAGGCGGGCTGCGCACAACTGTTTAATTGCCCGGTGAGTGAGATCGCACGCGATGGTGACTTGCAGCAAGTCACTACCCGCGACGGCGTGTTTCGCGCGCGTAAATTATTGGTCAGTGCCGGAACCTGGGTGAGTGAGCTGGTAAAAGATTTGCCAGTACAACCGGTGCGTAAAGTCTTTGCCTGGTATCAGGCAGATGGACGTTATAGCGAGAACAACCAATTTCCTGGCTTCACGGTGGAGATGCCTGATGGCAGTCACTTTTATGGCTTCCCTGCCGACAACAATGCATTAAAAGTGGGACGTCACGATGGCGGGCAGCTGATGCAGAAACCCGAAGATCGTAAACCTTTCGGCAGTATCGCTGCAGACGGCAGTGAAGCCTTCAGTTTCCTGCGTCAGTTCTTACCGGGGGTTGGCGTTTGCTTACATGGTGAGGCCTGCAGTTATGACAACACACCTGACGAAGACTTTATTGTAGATACCCTTCCAGGCGAGCCAAATCGATTAATTATTACCGGCTTGAGTGGACACGGATTTAAATTTGCCAGCGTATTAGGTGAACTTGCCAGTGAATTTGCCCAGGATAAGCCCTTATCCTTTGACCTGAAGCCGTTTTCACTTTCGCGCTTTGCTTAAAGTTGTCTCGCTGGCGCCTCAGGCGCCAGCCTTATATTGACGCAAGCTTACATTAATAGTTCTTTCCTGACATTTAAGCGTTAAGATTGCCGCATTAGGTGTAGCTTTATTCAATTCAATTTTATTTCCCCGCCACCTATACAACCATCTTCAATATTTCTGACGCAGACATCGATATAAACGCACAATTTCCGAATGTCTTTTTAAATTTTATAGAAAGGTAAGCTTAATTGCTTTCATATTTCAAAGTATGGATGCTTATTACCACCTATTTCCAGATATGGATTCACTTTTATGTGGCGTAACTCCAGACAACATTTCGGGCTAATGACCATTATGTTGCATTGGCTAATGGCGCTGGTCATTTACGGCATGTTTGCGCTGGGTCTGTGGATGGTCGGATTGGGATATTACGATGGCTGGTATCACAGCGCCCCGGAAATCCACAAAGGCATTGGCATGCTCCTATTTGCCACATTACTGCTGCGCCTTGGCTGGCGTGTTATTTCTCCCCCACCCGCACTCTTACCACACTATTCTCCCTTAATTAGCCGCTCCGCCAGCCTGGCTCACGGGCTGTTGTATGGCTTGTTGTTGCTGCTACTGGTAAGCGGCTACCTGATATCGACCGCCGATGGCAAAGCTATCTCGGTGTTCGGATGGTTCGAAGTGCCCGCCCTGTTAAGTGGAGCAGGTGAACAGGCTGATTTGGCTGGCGATCTGCATTTGTGGCTGGCCTGGGGATTAGTGCTGTTTTCCGCGCTGCATGGGCTGGCGGCATTAAAACACCATTTTATTGATCGAGACGTCACATTGAAAAGGATGCTGGGTTACCGCATCCCGTTAACCTCTGAAAAGGAGAAGTAAAATGCTCAAGAAGACGCTACTGACACTGAGTGCCGCCAGCCTGTTAGGCACCAGTTTGCTGGCCAGCGCAGCAGACTATAAATTTGATAAAGAAGGCCAGCACGCCTTTGTTCAGTTCCGCATTCAGCACCTGGGTTACAGCTGGCTATACGGGACGTTCAAAGATTTTGACGGCACTTTTACTTTTGACGAAGCCAACCCAGCGGCCGATAAGGTTAACGTGACCCTGAACACCGCCAGCCTCGATACTAACCATGCCGAACGTGACAAGCATATTCGCAGCGCGGATTTCCTTAACACCGCCAAATTCCCACAAGCCACCTTTGCCTCAACCGCAGTGAAAAAAGAGGGCAAAGAGTACAAGATCACGGGTGACCTGACGCTCAACGGCGTGACAAAGCCGATCACGCTGGACGCCCGACTGCTGGGCGAAGGCAAGGATCCCTGGGGCGGCTATCGTGCCGGATTTGAAGCTAACGGTGAGATCGTGCTGAAGGATTTTAATATCACTAAAGATCTTGGACCGGCATCGCAGAAAGCTGAGCTGATTATCTCAGTGGAAGGCGTGCGGCAGTAAGGCAGAACCAGCCTGAGGTCATGCGGCCTCAGGCTGGATGCAGTTTACTTCTTCTCTGGCGCGGGGATCGCCATCGTCATGTTGAGTAAACCGCGTGACTTATTGAACACCTTATTACCGTTTTCACGGCCTGCGCGGCGTGAACGCTGCTCTTCCGGTGTTAATGTCGCCTCTTCCATGCACAGCGGGCTGCAGCAGTTGTGGTATTTCTCCGCACAGCTCGGGCACTGAATGAACAGCAGATGGCATCCGTCATTGACGCAGTTAGTGTGACTATCGCACGGCACGCCGCACTGGTGGCAACTCGAGAGAATATCGTCAGAAATACGTTCGCCCATACGTTCATCAAACACAAAGTTTTTACCTTTGAAACGGACAGGCAAACCTTGCTCACGCGCACGGCGGGTATATTCAATGATGCCGCCTTCAATGTGGTAAACATCATTGAAGCCTTTGTGTTTCATCCACGCACTGGCTTTTTCGCAGCGGATCCCGCCGGTGCAGTACATGACAATCTTTTTGTCTTTATGCTCCTGCAGCATATCCACGGCCATCGGCAGCTGATCGCGGAAGGTGTCGGCCGGGACTTCCATCGCCTGATCGAAATGGCCCACTTCGAATTCGTAGTGATTACGCATGTCGACAAACACCGCATCGGGATCATCCAGCATCGCATTGACGTCTGCGGCTTTTAAATAGGCACCGACATCGCTGGCATCAAAGCTTTCATCTTCAATGCCATCGGCCACAATGCGCTCACGAACTTTCAGGCGCAGTACCCAGAAAGATTTGCCATCATCGTCCAGCGCAATGTTCATTCGCAGGTTATTTAACGCCGGGTCAAACGCATACAGTGCAGTTTTCATGACTTCGTACTGGCTGGCAGGAACGCTGATTTGCGCGTTGATCCCCTCTTTTGCCACGTAGACGCGTCCAAAGACCTTGAGCTTTGTTAGCGCAATGTAGAGGGCATCACGGAAGACTTTCGGGTCGGCAATCTGGAAGTACTTGTAAAAAGAGACTGTGGTACGCGGCTCGTTTTCAGCCAGCATACGTTCTTTCAGCTCTTTATTGGAAACAAGGTTATGTAACACTGGCATGGTGTTCGATCCTGTTAGCAATCAGAGAAATTTAGCGCGCACATGATACCTGAATTCCGCTCGATGCAAAGCCCCTGGTCAGATAATCCTGAATGGCGTGATTACCGACGCAATTCTCCGCCGCAGTGGTAGATTAATGCGCAATCTGACTGCCTTACACCCGCCTGCAGGCTATGCTTGATTTCAGTCAGCACGAAAAAATGGCATAATCACGACAAATAACAGAAACCGGATTCTCTGGCACAAGACGCAGGATACTGACATTTCCATGACTCAACTTCCCCAATTTTCCCGTGAACTTCTTCACCCGCGTTACTGGCTGACCTGGATAGGTATCGGCTTTCTTTATCTGCTGGTGTTACTTCCTTACCCGGTGCTGCATACGATTGGCTGTGGCCTGGGCCGCATTGCCATGCGCTTCTTAAAACGTCGTGTGGAAGTCGCGCAACGTAACCTGGAACTCTGTTTTCCGGATATGCCTACTAGCGAACGTGAAGCCATGGTGAAGCACAACTTTGAATCGGTTGGCATGGGGCTGATTGAAACCGGTATGGCTTGGTTCTGGCCTGACTGGCGTATTCAAAAATGGGTGGCCACTTCCGGGCTCGAACATGTCAGCCATGCGCTTGCGGAAAAACGCGGCATTTTATTGATTGGCATGCATTTCCTGACGCTGGAGCTGGGTGCTCGCGTGTTTGGCATGCACAACCCAGGCATTGGCGTTTACCGGCCGAATGACAATAAGCTCATCGACTGGCTGCAAACCTGGGGACGCATGCGCTCAAATAAGAGCATGCTGGATCGCAAAGATCTCAAAGGCATGATTCGCGCCATGAAGAACAACGACATCATCTGGTACGCGCCTGATCATGATTATGGCCCGCGCAGTAGCGTGTTTGCCCCGTTCTTTGCCGTGCAGGATGCGGCAACCACCACGGGCACGCATATGTTGATTCGATTGGGCAATCCCAGCGTGATCCCGTTTCTCGCCCGCCGCCTGCCCAACGGACGCGGTTATGAGCTTAAAATGATGCCTGACATTCGCCATAAGTTCTCGCTCGAGAATGAACTTGATACCGCTATCGTGATGAATAAAGTGGTTGAAGAAACCGTTCTGTTGGCACCAGAGCAGTACATGTGGTTGCACCGCCGTTTTAAAACCCGCCCTGAAGGTCAACCATCGCTGTATTAATGTGATGTGGAGCACAGTCTGTGCTCCACGCTTTCCTGAAGAAATTTGCGTTATTTCACGACGATAGTCTGTCAATTTTAGTCAAACCGGACCAGTCTGAATTCAGGCTGATGGCATTGTTCGGTCCAGCTTTAACTTAATCCATGGAGCAGAATAACCTGTAGAAATGTAGAATATTAATCTTTGTTAACGAAATGTAAACACCAAAATGCGCATCTCTTTGAATTCTCATCCAGCAGCATCAAAAAGCTTCATCAATTGAAACAGGTGGTCACGGATCTAATTTTCACGCATTCCAGGCCTATTCCTATTTAATATTGCTGAATGCTTTTGCTCCGCTTATCAATCCAGTAAAATTAACTTACATAACAAGGTATTGTCTTAGTCCACCCCCTTTATATTCTGTTTCTACAAAAGAAGAGCTATGCTTATTCCTTTCTGGAATTTGTTAGCGAAATCGATTCCAGTTAATTTCAACCGTGACAGTTAGCCAAATAACTGCCCTTATAAAAATATAAAAAGATTACACACAGCAAATATATCGCAGGAACCTATAATATGAATAAAGGCATCTATTACTACGTGACAATCAGTACCGATCAAGAGGGCTACCACCTCTTGCATCGGAAAGAGTGTAAACGTCTACCCGTTAAGGAGGATATGGTTTTTATCGGTACGCTCTATAATTTAAATCAGGCTTTATCAACCGCTCGTATTAATTTTAAAAAGGTGAAACCCTGTATTAAATGCTGCATTCGTTACTCTGCTCCTATTATTCGCGAGTCAGTACGTCCTGTACTGCATTTCCCGCAAAAGATGATCTAAACGGTTTGGGCGGTTGAATTGCATTCATCCGCCCGCCGTTATTCTATGCCTGCCCTGCACACTTCCATTTTTCGTCTATTCTTCTGTGAAATCCCTTTCAACAGACATGGAGTTCATTATGAGCTTGTACAGCACGCTTGAAGAAGCTATCGACGCCGCACGCGAGGAGTTTCTCGCCAGCCAGACGGATGTGCACGAGGACGATGCCAGCGTGAGCCAGTTCTCGCTACAAAAGTACGTGATGCAGGATGGTGACATCATGTGGCAGGCAGAATTCTTTGACGGTGAAGATGAGCAAGGTGAATGCCTGCCGATCTGCAGCGGCGAAGCAGCCCAGGCGATATTTGACGGCGATTTCGACGAGGTGGAACTGCGTCAGGAGTGGCAGTCGGAAAACACCCTGCACGAGTGGGATGAAGGGGAATTCCAGCTGGAGCCACCACGCGATCTCGAAGAGGGTGAAGCTGCGGCAGAGGAATGGGAAGATGACGATAGCCCATCGGATAAATGGGCGTAAGCGTTACTCGTAAGGGCCGTGGCTGGCATCGACGGGCAGCAACAGCGTGTCCATCACCAGCGAGAGTGGCAGATCAAGGATGGTCAGCACGCGCCATGGCCCGTCACGCACATCCCATTGCACACCGGGATAATACTGGCTGCCATGTCCCTGTCCTGGGATGGTTCGGCTGATAATACTGCCGCAGCCGCTCAACACGAGTGTGGTGGCACACAATAGGGTTAATTTAAGGAAATAATTCACAACATTTACTCACAATGAACTGGCGTTAGTTTAACCGGGTCACGGGTGGAATAACTACACCTGTGCGCGTAAAGATTGTGTTAGTCAGAATGTTGGCAAAAAAAAAGCGGCATCGCTGCCGCTTTTAAGTTTTCGAGGTTAGCGCTGTGGAAGCGCCTCAGGATTGAGTGTCAATTTCTGATAACTCTCCACCCATTGATGATATTTCTCTGCACTTTCCCACAGGCGTGAGTGCACGCGCGCCAGCACTACCGGGTCACTGATGAGCTGCAAACGCTGCTCGCGGTTCAGTTTCTCAGGCGCATCGCTCAGTGCCTGATCGACACGGCGGTCGCGTGCATGATCCAGCAACGCACTCTGTTTGTGACGCGACGTGGCCATTGCGGTTGCCAGTGCATTGAATGCCGGGTTGAACAAGGCATGCATAAAGCCATTCTTCAACGCCCGCTCGCGGTTCAACTGCAGGTAGTGATCGGTATCAACCAGCTCTTTCGGTGGTTCATACTCTTCCGGGATCAGGAACAGCTTCGCATTCTTACTCTTCTGTCCCACCGTTGCACGGCTCGACATCACCGACACAAACGGCGACAGAATCAGTGAGAACACAATCGGCGCCAGCCACCATAAGAAGCTCAGATCGAGCACACCCATACCGGTCGCCCAAACGATACCTAACAGCATCTGAGAACCATGACGACGGAAAGCTTCGCCCCATGGTGTAGCATCGTCATCACGCTGCGGTGAGTTCCACACCACTTCCCAGCCGAGGAACGCGCTGACCACGAATACCGTGTGGAAAAGCATACGCACCGGTGCCAGCAACACCGAGAACAGCATTTCCAGAATCAGCGAGCAGAACAGACGAATGGCACCACCATACGGTTTGGCACCTTTGAACCAGATCAACACCACACTGAGCAGCTTCGGCAGGAACAGCAGTACCAACGTGGTAGAGAACAGCGCGATCGCCAGATCAGGACGCCACTGCGGCCACACCGGGAACAGCTGGCGGGGTTGCAGGAAGTAGGTCGGTTCCATCAGCGTATGTACCACCTGCAACGCGGTGGACAAGGCGAGGAACATAAACCACAACGGTGCTGACAGATAAGACATCACACCGGTCAGGAACACCGCACGGTGAACCGGGTGCATCCCCTTCACCAGGAACAGTCGGAAATTCATCAGGTTACCGTGGCACCAGCGACGGTCTCGCTTCAGTTCATCCAGCAGGTTCGGCGGCAGCTCCTCGTAAGAGCCCGGCAGATCATAGGCGATCCACACCCCCCAACCGGCACGGCGCATCAGCGCGGCTTCAACGAAGTCATGTGACAGAATTGAACCGGCAAAAGAACCTTCACCAGGCAGCGGTGCTAACGCACAGTGCTCGATGAACGGCTGAACACGGATGATGGCGTTATGGCCCCAGTAGTGCGATTCACCCAACTGCCAGAAGTGCAGACCGGCGGTAAACAGCGGGCCATAGACGCGGGTCGCGAACTGCTGACAACGCGCATACAGGGTGTCCATGCCTGACGCTTTTGGCGACGACTGGATAATACCGGCGTTCGGATTGGCTTCCATCATGCGCACCAGTCCGGTGAGACACTCACCGCTCATCACGCTGTCAGCATCCAGCACCACCATGTAGCTGTAATTGCTGCCCCAGCGACGGCAGAAGTCATCGATGTTACCGCTTTTACGCTTCACACGACGACGGCGACGGCGATAGAAAATCTTGCCTGCGCCTCCGACATCACGCACCAGCTCCATCCAGGCTTTCTGCTCAGCGATGGCGATATCGGCATCGTAGCTGTCGCTCAGGATATAGACATCGAAGTGCTCGGCATTACCTGTGCGCTGCACCGATTCCCAGGTGGCACGCAGACCGGCGAATACGCGTTCAACGTCTTCGTTACAGATCGGCATGATCAGCGCAGTACGATGCTCCGGATTGAGCGGCTCATCACCCGTGGTCGAATACGAAATGCTGTATTTGTCGCGACCCATCATCAACTGCAGGAAGCCCATCAACGCGGTCCAGAAACCAGCGGACACCCAGCAGAACAGAATGGCAAACAGGAACAATATCCCGGTTTGCAAAATGTAAGGCAGGATCAGCTCTACCGACTGCAGCCAGTTCTGGTTAAACAACTCGATAGGATCGAGCAGCGTCCAGCCCTGATATGGCAGAATGGTTTTCATGTACCAGGTCGCCACTACCGTCTGTAAAATCGTCAGAATCAGCAGGACATAACGGCGCATAGAACCGACATGACGCCACTTATCTTCGGTCTTTTGCTCTTCCGCTGTGGCATAACGCGGCGTGGATTTTTTCCCACGCACAGAATCCCATGCACGCGCGATCGGGTTGGTGCGCCAGATCTCAGGGAACATCAGCGAGCGCTTCACTTTAGGCATCGCCTTCAGCGTGGTGCGGTCGAGATAATCCTTACTGAGTTGTTGACCCTCGGCCAGTGAATCCGGCCAGGCCATCTGTATGCGTGATGACACCGATTTTAGCGGCGCATCATCCGGGCGATCGCTGGCGGCAACATCTTGCCCCAGCGCCGTATGAATAGCGTGGAACGCCTGGGCATTCTGTAACGAATCACTCAGACGAGCGCGCCCCGCCGCATCAAGCGGCAGGGCCTCCACGTAAGATTGAGGTAAAAAAGTCGATTTATTCATTGGCAGGTAGCTGATAGCTCCAGGTTTCCGTCAATGTCTTGTCGCCGCTCACCAGCGCCGCACGCATTTCAGTCGGCTGCTTGTTATCTTTCACGCGCAGACGCAATACCAAACGCCAGCCTTTGGTCACCGGGTTGTAGCGCACACTCTGCTCAACCACCTCGGCGTTGTTGCCCACACTGACCTGAGGCGCGACCTGGGTATTGTCCGGTAATTTGCTCATCGCTTTACCGACGAAGTCGATGGTAAAGGCAATGGAGCCATCCGGCTGACGTACCAGGTTAGACTGCTTCACATCACCCGCAGAACGCAGCGTGTTTTTCACCCACGCCACATCATCCTGATGCAGTTGGTTTTCATCACGCGTGAAGTGCAGACGATACTGGAAGTTCATCTCTTTGCCCGGCTCAGGCAATGACTCTGGCGTCCAGAAGGCCACGATGTTGTCGTTGGTTTCATCGGCCGTTGGGATTTCGACCAGTTCAACTCGGCCTTTACCCCAGTCGCCCTGTGGCTCAACCCAACCGCTTGGACGCAGGTCGTAGCGATCGTCGAGATCCTGATAATGGCTGAAATCACGGCCACGCTGCAGCAAACCGAACCCTTTAGGGTTTTCCACGGTGAACGTGCTCACCGCCAGATGTTTCGGGTTGTTCAGCGGACGCCAGATCCACTCGCCGTTGCCAGCATGAATCGACAATCCGTTAGAATCGTGCAATTCGTTACGGAAGTTGGTCACCGGTGAAGGCTGGTTAGCACCAAACAGGAACATGCTGGTGAGTGGCGCAACACCCAGCTTGCCGACGTTATCACGCAGGTAAACCTTAGACTGCACATCCACCGTCGACTCTTTGCCCGGCTTGATAATGAAGCGATAAGCACCGGACGCACGTGGTGAATCCAGCAGTGCATAGATCACCAGCTGCTTGTCCTGAGGTTTTGGACGTTCAATCCAGAACTCTTTAAAGCGCGGGAACTCTTCACCTGATGGCAGTGCAGTATCAATCGCTAAGCCGCGCGCTGAAAGACCATACACCTGACCTTCGCCAATCACGCGGAAATAGCTGGCGCCCAGGAAACTGGTGATTTCGTCGTCTTTACCCTTTTTGTTTAAAGGATACAGTACTTTGAATCCGGCAAACCCGAGGTTCTTGACGGAATCAGCATCGTGTTTCACGTTGCCGAAGTTGAAATAGTCAGGGTTATATTTGATTTCGCGTACTGATGAGGCGGTGACTTCATTAATTTTCACCGGCGTATCAAAATACATGCCCTGATGGTAAAACTCGAGCTTAAACGGCGTGCGCAGTTTGCCCCAGTATGCTTTGTCGTGGTTAAACTGGATCTGCTGATAATCCGCAAATTTCATATCACGAAACTGAGAGGGTAAATTGCTCTTCGGCGCTTCGTAACCCTTCCCTGCCAGCGCCTTGGCTTGTTTTGCTACATCATCAATGTTGAACGCCCAGCTATTGTTGGCGTACAACGCCAGCAGAACTGCCGCGCCTACCCAGCGCATTTTTACCAGTCCCACTTTTTTATTCACTTTATTTAGCACATCCCCCCCTTTCGTGTGCTCAGATCAAACCCGTTTATCTTAAAGGATTATTCGGTTTTCCGACAGCTTATGCACAAGATTGTTCCGCTGATTTGTAAGCTGAAAGTGTGCTTTTCGGATAATTAAACCCTTCAGGTTAAGATACAGAATCACCTGATAGTATACGCTGTTTACAGGCGGTAGAATTTTCAGCCAGCATAATCCGGTTTCAGGGTGAAACCGGCAAGTAAACTGACAAATTGGAAGCTTATGAGTTCAGCAAAACCCGAACGCGAATATTTTCTCGACTCCATTCGAGCGTACTTAATGTTATTAGGCGTGCCCTTTCACGTCTCGTTGATTTACTCCACACAGCGCTGGGCCGTGAATAGCCACGATGCCTCAATGTGGTTAACCGTTTTGAATGACTTCATCCACGCCTTCCGCATGCAGGTGTTCTTTGTTATTTCTGGTTATTTTTCCTACATGCTTTACCTGCGCTATCAGCCACAACACTGGCTGAAGGTCCGCATGGAGCGTGTAGGTATCCCGCTGTTAACCGCCATTCCGCTCATTACCCTGCCGCAGTTTTTTATGCTAAAAAATCTGACCGACAAAGTGGGTCATTGGGATAGCTTTTCTTGGTATGACAAGTACAACACGCTGGCGTGGGAACTGATTTCTCACCTGTGGTTTTTACTGGTTTTAGTGATTCTGACGGCATTCGGCATGCTGACCTTCCGCTGGCTGAGCACTCAGCAGCGGAAGATTGATTATCAGCAGGTAGGCTGGGGGAAACTGACGCTGGCACTTCTGGCTTATGCATTGGTCTGGTGTCTGTTCCGCCGCGCGCTGTTTTATGCCGTACCGGCCGTGTTCGCCGACGGTCTGTTCAGCGTGGCCGTGATGCAAACCCTGACGTTCCTGCCGTTCTTTATGCTCGGTGCGCTGGCATGGAAACATCAGGCGCTGAAAGCCTTGTTTGTGCGCTTCAATCCGGTGATGTGCTTTGGCGCCATTGCGGTGTTTATCGCCTATAGCCTGAATCAACGCTACAGCAGCGGCGATGGCTGGCTGTATGAAATCGATGAGGTGATCTCAACCCTGATGGGACTTTGTATGCTGAATGTCTGCTTTAGCTTTGGTCACAAGCTGCTGAACAGCCATTCCCCGCGCATCATGTATTTAGTCAATGCCTCACTGTTTATCTATCTGGTGCACCATCCGCTGACCATTTTGTATGGCATCTACGTCACCCCACACATTAGCAGCAACACGCTGGGCTTTTTTGTGGGCTTGCTGATGGTGTTTGGGATTGCTTTTACGCTGTACGAAATCCATCTGCGCATTCCGCTGTTGCGTTTCCTGTTCTCAGGTAAACCACAGCGCAATGAAGTTAAAACGCCCTCTGCTCCACGGTAATCGGCATCAGCCCCCACAATGTGGGGGCGATTGTTGTCCGGTGCGCCAGCATGTCCTGCGGCATTTACAACAACCACTCCACCGGTAAGCGCCACACCAATCGCACCAACAGTCGTTGTATCCACGTACACTGCGGCTCATGCTTGTGCACCACCTCACCTGCTTCACCGGGATATTCAACCCAGTTCACCCGCCCCCAGTTGTCCAGACGCAGTGCCCAGGCGCGATCGCGCATCCCGGCAATAAAGCGCTGATGGGTTTGCTGCGCCAGGGCTTCACTCTCAATCACCAGTCCCATTTCGGTATTCAGCACCGCAGAGCGGGGATCAAAATTAAACGAGCCGATAAACACCTTTCGGTTATCGACGGTGAAGGTTTTCGCATGCAAGCTTGAGCCGGAATTACCGGTTAACCCACGGTCATGTGGGGCTTCACTGGCATTCGCTTGTGGCTTCATCTCATACAGCGCAATTCCATGACGCAGCAGCTTTTTACGCCAGCGCGCATAACCTGCGTGCACCACGGACACATCATTGGCCGCCAGTGAATTGGTGAGTATGGCGATTTTGACACCCCGCCGCTTCAGTGCGACCAGATGAGCCACGCCGGCACGCGTGGGCACAAAATACGCCGAAATGATATCGAACTGCTGTTGCGGTGTGCCAATCACCTCCAGCATGCGTTGCGGCAACAGGCTGGAACGTTTCGCTTTGCCAAGTCCCTTGCGCGGATCATCACTCAGCAGACGCGATTCGGCCCACGTCATCTGCATTGATCCCTGTTCCATTTGGCTGACAAAAGAAGAGTGCTCCAGCCGCGCCAGATAACGCTGAACGGCTTCACTCTGCTGCCACTCTGCCGGTAAACGCACTGCCTGATGGGCATCGCCCGAGACATATACCACCGCGCGCAAGGGGGAAACCGCTTTGCTCTGCCAGTAGCGCTCGAAATCGTGCGCGACTTGGTGTACCACCGGACCAATCGCCAGCACATCCAAATCGGTAAACAGCGGCTCATCGCCAGTCCCGAAATATTCGTCGCCGATATTGCGCCCACCGACCAGTGTCACGGCCCCATCCACCGTCAGGCTCTTGTTGTGCATGCGTCGATTAAGTCGGGCGAAATCAGTCAGATAACCGAGCGCGCGCAGGGTGCGAAAGGAAAAGGGATTGAATAAGCGCACCGCAATATTGGGATGACGATCGAGTTCGGCCAGCGTGTCATCCAGGCCCGGCGTATTATTGTCATCTAATAGCAAGCGAACTTTGACGCCCCGTTCGGCGGCATCCAGCAATGCGCTAAATAACAGACGGCCAGACATGTCGTTGTGCCAGATGTAGTACTGCACATCAATAGTGTGTTGCGCCATGCCCATCAGCAGGTAGCGCGCGGCAAAGGCGTCTAAACCATCGTTGAGGGGATGGATGCCACTCATCTCGGGATGCAGCGCACAACGTGCATCAACAATCTCTCGTAACCCTTCGCCCGCTGGCGGCTGCTGAACGGATGCTGCTTCACTCATACCGAATCCCTGAATTCACTGGATCTATTATTGTTAGTCTTACCGCATCGGATGGCCATCAGAGATATCTGCTACCGCTCGCTGACGCGTCTCTAGTTTACAGTCTAGACTTAGGCGTGCGTTCTGCATCCGACGTTTACCGTGAGGAGAGGATGATGACTCAGCAATCCCCGCGCCATCACCCGCAGCTTTTCCGCAGTTTCTTCCAGGGTAGCTTCCCCTGCTCCACCGCCTGCCGCAGCGGGGGCCGTCGTATGGATATGGTGATCAGTAGTGGTCACGATATGTTACTGGAGAAAGATTACGCTGCGCTGGCGCAGGAAGGATTACACACTGCCCGCGACGGTGCACGCTGGCACTTAATCGAAGCCACGCCTGGTGAATATGACTGGCGCAGCTTTTTACCGATGGTCCATGCCGCCGCACGTCACGATATGCAAATCATCTGGGAGCTGGCGCATTTTGGCTACCCGGAACATCTCGATATCTGGCGTAGCGCCTTTGTCGATCATTTTGAGCGTTTCGCACGTGCCATGGCGCAGTTGATGCGTGATGAAGGCGTTGAACACCCTTTTTTCACCCCAATCAACCAAATCTCCTTTTGGTCATGGGCCGGGGCAGATGTTTCCTGGCTTGATCCCTATGCCAGCGAGCGCGGCCGCGAGCTAAAACGTCAGCTGGTACGCGCCTCGCTGGCGGCGATGCATGCGGTTCGCGAGGTTTATCCTGATGCGCGCTTTGTACTCACCGATCCGCTAGTGCAAATCGCCGCCGACCCCGACAACCCCGACAGCAAACCCTACGCAGATGCACAGCATCAGGCCCAGTTTGAAGCCTGGGACTGGATTGCCGGGCGTGATGCGCCAGAGCTGGGCGGGCGTGAAGACTTCCTCGATATTCTCGGCCTGAATTACTATCCCGATAACCACTGGTTCTTTTCCGGCGACACCATCCCTGCTGAACACGCCACTTATCAACCGCTGCATCGCCTGTTGTTGCAATGCTGGCAGCGCTATCAACGTCCATTGCTGCTGGCAGAAACCGGTGCCGAAGGAGACGCGCGCGCGCCCTGGCTGCGGCATGTCACGGAACAGGCGCTGTTAGCGCTGGACGAAGGGGTGGCGCTGGAAGGCATTTCGCTCTATCCGGTAGTCGAATATCCGGCCTGGGCAGACGATCGACGTTCACCTGGCGCGCTGTTTGGCTTGGGCGATCCCAATGGCAATCGCACGCTACACGAAGCCCTGGCGTTAGAGCTACGCAGTCAGCAAATTAAGTGGCACAACCGGGAAAAACTGAATTAAGAGTGTTGCGTCGGATGAACTTTTGGCGGACAGGTTTGTACATCAAGCGTGGGATCGGCGGGATGGCGCACATCGGTCAGCCATGTCATGGTGAACAGGAACACCACGCCAATTAAACAGGCGGAGAGCAGGCCAATTATGGCAATCAGTTTGTCATCTCGGGCTTCCATCGACATCTCCTTGCAGGCTTCCATGAACTGTTGCTGACCCTAGCTCATCCATAACGTCACCATCAGGACGAAGATTATAAGGGTAACAGAGGTCACTGCAAGTACCACAATAGCGAAGTGCGCATCATCCAGAGATTGTCGTAAAGGCTCGTCGTGATCGTCAGGTGGCGCGGGTGAACTCATGTCGACTCAATAACAAAAGACTTTTGTGCGCGGGATTGCCGCACTGAGTGTAATGGAATGCGTGGCAAGGTACAGAATTATTTCAGTATGAAATGACAACAGGGACGCAATGGCGTCCCTGTTAAGAGCCGGATTAGAAATCGTAGCTCATGGAGACTTTCAAGGTGCGAGGGTCGCCCTGCACCAGATAGGTGCCAGTACCATCTACGTTGGCCCAGTATTTCTCATTAGTCACGTTATCCACACCCACGCGCCAGACCAGATCGTTCTGGCTGACCTTCATGCGGTAACGCACACCCAAATCGAGCGTGGTATAGCTACCCAGTTTCAACGTATTGGCTGAGTTAGCATACTGCGAACCGGAGTGATTCAGCATGGCTGTCGCGGTCAAACCATCAACAGGCTTGATGTCGTACTCAGCACCCAGCACATAGTTGTAACGAGGCACACCGATAGCCTGTTTGCCATCATAGGTGCCGCCGGAGGTTTTCGTCATCACTGGATCGATCCAGGTCGCACTGGCATTCAAGCGCAGACCCAGAACCGGCTCATCAAAGACGTTGGCTTCCAGCCCACGGTGACGCTGCTCGCCATCCATCACATAAGCGCCGTCGCTGTTTAACAGGCCTGATGGTTTCTTGATTTCAAAAAGACCTAACGATCCGCCCATACGACCGAAGTCGGTTTTCACCCCGATTTCGTTTTGCTTGGAGTGTGCAACACCCGTTACGCTGCCATAGTTAGTCGCGGTGTTAGGTGCCACGCTGCCTGGCTGTAACGCTTCGGTGTGGTTCGCGTAGAAGGACACCTGTTTCCACGGCTTATAAACCACGCCGTAAGTTGGCATCCAGCGATCATTGGTATAACGAGAACTGACATCTTCCGCGCCTGTTCCGTAAGCATAATTACGCACCACCACTTTCTGATGACGCGCACCCACGGTGAACAGCAGCGTATCGTCAAACACGCCTAATGTGTCACTCAGCAGATAACCTTGCGTACGTGTGCGGGCTGTCGTCAGCGGATCTGAGAATTTACCACCGGCGAAGGTCGCTGCCGGCTCTGCAACATCACCGCTGTTGTATATGTTGAACGGCGTGCCGACCAGCGACATGTTGTAGGCGTTTTTGGCATTGGTGGTTAATGCTGAATAGCCCACATTGACTTTATGACTGACGAAACCGGTGTGGAAATCACCGCGCAGACCCACCATACCGCTCATGTTGTCCTGAATGCGGTTGGAGTAGAAGCTGCTGATAGTGCCATCACCATTAGTGTCGGTAACCGTTGGCGAACCATAGTTACCGGTTTCGTGGGCGTGCTGCGCACCCAGTCCGGCATAGGCCGTCCAGCTATCGGTGATATCGTATTCCGCTTTCGCCATTCCGAATTCGGATTCCATATCGCTATACACCCATTTCTGGCTGTAGTTATGCGAATTGGAGGGAACTTCTGGAATGAAGTCGCCGAATTTCACGCCTTGCAGCGCATCATGATAGGTCTTTTTCTGATAGCCCACGTCCAGTGAGGTGCGCAGACGATCGCCACGATAATCCAGGCCCAATGATGCTGCCGTGGTGCGTTTCTTTTCGCCATCGACGCCAGTCTCACCTTCGCGATGAACTGCATTGAAACGTACGCCAAACTGGTTGTTATCACCGAAACGACGACCCACGTCCAGCGTTCCGCCGACCTGAGAAGAAGAGGTGTAATCCACGCCAACGCGGGTAATCGGCGTATCTTCCGCGTGCTTCGGCTCAAGGTTGATCATGCCACCGACGCCAGATGACGCCGCGCCGTTAACCAGGCTGTTAGCGCCTTTGAAAATTTCGACGCGATCAATCAGGGAAGCGTCCATCACCTGACGCGGCACCACGCCTGCCAGACCACCGAAGGTCATGTCGTCGCCATCCAATTCAAAGCCACGGATGCGATAAGCCTCGGCAAAGTTACCGTAGCCTTTAACATTTTGAACGCCTGCGTCATTACGCACCACGTCAGCGATGGTTTTCGCCTGCTGATCCTGAATCATTTTCGAGGTGAAGCCGATGACGTTAAACGGCACGTCCATGGCATTCTGCTCACCCAGCATGCCGAGGCGGCCGCCGTGGGCGATTTGCCCGTCGAGGTACGCGGGTACTAAATCATTGCCGCCGGATTTGAAGTCAGCTTGTGGCGTTGCGGTCACAGTCAGCGTCTGCTGCTCGTTTTTGGCCGCGGTTTAAGACGTTGTGGTGTTGGTGGTAGCAGCCATCACTGGCAAACAACCGGCACTGACCAGAACAGCAAGCAGCGTCGGTTTCAGTCCGGGATTGAAAGGCGAAGTACGCATGGATATCCCCTGATACGAAATATATTGATAATCATTTTTATTACGGTTTGCGATTATGCGGAGTGTTATTACGAAAGCAAGCAAAATCGCTGAACTTCCTCAACTCAGCGTGGTCAGATGCGCTTATTTGTTAAGAAAACGAAAACACCCTGCGCTAATTGCCCTGACCACTGTAATTTCACTCAGAAAATGTGGGGATTTAAGGCCGGTAAAAATAAGAGTACCGCGGCTTCGTTTATTGAAACCGCCGTCAGTCTGGGGGATTTAGGCGTTGTGACTTCGTTGATTGAAACCGCTGACTGTGTGGGAATTTAGGCTTCGCGGCTTCACTTATTGAAGCCGCTGACAGACGGGAATTCAGGCGTCGCGCCAACGTTTAAACACCAGTGAGGTATTGATACCCCCGAAGGCAAAGTTGTTGGATTGAATATAATCGGTATCGATCGAGCGTGATTCGCCGATGATATAGTCCAGATCGCCACACTCTGCGGCGGGCTGCGTCAGATTCAGCGTGGGCGCAAACCACCCTTCTCGCATCATCTCAATGCTCATCCAGGCTTCCAGTGCACCACAAGCACCGAGCGTGTGACCAAAATAGCTTTTCAGCGAGGAGATTGGCGTGTCATTGCCAAAAATCGCCGCGGTGGCCTGACTTTCAGCGATGTCGCCGCGATCGGTGGCCGTGCCATGGGCGTTGATATAGCCAATCTGCTCCGGCGTCACACCCGCCGTTTTCAGCGCGCGTTCGATGCAGATCTGCATGGTTTCACGCTGCGGCTGGGTAATATGCGCCGCATCACAGTTGGTGTGGAAACCCACCAGTTCGGCGTAAATGGTGGCGCCGCGTGCCTGGGCATGCTCCAGTGATTCGAGGATCAAGGTTCCCGCGCCTTCGCCAATCACCAACCCATCGCGATGCTGATCAAAAGGTGACGGTGAAGAATGCGGTGCATCGTTGCGTTGGCTGGTGGCAAACAACGTGTCAAACACCGCCGCTTCGGAAGGACACAACTCTTCCGCACCGCCCGCCACCATCACGGTTTGATATCCATGGCGGATCGCTTCCCACGCATAGCCAATCGCCTGGCTGCCCGAGGTGCAGGCGCTGGAAGTCGGGATCACCCGGCCGCGCAGGCCAAAGAACAGCCCGGCGTTCACCGCCGTGGTATGCGGCATCATCTGCACATAGGTGGTGCCGGTAATGTTGTTGGTATGTTTTTCTGTCAGCATGGTGGCAAATTCACTGACCGGGCCGGTGCTGCCAGTAGATGAACCATAGGCAATACCGGTTTCCCCGCTGGTCAGCACCGGGTGATCGATCAAGCCGGCCTGTTCCAGCGCCAACTCGGTGGCGCGCGTCGCCATTAGCGACACTCGCCCCATCGAACGAATGCGTTTGCGCGTGTAGTGCGCAGGCAGTTCGAAGTTATCGACCGGGGCACCGAGCAAGGTGTGTAAGCCGTCGTAAATCTGCCATTCCGGCATTTTACGCACTGCATTTTGCCCCTGCTTAATGCGCGCAGCCACCGCTGGCCAGTTTTCACCAAAGGCAGTGACGCCCCCCATTCCGGTTACCACGACCCGCTGCATCACAGCATACCTCCATTAATTGAAATCACCTGACGCGTTACGTAGCCCGCAATATCCGACATCAAATAGCTGGCGAGCCCGGCGACTTCCTCAGCCGCGCCCATTCGTTTCATCGGGATGATTTTCAGCGCTTCGTCGATCACCATCGGCTCCAGATCCGTCATGCCGGTGTCAATCAAACCTGGCGCGATACAGTTCACGGTGATTTTGCGTTTTGCTAACTCGATGGCCAGCGCTTTGGTGGCACCAATAATCCCTGCCTTGGCCGCGCTGTAATTCACCTGACCGCGATTGCCCATGATACCGGACACCGAGGATAGGGTGACGATTCGGCCGCCTTTACGCAGACCAATCATCGGCATCACACAGGGATGAATCACGTTGTAGAAGCTGTCGAGGTTGGTGTGGATCACGCTGTCCCACTCATCTTCGGTCAGGGCCGGGAAAGCGCCGTCACGCGTAATACCGGCATTGTTCACTACGCCGTAATAGGCGCCGTGTTCGGCGATATCGTTTTCAATTGCCGTGCGTGTGGCTTCGCGATCGGCCACGTCAAACTGCAGAGTGCGCCCCACTCCGCCCGCATTCGTGATGTCCGCCAGCGTCTGTTGTGCACCCGCTGCATCACGGTGGTAATGCACCACCACGTTGAAACCATCCTGCGCCAGGCGAAGCGCAATGGCGCGGCCAATCCCTTTACTGGCGCCGGTCACTAATACGCTGCGCGTCATGCCTGCATCCCTTGTTGTAATTGGTTAAGTTCCTGTTCATCCGGCTGATAGGTATTCAGCCGACCGCTGGCAAGGACCGTATCCTGACTGCGGATCTCGCCTTCAAAGCTACCGAGCTTGTCGCCACGCATCAGCAGATGCATTTCCACCCGCAGCGTGCTGTCTGCGGCAAAGGTGGCAGCAGCGGCACGATAGCCGCGTCCCCCCAGTAACATGCCGGGGCGGATATTCCGATCGCCGCGCTGTCGGGCATGAAAGCCAGACCAGACGCCAACGGTCTGCGCCATGATCTCGACGCCAAACCACGCGGGCAGCTCGCCCTGCGCATTAAGAAACGGCGCGAGTACGCCCTGGTGGTTGATGGTCACTTCACACACCACACGCTCGTCGCTGACCTGAATCACGCGATCCAGCAGCAGCATCGGTGCACGGTGCGGCAGATAGTCGCCCACCGGCAGAAAATCAGTCATGAGGCTTTCCTACAATCAGGCAGGTGTTGTTCCCGCCAAAGGCAAAAGAGTTTGAGGCGATGATGGGACGCGCCAGCGGCTGTGGCAAAGTCAGCAGTCCGCAAACCGGCAGCGTGCTATCCAGGGTAGTGGCGCTAAAATCCTGCGCCGGTAACGCCAGATTCTGCTGCACGATGAGTGCCGCCAGCGCCGCCTCGGTCGCACCCGCCGCGCCGAGCGTGTGGCCCGTTAGGTGCTTAGTGGAACTACAGGGCACGCTATCGCCAAACAAACGATGAACCACGCCCGACTCGACCTGATCGTTGAGTGGTGTCGCGGTGCCGTGCAAATTAATGTAGCCGATATCCTGCGGCTGCAATTGGGCCTGCTTCAGCGCCATCTTCATCGCTTGCTCGGCGCCAATGCCTTCTGGATGCGGAGCCGACATATGCCAGGCGTCTGATGACTCACCCGCACCAAGCAGCGCCAGCGACTGCGGCTCACGCGTCAGCAGCAGCAGCGCCCCCGCTTCACCGATAGAAATACCGTCACGTTCTGCGCTGAACGGTGCACACTGGCGTTCGGATAACGAATCCAGGCTGGCAAAACCGTTTATTGGCATGCGGCTCAATGAATCCGCACCGCCCACCAGCGCCACATCCACCAGACCGGCCTCAATCAAGCGCTGTCCACTGATCAACGCGCGTGCACTGGAGGAACAGGCAGTAGAAATGGTGTACGCCGGGCCGTCCAGTTCAAGGTAGTGCGCCAGGAAACGCGACGGATCGCCCAACTCCTGCATGCGGTAATCGTAACCCGGTAAGCCTCTGTCAACCTGACGATCGCCTTCGTCCACGCCCGAGGTGCTGGTGCCCAGCACCACCGCGACACGTTCACCACCAAAGCGGGCAATCGCCGCATCCACGGCCGGACGGATCTGCGCCAGCGCCGCCAGCAGCAGCTGATTATTGCGCGTGTTATGCGTGGCAAATGCGGCGGGCACAGCTGGCAGTTCGCCCGGCACCTCGCCCAGCCAGCAGGTTTTACCTTGCTGCAACCAGCCTTCGCGCGGCTGCATGCCGGGTGCGTGGCCTGAGGTTAACTGCGCGGCAATCTGCTCCAATGAGTTGCCAAGCGCATTCACCATGCCAAACGCCGAAATGTAGATCATGACGATGCGTCCAGATGCTGGATTTGAATTTGATAACCGAAGGCGCGCTGATCGATGCTGATCGGTTCACGTACGGTTCCCCGTTGCAGGTAGCGAATCAACGTCACTACGTTACCGGCAGGATCGCGCAACTCACGACGATCGCCCTTGTCGATCAACTGCCAGCCTGGCGGCAACTGCGGCTGCCACGCACTCAGCGGCCAGTGGCTCAGCATGACATCTGCCAGCACCTGGCTGGCTGGCGGCATTTCGGGCAGCGCCATCATCTGCTGCGTATGAATCCCGTTTTTATCATAGGTCACACGGAACAAGCGAATGCCCAGCGAGGACAAACCCGCCAGGCTGATTTGCTGTGAATCGGCGCTCAGCAGCACCAGCAGTGACTGGGTTTTACCTTTGGCGTGGCCGGTCAGCAGTTGCTGCTGCTGAAACGCGGGTGAAATGCCCGGCGCAGGCAACGTGACGCGCACGCCCGGTTTCAGCCACGCGGTGGGCCGTTCGGATGGGCTGTCATGCTGCGCACAACCGCTTAACAGCAGGCTCAGCATCAACAACAAAGCACCTGTTTTCATCGTTGCTTCCTTTTCCCTGGTGCCAGCGCCAGCGGCGCTAACAAGAATGCACAAAAGATCCCGCTGCACAGTACCGTACCAAAACCACTGATCGCCGCTGTGCTGCTGAACACCAGCATGCCCAGCGTCAGCAGTGTGGTCATCATCGCCAGCGTGACGGCCAGCATAGAGGTCAGCGGCGTACCGCGCGGATTACTGAAGAACAGCGTGTAATTGATGCCGATGCCCAGCACCAGAATCAGCGCCAGCAAGGCAAATAAGTTCAGGCTGGCGCCAATCCAGCCTAACGTTGCCAGCGCTGCCGCCAGCGACAGCCAGGAAGGCAAGGCGCTGCGTAAACCCGCTTGCAGGCCAAGGCGCACGATGTAACTGACGGTGATCAGCAACAACGCCAGCGCCAACAGGCCACTCAGCAGCGTACGCCAGAAACGGAACAGTTCATCGTAGCTGGCTTTGCGATCGACCCAGCTCACGCCCGCCTGCTGCGTAGCTAAGTCCAATAACGCCACACTGTTTTTCACGCCATTGACCGGCACCAGCACACTGCTGCGTCCATCCGGCAGCGAGAGCCACAGCAAACGCCAGCCCTCACTCAGCGGACTTGCCAGCCAGTCATCGGCATTGACTGGCATCGCCGCAAGATCGGCATTGGCTAACGTGATTCCCGCCTGTTTTAACCGCGTCAGGATATTCGGCGCAGCCTGCTGCAACAGCTGCAGATCCTGCTGTTGCTGATCCAGCGAATTAAGCGGCAATACGCGATAACCCGCCATCCAGCCCTGCTGCTGCGCCAGTTGTAGCTTGGGTGTCAGTGCAATGAGACGCTGCAATGCCTGCTGCTCGTTATCCCCCCACACCACGAACCAGGTTTGGTCGGCCTGTTGTCCCGTGAGCTGTGCCAGTTGCCGATCCTGAGCCAGCAATTTAGCCGGAGCGCTCTGCAGATGAGCAATATCGTCATCGACGCGCAGCTGAATCATGCCGCTCAATGCATAGAGCGCCACCAGCAGTGGCAATCCGACTTTCAACAGCGTGTTGCGGCGCCATGCCGCTAACCAGCGCGCCAGCCACACCATACCGGGAATCGGTCGCACCGGCAGGCCACGCACCAGCCATGGATAAAAACAGATCACCGTCAGGCAAGATGCACTTAACCCGCTGGCGGCGAACACCGCCAGTTGGCGCAAACCGGGGAACGGTGCCAGCAGCATCAGCAACCAGGCAATCGCCGTGGTGCCCAGTGCCAGCAGTAACGTGGCGCGCACTTTATGCAGGCTTTGCCACGGCGTGTTTTGTTCGCCATGTACCATGCGTTCCGTCAGATAGTACAAGGTATAATCGGCAGAGATGCCGACAATGCTGAGGCTCATCACTAAAGTCGTGAGATGCAGCTCACCAAAACAGATCAAGGTCAGCACCGTACCCGCCATCGCGCCTATCGCCACCGAGAGCGCACACAGCGCCAGGGGCCGCAGCGAGCGGAACACCAGCCACACCAGCAGCAGCAAGCCGGCCAGTGTGACGCTGCCGAGCGTCTCGACATCATGCTGCGCGCGCTGGCTGGCATCATCGCTAAACAGCACTGTGCCACGCGTTAACAGCTGCGCATCTGGCCAGCGCGTTTTTAACTGCTGTTCAAGCTGGTTGAGGGCGGTCACCAACTGATGACTTTGCTGAATGCTAAAGGCATTGCTCGCCAGTTCACCGTGCAGGAAATACCAGCGGCGCTGCTGGGCGTCATTCACGGTTAACCAGCCGTTATGCAGTACCATTTTGCTGGCATTCTGCTGCAGTGCCAGCTGCGCGCCACGCACCAGCATCAGCGGATCGTTTTGAATTTCTTTACTGCTCACACCGGCAAACGCTGAAAACAGTTGCGCCAGAATCCAGTCGGCTTGTGCCGTACCGCCGTTTTGCAGACGGGCGCGCGTTAACGGATCGATCAGGCCGTTACGATGCTGGAAGGCGTAGGTGCCCCAACGCTGCATCTGGTCATCATCCAGCGCACCGCTCACCTGTTTCAGCATCGGCAGCGCCTGCAGCTGCGCTTGCCACCACTCTGCCGCTTCATCGCCGTGATCGTTATCGGCGCTCACCAGCCACACCAGCTGACGATCCAGCCGCTGCATAAAGCCTTGCTGGATTTCAGCGGGTGCCTGCCCCAGATTTTGTTGCGGCAGTAAAGCCAGCACGCTGCTGTTCAGCTGGCTGCGCGGCAACAGGATGGCCAGGGCCACCGCCAATGCCAGACAAACCGCCAGCCACAGCAGCGCAGCGGTTTTCTCACTGCGCTGGGGCAAAACGCGCTCGCTCTTCATCAGTCAGTTGTTTCGGCTTGGTGCGGGTATCACTTAAGGTGATGGCGGTTTTATCGCCCTGCTTATCATCCAGCGTAATGCTGTTAAGGAAGGCTGCACCTTGTAGATCGATGCGATTGAAGATTTTGTTCAGCGGTGCCGCCTTAGGCGTCAGGCTGAGCTGCCACTGGTCATTCCCTTTATCATGGAAATCGAGTTCAAAATTCTCGCGCAGCACCTTTTCGTCGGCCTGAAACAAGGCGCGCAGCAGATGATTGAACTGAAACATCTGCGGATTGCTGTCGGCGGTGATCACCTGCGGCAGCTGACCGCTCATGCTCTGCACCATGCGCTTATCATCGAGAATCAAGGTCATCACAAACGGCGTGGCCTGATGCCACCACAAACCTTGTTGCTGGGCGATTAATAACTGGCCACGCGACACCAGCGGCTGCGACATACCAGAAATGGTACGCACCTGCTCGAAGTTGGCGCGGATCACCGGCTGGCTGGCAAAACGCTGCTGCAGCTGATCCAACGTGATGGCCTGTGCGCTGGCACACAGCAACGTCAGCATCAGACAAAGAGTTCTGATCACGGTTTGACTCCCAGGCGTTCAAATAAAATATCGGGTGAAACGAAATTCATTTCCTGACTTGCCGCATCAACCGCCACCTGCAGCGTGTGTGCTTTGGTGGTGATCTGGCCCGCCACATTGCGGATGACATAATCGATACGCAGGCGGTTTTCGTATTCGGTAATGCGGGCTTCCACGCGGATCACCTCTTCACAGCGTAACGGCTGGCGATATTTGACACGCGTATCTACCACTGGCCAGACAAAACCGCTGGCGGTCATCTCACCGTAGCTGTAGTTGATGCTGCGCAGCAGCGCTTCACGCGCCACTTCAAAAAAGCGGAAATAGTTGCCGTGCCACACCACGCCCATCGGGTCGCAGTCGTGGAACGACACGGTTAATTCAACCTCAGCGCGCCAGATATGTTCACTCATCGCGGCTCTTCTCCTCTGGTAACGTCCAGAAATCGTAAAAGTTAAACCAGTCCAGCGGCGCCATCAGCGCATGCTGCTGCAGTCGTTCGGCATAGCGATCCACCGTGGCCTGCAGCGCCGCCTGTCGTTGGGCGCGCGGCAGCAGGATCGGATCGGCAAAGGGTTCACAATGCACTCGCAGTCTGCCCTGTTCCCGTAAGGCAAACATCAACAGCACCGGACAGCGTAAGGCGGCGGCCAGGACAAAAGGCCCCTGCGGAAACGGTGCCGGACGGCCCATAAATGCACTCCACACCACGCGGCGTTCGCCCCCGCGCTGACGATGCACGGCGGTACGATCGCCGACAATCGCCACCCATTCCCCGGCATCCAGTTTTTGCTGCAGCAGGATGGCCGTATCCGGGCCGATATCGGTGACCGGCATCAGATTCACCCCGGCCTGCGGTGCAATGCTCTCCAGCACCTCGCGAAAGCGCTGGGCGTTATCGGTAAACACCAGCGCATTGATCACCAGCCCACTGACCTGCTTTGCCATGGCGCGGCAGGCCTCGATATCACCCAGATGCGACGCGAGGATCAAATGTCCTTTGCCCTCCGCAGCACGGATGACCGCTTCGGCACCCGGCGCAAAATCAATATCGCGTCCCCACTGCACCTCTCCGCGCCAGCTGGCTACTTTGTCCAGCATGCTGTAACCAAAGCGCAGAAAGTGGCGATAGCTATTGATCGGCGTCCGCAGGGCAATCTGCTTTTTACTGGCTTCTGCCTGCACCCGCGTCAGCCATTGCTGAGAAGCGGTACGCGCCTCACGTCCGCTCAACCAGTAAACCGCCACCACCGGCCATAGCAACAGCACAAACGGCAGCCGCCCGGCGCGACGATACAACCACAGCATAAAACGCAACCCGCTCTGACCCCGACGTTCTGGCGTGGCGGCCCAGTGCTGCGCCGTTTTACCCCGGCTCAGTAACTGTGGGATGCGCGGCACCATGCCAAAGAACAGGCGCGTGTGCATCCATGAGATACGCAGGTTGTCGTGCAAGGCATCAAAATGTGACAGGCCACTTTCCGGATAGGTGACGCGCGTGCTGATAAAGCGGCTCGGCGTGCCCTGCCAGTAGAGTCGCACCATGATTTCGGTGTCGAAATCCATGCGCTGGCCAATCGGGTGGCGATCGCAGAGTGCCAATGAAGGTTGCAGCGGGTAGACGCGAAAACCGCACATGCTGTCTTTTAGCGAGAAGGAGAGCGTTTCAATCCACACCCAAAAATGGGTGATGTAACGGCCATACAAGCGGGATTTCGGAATGGAATCATCGTAAACAGGCTGGCCGGAGATCAGGCAATCGGGATGGCTTTCCGCTTCCGCCAGCATGCGCGGCGTGTCTTCCACCTGATGCTGACCATCCGCGTCGAGTTGTAGCGCGTGGCTGTATCCTGCTGCGGCGGCCCGGCGCATCCCGGCGATTACCGCCGCACCTTTGCCCTGATTAACCGGTAAGGTGAGGATATCCAGCTGTGGAGCCTCAAGGTCAGCGATCTGCTGCTGAGTCTGCGTATCACTGCCGTCATCGACGATAATCACCGGCAGATTAAAGGGAGCCAGCCGCGCCAGCACCGAGGCCAGCATGGCGCCGTGGTTGTAGCAGGGAATCAGCACACAGGGTTTGAAAGGCGCATTCAGCACAGGCGAATCTTCCCGCTGCTGGCAATCTCAATGCTGTCCGCGTAAATCAGGCTGTAGCTGAAGCTCAGCAGTGATTTGTCTTCCTGCCAGCTCAGCTGCAGCTCTAGCTCCGCATCAGGCGGCACCGGCTGCTGAAACTTGATGTTCTCAATTGAACGGAACTGTTTACCGATGGCCAGGCGTGACAGGCCGTAATGTAAAGCCCAGTCGAGCTGCGCCACGCCGGGTAAAATCGGTAAGGTCGGGAAGTGGCCGCGGAACCAAAACAGATCCGCGGCAGCATGCAGGCGCAGCGTCAGTGTTGCGCCCTGCTGCAGGGCGTTGAGTTCAACCGGCAACATCAAACAGTTCCTCAATTTGGGGCCAGGCGCGTTTACTCTGCGCCGTAACCGGAATCGCGTTGACGACACGCCAGTAACGCGGCATGGCGACTGGCTCCAGCCAGGGTTGTAGCGCGATTTTCCATTGTTTCTTGCGTTGGGTCAGCGTTGCGGCATCCAGCGTGTCCGGCAAAGCCAGCACCACGCCAATCGACTGGCGTCCGTGACGCTGAATCGCCAGAGCGGCCGCGTCTTCTACGCCGGGTAAGGCCAGCAGTCTTCGCTCGATCTCACTGAGTGAAACGCGCTTATCTTCTATCTTCACCACCCGATCCTGACGCCCCGCCAGCTGAAATACACCGGAGGGCTGTTGCACGATGCGATCGTCGAGCGGCCAACCTTCAGGGGTTTCCAGCAGCGCTGAAAACACCCGCCAGCCGGCTTCCTGCTGTACCAGCTTAACTTGGGGGAAACAGTGCCACGGGGCGTTTTCTTCCTGCGCACAGCGCCAGCCGATCACGCCGGTTTCGGTGCTGCCGTAAATCTCATCCACCGCACACTCAAAGGCGCGCTGAGCGTGCTGTGCATCAGCCCAGGGCAATGCCCCGCCAGCCGAAACAATCAGCGCACATGAAGGTGCATCCAGGGCAGAATCCAGGCGACGCAAAAAAGCCGGGCTACTGATAAAGGCATAGCGACGATCGCGACGCTGATCGGCGAGCTGTTCACCGTAAAAAATTTGCTGAGCGGCTAGTGGCAAGCTCAGCGCCATCGGCAACACAATGCGAAACGTCAGGCCATACAGATGTTGATGGCTCACTGACGCAATCACGTGGCATTGCTGCAGACGGTCGGCCCATAACGCTGCCAGCCATTGCGCTTCAAGATCGAGTGCACGCAGTGATTTCACCACGCGACGCGGCGTCCCGGTGGAACCGGAGGTGAATAGCACCAGTTCGGCATCTTCGGCGATGGCAGGCAGTTCGCCCAGCGCCAGTGCACCGTCCCAGCGCAATTGTGGCAGGGACACCGCCAGCGGCATATCGCTGATCACGCCATCCAATTGTTCTGCCATCTCTTCCAGCTGCGCGGCCCGACAATGTCCGGGGATCACCGGGGTTTTACCGGCGTGCCATAACGCCAGCAGCGCCGCCGTGAAGTGATAACTGTTATCGAAGCACAACGCCCAGTGCTGACCCGGCTGGCTTTGGAGTTTTTCCATTAACGCCAGCACCTGCTGACGCATCTCCGATAACCAATGCTGTTGCTGCCCTTGCCAGGCCACCACGCGATCCGGCGCAGCCAGCCAGTCGCGGATACTCACCACCTTCATGCCTTGTTCCTCATACGCTGACGCAGCAACCATTCGCCGCCCATCAGCGTGCCCATCAGCAGATAGCTGATGCACCCATTCCAGAGTGTCCACAGCGAGAGATCATTGAGCAGGCAAGTGACCAACGCCACGCTGCCATTAATAATGAAAAATCCACACCATACCTGTGTCACGCGCCGCGTATAGCGCACGGCTCGCGCGGGCAAATCCGCTTCACGCAGCCGCGCTAAACGCTCGACCAGCGGCATCGGGCTCCACAAAGATGTGCCAAACAGCAGCAGCATCAGCCCATTCACCACCACCGGATACCACAGCAACAAATGCTGACTGCGCAACAGCATGCTGGCGAGGCACAGTAAGGTCCCCACCAGCGCCAGCGACAGCATCACTCGCCCCATCGCGCCCTGCGCATGACGTAACTGCCAGATGCGCCAACCAAACAGCAGGGCTAACAGAGCAATCACGCCGCGCCATTGCGGATGGGTGACGGCAAGCCACACCAGAAACGGCCAGGCCAGCAGGGCCAGACCATTTATCAGGCGCAGAAAGGCTGGCATGCCGGAAATCAGGCTTCGTCGCGCATCAGTTGATCGACGGCATCCACCACATCCTGCACGGTGCGAACCGCACGGAAGGCTTCAGGTTTGATTTTTCGGCCGGTACGCTTTTGCAGGTGCACCACCATGTCCACCGCATCAATGCTGTCGAGTTCGAGATCTTCATACAGACGGGCATCCGGGCGGATATCATCGGCATCAATTTCAAACAGCGAGGTGAGCAGCGAGGCCACTTCCTGGTAAATTTCGTCTTTATTCATCATTTTGACTGTTCTCAGGCTTGCTGTTGTTCAACAAACGCGGCCAGCGTGGCCACGGAAAAAAAGTGCGCGCGTAAGGTTTCGCTTTCTGCAGAAAGCTGTACGCCGAAGCGATTTTTCACCGCCAGTCCCAGCTCAAGGGCATCGATTGAATCGAGTCCCAACCCTTCGCCAAACAAGGGGGCGTCGGTTTCTATATCGTCCGGGCTGATATCTTCCAGATTCAGCGTGTCGATAATCATCAGTTTGATGTCGTCAATCAGTGCTTGCATAACTTACTTTGTCTCTTCAGGGACCAGCGCCTGTTGCAGGTGACGCGTCAGGCGACGCGCGGCGAGCGGCTGCGCATCTTCTTCGGCTTCACTAAAGGCCTGGCTATCAATACGCGATTGTATGCGTACAGTAAAAACGGGTTTAACCAGCGGAATCTGATACCAGCGACTTTGCTTATCGAGCATACGCTGGGTGCAGCTAATATGTACCACGCGCAGATCGCATCCGGCACGCACCGCGATATTGGCGGCACCGCGTTGCAGCTTTAACGGTTCACCATAACGGGTACGCGTCCCTTCAGGAAAAATCAGGATGGTATCGCCGCGCGCTAAACGCTGCTGGCTATCGGGCAACAAGGTATCGGCTTCGCTGTTAATCAGGTAATCGGCACATTTGATGACGCCATTAAAAAAAATATTGTGCTGCAGTTCGGCTTTTACCAGACAATCCATTTCCGGAAGCACCGAAGCAATCATCACATAATCAATTAACGAAGGATGATTGGCGACAATCAGACAGCCGCGATCCTGGCGCAGTAGCTCCGCACCAATGATCCGATAATCGTAGACACCGACAAAGCGACAAAAGCGCAGGAAACAGCGGAAGCTCCAGGCAATGCTGCTGCGTGCAATCTGACGACGACGCAGGCCATCGCGCTGAATCAGCAACAGCAGGTTAAACCAGGTCACAGACAGCAGCAGACCGCCCACGCTGAACAGCGTAAAACTCACGGCAGTCATCACCAGTCGCCAGTAAAAGTTGCAGCCAGCACGCCAGCGCAGGGCTAACGAATTATCCGCCATGATGACGCTCCCAGTGCCACAGGTGACGTTTACCGGCAATCGTCATTCGTTCGTCACCTTGCAACATCGCCTGCAGGAATTGCAGACTTTGCGGCAAAGTCTCGGCTGCGGGGCGCGCGGGCTCTGCTGTGCAGCGCCACTCATTGCCAGATTGCAGCAACAAAGCCACCGCGTAAGGGGCGTTGAAGCGGTCAATTTCGGGTAGCCACGGCTGATAATAGGCAGGTACAACGCCGTCAAAATCCACCAGCAGCACCTGCGCGTAGCCCGCCTGATGCAAAGCCGCGACCTCAAGCAAACCCTGTTGAAAACTGTCCATGCCCGCTGAAATTGACGAAGAGACCAGCGGCTGTCGCGCCGCAATGGTTAAACTCCCCACCGCAGAGTTGTGTACGGACATGGCAAAATCGGTCGGAGAGAGCGCCTGCTGATCTTTTAACGCCGTGAGTATGCGCAGATTACGTTCCAGCTCACCGTGGCGGCTGGTAAACACAATGGCATCCACCGTTTGACGTGCCAGTAGCGCCAGCCCGCTTTCCACAGCCGCACGGCTGCCCGCACTCAGGCGGCGTGCAGTCATCATCGGCAAAAATTGGGGTTTGGCGATCGGTAGGGTGGCGTCCAACGCGGTTTGCTGTCCGGCCCAGTGCTGCCACTCATCGGCAGTGCTGTGACCTGGTGCAATCGCGTGCCAGTCAACCAGGGTGTAAGCGAGTTTCATACCTGTATTCTTTCTTCAGCCTCAGGGATGGTCAGATTTTCGCTGTGCGGCATCCCTTCCCTGCTTGCGTTCGAGTCCGTCATCCGTCTCATGCGAATGTCGCCGATTAACAAGGCGGGCACGTGGCCCGCCTGTTTTCTCTTTCGGCAGCGTTAGCGCTTTCTTTAAAACATTATGTCAGCGATCACGCATGGCGCTTATTTTACGGCCTGAACCGCAAGACGCGTCTGAATACCCTGGTTCAGATTCTGAATCCAGCGGTTGTAGTTACGATGGATCTGGCCACTGCCCGCTTTCAGATTGGTACTGCTCACGTAATCAATGCGGTAGCTGTTTGCAGCATAAGTGATGCGAATGTCGGCCGTATGACCGCGCTCGGACAGCTTACCGTTCATCACGCCTGGGCCTGCCGGGGAAATCACCCAGTGGTTGGCCGCACCGGCTTCAACAATGGCGCGCTGCATTTGACTATCCGTGTAGCTCTGCCCAACGGTCTGGCTCACGTTCTGAATGGGCGCGGTGCGCGGTGCGCAACCCGTCATTAATGCCGCTGTCACGATTAAGGCAAGCGCCGCTTTTTTATTCATCATTTCCTTTTTTTCCCCTGTCGTAGCCAATCACCACTAATGGCGACCGTGTGCGTAATTGAACTTGCACTGATCCGTTCAGACTTTGTAAAGCGCGCGAATAATACCACTATATGTAAAGACAAGTAAAAAAAAGCACGAATGACTTAAGCAGCGCCTCATTTCATAGCAAAAGCAGAAATTGCCGGGTTTACAGCGTAAAATCTGCCACAAAACCGGCTTGTGGCATGATGTTTAGCCCTGCCAGCCGCCGCCGAGCGATTGGTAAAGATCGATTTGTGCGAGCAACAGAGTGTTTTTCACTGAGACAATATTGAGCTGAGTGTTAAACAAGGTGCGCTGCGCGTCCAGTTCATCCAGATAAGAGGCATAACCGTTCTGATAACGATTACGTGCGATGCGGTATGCTTCTGTCACATAGCCTTCTTGCTTCTGCAATTCCGTCAGCTGTTCCTCACTGCGGCGAATGGCATCCAACGCGTTATCCACATCCGAAAAGGCACCGCGTACCACTTTCTCATAGCCATAAAGCGCCTGGTTACGTGCGGCCATCGCCACATCCACCTGCGCCGTCAGTGCTTCGCGGTTTAATAGCGGTGCGAGAATGCTGCCGCCAATGCTCCACAGGCGGAAGGGATTGTCGAGTAACTGATGCAGTTGAAAACTTTGCAGCGTGCCGGTCGCCGTCAGATTAAGTGAAGGCAATAAATCGGCCTGCGCCGAAGCCAGCGAGGCATCCGCGGCAATCAACTGACGCTGTGCCTGCACGATATCCGGGCGGCGGTTGAGCAGCTGAGACGGCAACAACGCCGGCAGCGTCTGCGGTTTGATATGGTCGAAGTTGCGGGTACGGGCAATCTCGCGCGGATTCATGCCCACCAGCACGCTGAGTGCATTCTCTTGTTGTTCGATTTGATGCAGTAACTGCGGCACCTGCGCTTTGGCGGTCTGATATTCCGATGCCGCCTGCATCCACTCCAGTCGTGAGGTATAGCCGGTTTCAAACTGGCGCTGCGCCAGATTTAACGAGTTTTCACGCGTGGCCAGCGTCGCTTCGGTGACACGCAATTGTTCGTCCAGCGCGCACAAACTGAGGTAACCGGAGGCCACCGAACTGGCCACCGTTAATTCAGCCGCGGAAGCTGCAGCACGCTGGGCATCCAGAGACGCTTGCGAGGCAAGAATGCTGTTGCTGCGACTGCCCCAGAGGTCCACGTCATAGTTTGCCTGCAGCAGTCCCTGGAAGACGGCATTCTCATACGGTTGCCCGGTTACTGCCGACAATGCGCGCTGGTGTGTGGCGGCAACCCCGGCGGATAGCGTGGGGAAATTATCCCCCTGCGCAGCACGCAATTGCGCGCGGTACTGATCGACCCGTGAACGGGCAATCAGGATATCGCTGTTATGTTGCAACGCCTGGTTCACTAAGCGGTTAAGGTTATCGTCGCCAAAGCGTTGCCACCACTGTGCTTCGGGTGCTGCCGATGGGCCAACCTGCTGGCGCCAACTGTCCGGGATCGGTAAGGATGATGGGGCCTTTTCCACTTCTGTCGCGCAGCCGCTGACCATCAACGTCATCAGCGAGGCGAGGATTAACCGCTTCATGGCGCATCCTTGTGCGGCTCTGCTGCAGTATCAATATTGACTTCAACCGACATGCCGGGACGCAATTCTTCAGTATCGCCGAGGATTTGAATACGTACCGGAATACGCTGTGCGATCTTCACAAAGTTACCGGTGGCATTGTCCGGTGAAATGGCACTGAATTCCGAACCGGCGGCGGGGGAAATAAATTCAACCCGGCCGTCAAAACGCTTGCCGTCCAGTGCATCAACCCGAATCGTCACGGGTAATCCTGGACGCACACGTGCCAGCTGTGTTTCTTTCAGATTGGCGATCACCCATTTGTTATCCGGCACCACTGATGTCAGGCGCGTGCCCGCCGTGACATAGGTCCCTTTACGCACCGACAATTGTCCCAGCTGTCCGCTGTCGGGCGCGATAATACGTGTATTGGCCAGATCGATATTGGCCAGTTCCAGCGCGGCTTTGGCACTGGCTACATCGCCTTCCAGGGAACCGCGATTCACGATGACCGTTTGTAAACTCTGCTGCGATACCGCAACCTGCGCATCTGTCTGGCGAAGTTGCGCTTGCGCCTGCGCGTTAGCGGCACGCGCCGCGTCACGTTCACGCACGGAGAGCGACCCATCGGCCGCCAGATTTTCTACACGCTTCAGGTCAAGGCTGCTTTTCAGCGCCTGGGCTTTGGCATTCTCCAGCGCAGCTTTATTGCTGAGAATATTGGCTTCCGCACTGCGGCGTTGCTGTTGGTTATTGTTTTGCGCAGCGATTTTCATATCCAGCTGCGCTTGCGCCTGATGCACGCGCTGGCGATAGATACGATCGTCAATGGTCATCAGTAACTGCCCTTTGGTGACCGGTTGTAAATCCACCACATTCACGTCGGTCAGATAGCCGCTGACCTGCGGGCTGATAAAGGTGACCTGCCCGCGCACATAGGCGTTCTCCGTTGACTGAATCGTGCTGGTAAACGGCCACAGCTGCCAGGCGTATAAAATCACCAATACGCCAACGATCACGATGCCGCTGCCGAAAGCGATGGAAAGAATGCGTCGGCGGTTGGCGCGTTCGCGCTCCGCAGCCTGAATATCGTCCTGTTGGCTCATGAATTCTCCGTCGGGTTTGAAGCTTGCTGACGCTGTTCCGTCAAATTATGGCGTGCCTGACGCCAGTTGATATAACGCAGCCGCGTCAATCGCCACAGCACCCACATCAGGGTGATCAGCGCCATCGCGGCAGTCAATAAATAGGTGTCGTTGTAGGCCAGCACGTTAGCCTGGAGTGTGGCCACAGCTTGTAGCTGGCTGCTGCTCTGCGCGCTGAGCAGAACGTTGTCGGGCAACTGGCTGCTAAACAGTGAACTGTATTGGCTGAGGCGCTCGATGACATTGGGATCAAGCTGTGACAGCTGATCGCCCAGCAGGCTGGAGTGGTACTTCTCCCGCCACGTCTGGAAGGTGCCGAGTATAGCCGAGCCAATCAGCCCGCCCAGATTTTGGCTCATGCCAAACAGCACCACAAAACTCACCAGATTTTTCGGCTGCGTCACCACACCGCCAATCCCTAACAGCATCGCGGGCGCGAGGAAGAACGCGCTGCTAAAGCCGAGTAAAAACTGACTGACATACAAATTGTTGCCGCGTGTCACTGGGCTGGATTGTGCATCCATGTACGAGGCGATGATCATCACCACCAGCGAGGTGACGATGGGCCAACTGAGATGCGTCGGTTTGATGGTCAATGCACTGGCGATCATGCCAAAAATCACCCCAGCGATAATCGCTAAAGCCAGGCCACGCATCTGGTCATTCAGCAGCCCAAGCTGTTGCAGGAAGCCCACCGCGCCGGTGTTTTGCTCGGCCAACACAATGCGCATCATGATCATCACAATGCCCAATCGCACAATCATGCCGTTACTCAGCCATCGGGTGTTAATCAGCGGATTCGTGCGGTTATGTTCCACCACCACTGCCGCAACAATCAGCACCAACGAAAGGGCTAATGAAATACCCAACCACGGCGTGGTAAACCACCACTCGATGCGGCCCAGCGATAGCACGCCGCACAGCAGTGCCATGCCGGGTGCCAGCAGGATAAAGGTGACAAAATCCATCTTTTCAAAGGTCTTGATACGATCGCCCGGCGGCAACTTCACCACCAAAACACAACCGAGCGCTATCATCGCCAGCCCTAACTCAAACAGATAAAGACCGCGCCACTCTTCCAGCTGGAGCAATTCGGTAGAGAACAAACGGGCGAGCGGGATCGCCAACTGCGATGCGGTGATGCCGATCACCAGGGCTTTGAGTCGGTGTTTCGCCGGCCAGGCCTGAATTTGGTAATAGATACCAAGGGAGCTTAGCGCCGCGCCCACCATCCCGTGAGCGGTGCGCACAATAATGGCGGAACTGAGATCGTTGGCCAGGATATGGAAGAACGCCACGATGACGTAAAGCACGAGAAAAGCTTCGGTAAACAGCCGCAGGCCAAACTGCTGACGAAATTTAACCAGCAGCAGGTTGATGGAAATGTTGCCCATCACGTAGACAGCCGGCAGCCAGGCAATCTCATTGCTGTAAGCGCCAAAGGTGCCCTGAAGATTGGTGAGATTGGCCGTCACCAGCGCATTACTGAGCGCGCCGGTGATGGAGATCAGCAGTCCAATAATGCCAAACGCCACGCGCTTTGAGGGCGAGTGGATTGGGGTGGAAGGTGAACCCGGCAGCATCGGTTTTTCATGAGGCAGCCATTCACGTTGTGCATAAGGATTGCGTTTTGCCACGATTAGATACTTCCCAGTCGAGCCAGCAGCTGTTGCAAAACCTTCTCGGTCACTGCCAGCGCTTCAGGATCGATGTCTGCCAGCAACTGTGCGCGCAAGCTGTCTGCCTGGGTTTTCACTTCAGCAAATGCGACGCTGCCCTGCTCGGTCAACACCAGCAGGCGTTTACGGCGATCCTCTTTCGGCTGCACGCGCGCCAGTAACTGCTGTTTTACCAGTCGATCTACCAGTGGCACCACGCTCGCTTCTTCTAATCCCAACAGTTGGGCCAGCGCTTTCTGGGTCGGCGGCTCCGTGGCCGTGGCCACTGTCGCGATGGCCATCCAGCTGCTCATACTTAAGCCACTCTCTTTAAGGCGACGATCGACTGCCAGCCGCCATGCATGTGCCGTAAGATGTAATAAACGCGAAAAAGGTTGCGGATAGTCACTCAAAACGTAGTAGCCTAATGATTAGAGACCTAACTAAACAAGTGCGTTATTATAAACAAAGTGTCAGCCTGATGAAAAGTTTGCTTAAATTAGCACTGTAGTTCGTGCGCCTCTGCCCTTCCACTCAGTTCTCAAATAGATACGGCCTGCCACAAAGCCTATCCCTGTACAGCTATTTTGTATAAGTTTCGCGTAAATCAAATTATTTAAATCACTGATAAATAATAATAAGCACAAATCCCTCAAAAATATCATTGTACAAGTTAGGGTTCATTGTATAAGTTTATTTCCCGTGAGCCAGCGACTGGCTCCGTAACGAATGATGCACTTTGCGTCGCCTCTGAAGGTGTTTTTGGATTTCCACCTTCAGAGGTGTCTTTTTTGCGTTGGTTGATGAGTTTGGGTCTTACGCGCCTGTCCGCGCGTAAGTTTTTTCATCATGGAACTGAAGGCCAGGTTGCCATCAGACCGATCTGAAGGGCTTCATACATGCAAAACGCCGCCACCAGCAGTGACGCTATCGCTGACTACTTTAAACTCGCCGGTAACAGCGACAGCACCGAGATGGAAGTTTTCGGGCAGATCATCGCTGAAATCCTGCAAGCCGGCATGCCGGTCACCAATAAAGCCATCATCGCTTCGCTGATTAATCGCCTTGAGATGGAAAATGATGTGATCCAACTGGATATTTATCGTCATCTTCTCGAACTGGTGGTTAACAAAACGCCTGACGATCTCTCGGTGTAATACCGGATTCCAGGGACGGACTCACTCTCTTCTTCGCTCTCCCGCTAGCTTCATCCCTCAATGCCCGCTAACATCATCCGCGTTTAGTGTCCAACTGGTTGCTGCCATGCCGTGACGGTATGCGCAAAATAATAAAAGAGCCTGCACATTTATGAGCCGATCTACAGAACACGCCCCTGCGGCGAACGATATTACCGTGGGCAGCGTTTTACGCTCGCCTGCGCTGCTTACCCGTGAGTGTCTGGCGGGAGTGATTACCGCACTGGCACTGATCCCGGAAGTGATCTCCTTTTCTGTTATTGCGGGTGTCGATCCCAAAGTGAGCCTTGTCGCCTCGGTGGTGCTGTGTCTGACCTTGTCGATTTTAGGTGGCCGCCCAGCCATGGTCACGGCAGCAGCGGGATCGGTGGCACTGGTGATTGGACCGATGGTGCACGCGCATGGGGTTGAATACATTCTTCCTGCGGTAATCCTCGGCGGTATCATTCAGATTATTTTTGGTCTTGCCGGGCTGTCCCGCATGATGCGCTATATTCCGCGTTCAGTGATGCTGGGCTTTGTGAATGCGTTGGGCATTCTGATTTTCTTCGCGCAGGTTCCCCACGTCTGGGGGCAATCGGGATTGGTATGGGTGCTGTTTGCCGTGACCCTGGCGATTGTGCTGCTGTTACCCAAAATCCTGAAAAGCGTCCCGTCACCGCTGGTCGCCATTGTCGTCGTCACCGGGGTGGCGTTGTTGCTGGGTTATCGCGTGCCTAACGTTGGCGATGAAGGGCCAATGAGTTCAGGCTTGCCCGGATTTACCACGCTGCTGGTGCCGTTTAATTTACAGACGTTACAGATTGTCTGGCCTACCGCGCTGAGTATCGCCTTCGTGGGTTTGATGGAATCTCTGCTCACCGCCAAACTGGTGGACGATATTACCGATACGCCTTCAGGTAAGCGCCGCGAGTCCTGGGCACTGGGTGTCGGTAATATTTTGGCCGGTTTTTATGGCGGTATCGCTGGCTGTGCCATGATCGGTCAGACCATTGTTAACGTTGAGCTGGGCAAAGCACGCACGCGCATCTCAACCATTGCGGCAGGTATTGTGCTGTTGCTGCTGGTCACCGGACTGAGTCAGATCATGGCGCAGATTCCTATGGTGGTCCTCGCGGCCATCATGATGGTGGTCGCAGTGAAAACTGTTAACTGGCACAGCCTGCAACCCGCCACGCTAAAACGTATGCCGTGGTCAGAAACCTCGGTGATGGCCCTGACGGTTGTGGTCACCGTTTGGATTGGCAACCTGGCGCTGGGCGTATTGATTGGCGTCATCCTCGCCATGATGCTGTTTGCACGTCGTATTGCCCATGTTATCCATGCTTAACGCAAGTTAAGCGATGACGGTGAACAGGTCTATTACACGGTGCGCGGCCCGCTGTTCTTTGGCAGCAGCAATGATTTATTCGAACATTTCGTTTACGGCCACGATCCGAAAGTCGTCACCATTGACCTGACGCATGCACAAATCTGGGATGCATCCAGCGTCGCGGCACTGGATGCCATTGAATACCGCTATCAACGTCACGGTGCAACAGTCACCGTCATCGGACTGGATAACCGCAGTAGCGATTTCCGCGATCGCCTGAGCGGTAATCTGGGGTGATGATTTTAATGAGGTGAGTCTGAGTCACTTCATCCAGAATGATGATTCTCTGAGCTGTCATCTCCAACGAGCTGACAGCTTTTTTATGTGCTTGAGTCAGCGAGAGATCAACTACGCTTAGGAGGCAACGCTGGGTTGCCCGAAGAAAGGACGTTATTGATGAAGCATTTTTTCGCTGGGATGATGATTATCACTTGTCTGGCAACGTTAATAGGCTGCCAGCAATCCGACAGGCCAATTGGGCCAGATGGACGCCCCAACGTGCCCACCGAGCAGCCTATTCCGGGCGGGCCGATGAGCAAAGGGCCTGTGGGGCAACCGCAAGCTTAAGGTTAATCGTGCCCGAGAGCCGTTGAGCCGTTGAGCCGTTGAGCCGTTGAGCCGTTGAGCCGTTAATATCGTGGATTGATACTGAAATGGGTATTCGGAAGTGAATTACAGGCACAAAAAAACCGCCCTTGGGCGGTCACGACATTACTGCATATTGCTTTGATTTTATTTGGTTTTAGCGACTACTAAATATGGTACCCGGGGCGGGACTTGAACCCGCACAGCCATAAGCCGAGGGATTTTAAATCCCTTGTGTCTACCGATTTCACCACCCGGGCAGGGTGTAAATTGGAGGCGCGTCCCGGAGTCGAACCGAGGTAGACGGATTTGCAATCCGTTGCATGGCCACTCTGCCAACGCGCCTTTATTCTGATGTGTCATCCGTTAACAACGGAGGACTAAATTTGGAGCGGGAAACGAGACTCGAACTCGCGACCCCGACCTTGGCAAGGTCGTGCTCTACCAACTGAGCTATTCCCGCAATTCACCGAACTCGCTGATTTTATTCAGCTTCTTGCAGACTCGCTGCCGTTCGATGCGATGCATTCTACTTATCTGACGCAATGAGTCAATAGAATTATCCACACAGCGCGTCCGTTTGCTGCTTTTTAAATCGCATCGATCAGCTATCGAGCAGATCACCGCGTGCGGCGCTTAAATATTGGAACATTGACCAGAAGGTCAGCACCGCGGCGATATAAAGTGCCACCACGCCCACGCCCACTACGGTTGCGTCTGGACGCCACAGCAAGGCGAACAGGGAGAACATCTGCGCCGTGGTTTTCACTTTGCCAATCCAGGAAACCGCCACGCTGCTGCGCTTACCAATCTCCGCCATCCACTCACGTAAGGCTGAGATAATAATTTCGCGCGCAATCATGGTCGCTGCCGGTAAGGTAATCCACCAGGCGTGGAAATACTCGGCGACCAGTACCAACGCAATGGCCACCATCACTTTGTCAGCCACGGGATCGAGGAAAGCGCCAAAACGCGTAGTTTGCTTCCAGCGGCGGGCAAGAAAACCATCAAACCAGTCAGTCACGGCGGCAACGACAAAGATCAATGCAGTGGCAAATGGTGCCCATTGAAAAGGCAGATAAAATGCCAGCACAAAGAATGGAATCAGTACAACTCGAAACAGGGTAAGACACGTCGGAATGTTAAATTGCATATGCCAGTAACTGTCTGGTGTGAGTAGAATTTAACGTATGTTCCTACATTGCCCCCCCTGTTTCAATGCTAGTGTTTCAGCGAGTAGTAGATTTTTTCCGCCAGCGCGAAGGAAATCCCCGGCACTTTAGCAATCTCATCCACGCTGGCATTCATCAGGGGTTGCAGGCCCCCCATGTACTTAAGTAGCTGTTGACGCCGTTTTGGCCCTACCCCTTCAATGCTTTCCAGCGCACTGGTGTTCTTCACTTTGGCGCGTTTTTTCCGGTGCCCCGAAATTGCATGATTGTGAGAGTCATCACGAATATGTTGAATCACATGCAGTGCAGGCGAGTCCGGCGGCAACGAAACGCCCTCGCCTTCCGCTTCAAAGAACAGCGTTTCCAGGCCCGCTTTACGGTCAGTGCCTTTTGCCACGCCCAGCAGAATGGGATGATCTTTATCCCAGGGCACATCCAGCTCTGCGAACACCTGTTTCGCCTGTGCCAGCTGGCCTTTACCGCCATCGATGATAATCACATCAGGGATTTTGTCCTCCTCCAGCGCTTTACCATAACGACGACGTAATACCTGGTTCATCGCGGCGTAATCGTCGCCGGGCGTGATGCCTTCAATGTTATAGCGGCGGTAATCCGAACGCAGCGGTCCATCGCGGTTAAAGACCACACACGAAGCTATCGTCTGCTCACCCATGGTGTGACTGATGTCGAAACACTCCATGCGCTTGATGCTGTCGAGTTCGAGAAAGACGGCCAGCGCCGCTAGTCGCTGCTGAATAGTGGAGTGCTGAGACAGTTTAGTTGTCAAAGCGGTGGCAGCATTGGTGCGCGCCAGTTTAAGGTAGCGTGCCCGATCGCCGCGCGGTTTGCTTTGAATATTGACCTTGCGGCCGGCCAATTCACTTAAGGAATCGGCCAGCAACTCACGTTCGGGCAGACTGAAGTCCAGCAGAATATCAGCTGGCAAAGTGCGTGCTTCGCTCCCCTGCAGATAAAACTGGCCGACAAAGGTTTGCACCACTTCGGTGAGATCGGTATCAGCAGGTACTTTCGGGAAATAACTGCGGCTACCCAGCACTTTGCCCTGCCGAATAAACAGCACGTGCAGACAAGCCATACCGGCGTCGAATGCCACCCCCATCACATCAAGGTCATCCCCCTGATTGGAGACAAACTGCTTCTCTGTGACGCGTCGTACCGCCTGAATCTGATCGCGCAGACGCGCCGCTTCTTCGAAGCGCAATCCATAGCTGGCCTCTTCCATGCGTTTGACCAGCTGGTTGATTACTTGATCATCTTTACCGGCGAGAAACAGCCGCACGTAATCGGTTTGCTGCGCATACTCATCTTCGCTGACCAAACCCGCTACACACGGCCCAAGGCAACGGCCAATCTGATATTGCAAACAGGGGCGAGAGCGGTTGCGATAAACACTGTTTTCACACTGTCGAATCGGGAACACTTTCTGCAACAGCGCCAGGGTTTCACGCACCGCATAGCCATTAGGGAAAGGCCCAAAGTATTCCCCTTTCGCGTGTTTGGCACCACGATGCATCGCCAGTCGCGGATGCGCGTCTGCACTCAGAAATATATAGGGATAGGATTTATCATCACGCAGCAGCACGTTATAGCGAGGCTGATAGAGCTTGATGTAATTGTGTTCAAGCAGCAACGCTTCGGTTTCGGTATGCGTCACCGTCACGTCGATGTTTTGGATGTTACTGACCAGGACTTCGGTTTTTCGGCTGCCCACCTGAGTGCGGAAATAACTGGTCAGGCGCTTTTTGAGGTCTTTCGCTTTACCGACATAGATCACCGTGCCTGTCGCGTCATACATGCGGTAGACGCCGGGCTGACTGGTCACGGTGCTTAGAAAGGCTTTGGAATTGAAAACGTCACTCACTACTGATTAACGGCTCCGCATTATAGAGACCATGTCGAATGGCCAGATGCGTTAACTCTACGTCGCCACTGATGTTCAACTTACTGAACATGCGATAACGGTAACTGTTAACGGTTTTCGGGCTGAGATTAAGCTGCTCGGAAATTTCCGTCACCTTTTGCCCTCGGGTGATCATCAGCATAATCTGCAATTCCCTTTCCGACAAACAGCTAAAGGGCGATTCGGCTTTTTGCGGCTCGATTTGGCTAAGCGCCATTTGCTGCGCAATATCTGATGCGATATAGCGCTGGCCTGAGTGCACCGAACGAATCGCACTCACCACTTCCTGCGGGGCCGCACCTTTGCTCAGATAACCCGCCGCACCGGCTTGCATTACTTTTGCCGGCAGCGGATTTTCGGTATGGATGGTCAGCATAATAATGCGGATGTCAGGATTGAAGCGCACAATTTTTCGCGTGGCCTCCAGACCGCCGATGCCCGGCATATTCATGTCCATCAGCACCACGTCGACCGGATTGCTGCGGCACCATTTCACCGCGTCTTCACCACAAGCCACTTCCCCGGCAATTACCAATCCCTTCATATCTTCCAGTATGCGGCGAATACCGGCGCGTACCAGTTCATGGTCATCAACAAGAAGCAGACTGATCAACGGGACTTACTCCGCAGGTTAGTGAGGGGAAAAATATATTTCAGGAGGGCCATCTTACCGGGTTTGCCGGGGAAAAAACATCTGGCTACGCAGATAAATCTCAAATGAAATGATACACATCAAGTTGAGCTCAATCCCAGATATCTTTTGAGTGAAACGTTTAGCATGCAAGAATTAAAATGTGAAATTGTGACTAATATCATTATGTTATAATTTATGCTCTTTTCATTGACCGCTGAGCTTTGCTTAATAAAAATAACTTCAACGCCTGATTCTTCCTGCCTGTTAATAACACAAACATCCATTTAATGTGGGTTTAATCTCCACCGCTTCGCCTGGGATAAATTCCTCATTCAACCATATGATATACTCTGTTTTTTACACACAGATATTGTGTCTACATTCAGTAACACCACCAAGGAGTCAAAGATGAGTGATGAAGACTTTTCAACATCGCGGGATACCCAGGCATTGGCCGATGAAGTCGCTTGCCTGAAAATGATGGTGACGCTGATTCTGAAAGGGATGGGTCAGGCGGATGCCGGTAAGGTGATCATTAACATGGAGCGCTATGTGCAAAGCGCGTTAGCGGATAAGCCGCAGGCGGAAGTGTTCAGCAACACCATTCGTCAGATTAAAACCGCCTACCGTCAGTAAGCGGTGAAGCCCCGCGCAATGCGCGGGGTGGTCAACTGTGCGACTGCCAGTTCACTGAAACACCCAGTGACGGCAGCACCTCTTCCGGACTAAACCGGCGTGTGCCACGATACTTGTCCGCCAGTGCCGGTTGATGAACCGGAATACGAATGGCAAACAGATTATCCTCAGATTGAATCAACCCGGGTGATAAAGGTTCGTACACGACGTGGTGCTGCTCAAACATTTTTTCCAGCATCGGCGTTGCTGAGCTGATCAGGTACTCCATACCGCTGAGTTCCGCCAACTGCACCGCATGCCACAAAATCGTCAGTGGCAGTTCTGCATCCACCTCAAGGCGTGCTGAAAAGCGTGACATTTCCCAGACTTTTTCCTGATCGAACGGCAGCACCATGCCTTCAGGCACTTCTGGTTCATGCCAGGGCAACAAACGTGCACAGCCGCAAATCCCCTGGCGCGCATTCCAGGCGATCATCCAGGTGACATCGGAGCGATCAAAGCGATCATACTCCTGTCCGGGCGTACTTAAGCGCGGCGGGATAGACCAACCTTCACCCCGCGCAAAAACGCTATAGCGATACGTTCCTAATTCTGCCAACAGAGAGGACGGCATATCCTTAAGCTGTGTTTGAATTACTTTCATCATGCGCCCCTGACATCCCCATGTTTGCAATGATTTCTTTGCGCCAGCCTGGCAAAGTTCCGGCGCAGGGTAGACAACTGACTAAAGAGTGGGAACTACTAAAATTAGTAGTTGCCTTTTTGCTATATCAGGCCAATTGCCGCCGCATAACACGCAATCTGCGTTTTATTGGAAACATTAAAACGCTTTTGCATATTCTTTTGGTGAAAATTCACCGTATGTTCTGAAATCGCTAAAATCAGTGAAATTTCCGCAGAAGTTTTTCCTTCCGCTGTCCATTTCAAAATTTCCAGTTCGCGTTGACTAAAATCGTTAGATAAAACCGCCATTGAACTATCATTTAGCCGCTCCAGCACGCGCAAACTCAGTTCCGCCAGAAGGTGCAGTTTCACCTCTAGCTGAACGCGTAAGTGTTGAGTCTGACTGTGAAGCGATGATGCTATAGATAATATACCAATGGCACGATTTGGCGCCATTGCCGAACAAGAAAAGCCGCTGTTGAGCCCTGCCGCATTCGCTTCAGCCCATAAATTACCGGCACCGGTAAATAAATCCCGCGTCCATTCCACGCCTCGTCCCGGCCGCTGACAAAGCAACAGCACCGGATCGACAGCATAATAATTTTCGCTTTCATAGCGCTTAACCCAGCTTTCCGGGTAAGTACTGAACAAAAACACGCGCGGCCGGGTAAAAGGCACGGGATGTTGAACCAGGAAAGCGAATGAATCGAAACCCATCGCTTCAATGTGTTTTTGTAATAGCGTTTTTACTTGAATCACTTCCGTCAGCGCCTGAAATTCATTTTCAGTTTCGCCACGCCAGACGAAATAATTATCGGTCGTCATTATTGCCTCAGCGTTGTTTCACGCTTTAACTTGTTATTCGTTCTGATTAACACAAAAAATAAATTAACTTGAGAAAAAATATTGATTGAAATGAGAGCAGCCCGCGGGGTAACAATCATAACCATCCTGTTGTCAATGCGTTACCATTATGGGGAACTGAAAACAGATACATTTTGCCAACAGCTTCACAACTTTAATCCTCCTCCCTTATTAGAATAGGATTTTTCCGAAGGAGTTTCAATCACCCTATTCATCGAAAATCATCATTAGATTGATAAATTTTTAGCATCGTCATTAACTAAAATCACTCACTTTGAAAGCGGTTACTGAGAGTAATAGCGGTATTTGTGGGACGACGGCTATTCGGTTCATTCTTAATCCCAGTGATTTCTGTAGTGAGCGGTATAACGTGATTTCCATCACCCTCTTTTCCAGCTACGCTTAAAGGATTTGCGGGGGATGACGCTGTGGACTTTTCAGGGGAAGACGTTGCGCCCTCACCCATACTGGCGCATTGTCATGCGTATTCGAGCATCATAACGGGGCTGACTATGATGAACCAACTGGCATTACCTTTCCTTGTACTGGGCGGTTGTACAGCGCTGATGATCTTAAAAGATCTTTTCCGTCACCCGCATCCGGTGGCAATCATGAATATCATCTGGCCGCTGACCGGCCTCTATATGCCGTTCATCGGATGGTTAGCCTGGTGGTATCTGGGTCGTAAACCTTCACGTCAGGTAAAACTTGCGCTGCTGGTTCCACAAAAAATTCAGAGTAATGCCAGCTGGCAAACAATATTTATTTCCACCTCATTATCTGCCGCGGCCTGTATATTTGGCGACATAATGACCCTACCAATAATCACCTTGCTAAATCAGTTCGCCATTATGCCAACGCTCTGGATGCAGGCAATTATTTGCTTGATAGTTTCTCTGGTGGTGGGTTTATTTTTCCAGTTCCTGGCTATCCGTCAACGTGAAAAACGTTCATTTGGCCGGGCGTTATTATTAGCGTTTAAAACCGAAACGTTTCCCCTGCTGATTTATCAATTAGCTATTTTTATCTTTATGGCACTGGCACTAAAATTTGTTCTCAACCAACAAATCAATCCATTGCTGGTGGCTTTCTGGTTTATGTTACAACTGGCCATGATCATCGGTTTTCTATTCTCCTGGCCCGCTAATCATTTCCTGATAAAACGAGGGCTTAATCCCGCCGTCTGACTAACGACAGTATCCGGCGCCGCGCATCCCCAGGTGAAAATGTCCGGCATGCGCGGCGTTGTAATCCGGTCCTAACGCATTACCAAAGGTCGCACAGCCGTTGTGCCATAAAGCGCGAAGCCCTGCAGCCGCATCCTCAGGTTGATGCCAGTTTTTTGCCACCTGCAGCCAGCGTCCATCTGCAAGCTGAAACCCAGTCACATCCCATGCATCTGCTGTTGCATGCTCGCTTAAACGCCCCTGCTGGCGATGATAGATATTTCGACAGGCGTAACTGCCGACGTGGGTGATTCGCCGAATCGGGCTGTTGATACCTGCCTGCTGAAGGGCGTGAGTGCTGTTGACGACAAACATTGTGCTACTCACCGCCATCGGGCAACTGGCAAGAAAGCTGCTGCTCAATTTCACTTCACCAAAACCACTCACGCGCAAAGGTTGTTCAATAGGGCAATCACCTTGCAGTGCTGGCACGGCGCGAAATTCTACCCATCCCTGCTGACTGGCTCGATGCATCACCGCCATACATGCCGCAGGATCGTGACCCAGGCGCTGCAATTTGTAGCGCATCATCCATCCCGGAGGGTCAGTCACCGACAGCGGTGTAAATGGATTCCACTGTGGCGGCAGATGCGTTTTCAGCCACGGCAAACTCCACCAGCCACATAATGCCAACAGAGCAATCGCTAATAATGCGCGCATCACACCTCACGTTTACTCATAAAAAGAAGACGTAAGTGTAGGTGGCAAAATGGAGAGATAACGCAGAAAAGGCTTAATTGCTGAAGATTTACGCAAATTCACCGTGGATTATGCCATGTAAATATTTACTGACAGAGTAAACCCCGCAAAAGGTCACAATTGTAAAAAAACAATTACCGAGAGTTGCAACCTTTCCACTATCTTATGCCACTTGCCCTATCAAACGGCACGTTATCTAACAGCCAGTAGAGCTGACACAACATCAAAACAGGAAAGATATATTTATGGTTGATCAATCCAAAGAGGCGCTTATCGAGGCCGAGCAGCCCGATAAGCTCCAGCGTAATCTACATAACCGCCATATCCAACTGATTGCCATCGGTGGCGCGATCGGCACCGGGTTGTTTATGGGCTCAGGTAAAACTATCAGCCTGGCCGGCCCCTCGATCATTTTCGTTTATATGATCATCGGCTTTATGCTGTTCTTCGTGATGCGCGCAATGGGCGAATTGCTGCTCTCTAATCTCGAATATAAATCCTTCAGCGATTTTGCCGCCGATTTACTCGGCCCGTGGGCGGGCTATTTTACCGGCTGGACTTACTGGTTCTGTTGGGTGGTGACGGGCATTGCCGATGTGGTGGCCATTAGTGCCTATTTCCAACTCTGGTTCCCCGACTTCTCCATCTGGATGAGTGCACTGCTGTGTATATTTGTGTTCCTGGCACTCAATATTGCGACGGTGAAATTGTTTGGTGAGATGGAGTTCTGGTTCGCGATTATTAAAATCGTGGCGATTGTTGCCCTGATCGTGACTGGCATCGTGCTGGTGAGCATGCATTATCCTTCGCCCAGCGGCAGCGCGGCAGCCCTGAGCAATATCTGGGATCACGGTGGTATGTTCCCGAAAGGATTGAGCGGCTTCTTTGCTGGCTTCCAGATTGCGGTGTTTGCCTTCGTCGGCATTGAGTTAGTCGGCACGGCCGCAGCGGAAACCAAAGATCCGCACAAGGTGCTGCCACGTGCGATTAACGCTATTCCGGTGCGTATCATTATGTTTTACGTTCTGGCACTGCTGGTGATCATGGCGGTGACGCCGTGGAATCAGGTCATGCCGGACCGCAGCCCCTTCGTTGAGATGTTTGTGCTGATCGGATTACCCGCCGCCGCCAGCATCGTTAACTTCGTGGTGCTGACTTCTGCTGCATCATCCGCTAACAGTGGCATTTTCTCCACCAGCCGTATGTTGTACGGTTTGGCAGAACAAGGCGTGGCACACAAAGCATTTGGCCGCCTGTCGGCACGCGCGGTTCCCACCACCGGGCTGTTTTTCTCCTGCTTCTGCCTACTGTGCGGCGTTGCGCTGATTTACCTGATCCCCGATGTGATGACGGTATTCACCATGGTCACCACGGTATCGGCGATTCTGTTTATGTTCGTCTGGACCATCATCCTGTGCAGCTACCTGGCTTACCGCAAACAGCATCCGCAACGTCACGCTGAGTCGAAGTTCAAGATGCCGCTGGGCAAGCTGATGTGCTGGGTGTGCATGGCGTTCTTCGCCTTTGTAATTGTCTTGCTGACCTTGCAGGATGATACTCGTCAGGCGTTGATGGTCACGCCGCTGTGGTTCGTCATTCTCACCATGGGCTGGTTGTTACGTCGTCGTAAAGCCTGATAGCACTGCCGACAAAAAGCCCCGAATGCTCGGGGCTTTTTTTTATAACCTTTCGCGTAATTTATGCCATGCCTGCGCCAGTGAAGGTCGCACAGAAGGCTCCCTTTCTGGTGCCGGTTCGGGAACATGTGCCGATCCCAGATTGAAGGTGAAGGTGTAATTGGGTGCTTCCCCCATCCTTAAATCCGAAATCAAGGTCTCTTCACCCTGCTGGCGCATGGCGTAAAAACCATGGCTGAACCACGCCACCCGCTCGGCATACCAGTCACCTTTAAACGCATCGAACAGTTGCGGGTTGCGCGGGTGCCAATGAATTTCCAGTGCTCGATCGGGTGACAACAGTGACCAATAGGCCTCACCGTAACGATCGGGGGTCATAATCACGGTTCGCCACACCAGGGTATTAAATGCCGTTGGCGTCACCAGCACCTGCTGCGGCTTGATGGATTGATCAGTTAAATCACGATCGATATGCTGCGTCGCCACGCCCTGCACCACCATGCTCCAGCCAAGATACAGCGTACTGATCAGCAAACCCGCCTGATTCCAGCGCAGTCCGACTCCATCACGCCGCCATAGCGCCACCCCCAGCGTGATCAGCAACGGCAAGGTATACAACGGATCGATGATGTACATGCTGCCAATCGCGTAGGGGAAATCGGTAAACGGCAACCCCAGCTGCGTGCCGTACACCGTGGTCAGATCAAGCAACGGATGCGTGATCAGGGCCAGCCAAATTGCCAGGCACCAGCCGCGCCAGTGGGAGCGACTGCGTGTTGCACCTGCGATCAGCCAGGCCAGCAGAGGCGCAGCTAGCGTGAGCCATATCAGCGCATGACTCTCAGTTCGATGCAGCGTCATATTGCGAATCGCATCGCCATGATCGATAAACACATCCAGATCGGGCAAGGTGCCGGCAATCGCACCCACCAGCGCCGATTGCCATAGCGGCACGCGCTTGCCCATCACCGCGACGGTGACCGCCGCGCCCAACGTCAGTTGTGATAGCGAATCCATGCACTCTCCTGGTTAAAGCGGGATCAACGCACGCGGATCCCTTCAATAATCATGCGCTGTACATTCTCCAGCGTTTGCTCGAAAAATTCCGGGTCACTCAGGGTCTGGCCGGTGATCGCCTCAACCTGTGACGCAAAATCCGCGTAATGTTGCGTGGTGGCCCACAGCAGGAAAAACAGATGCTGCGGCTGCACCCCGGCTAACCGCCCTTCCGCAATCCACTGCTCGATGATCGCCGCCTTCTCATCCACCAGCGCTTTTAAATCCCCGGCCAGTTCACCTTTGAGTAACGGCGCACCCTGGAGCATTTCCAGACAGAACAAGCGCGAGGCCTGCGGGTGATCGCGCGACACCTCCAGCTTAAGACGGATATATTTCCGAATGGCGGTCAGTGGGTCCTGATCGTGGCGCAGTGCGCGCAGTGGAGCCAGCCAGACATCAAGGATCTCCTTCAGAACCGCGATATACAGCACCTCTTTTGAGGGATAGTAGTAAAGCAAATTGGTCTTGGAGACGTCGGCACGCTCTGCCACTTTATCGAGGCTGGTACCGTGAATACCGAACTGCGAGAAGAAGCTTAACGCCGCTTCCAGTATCGCAGCCCGTTTTGCGGCAACGGCACGTGAACGTCGGCCCGGTTGTTTTTCATCGCTTTTCACACTGTTACCTCTTCAATCCTGCCTGTCCGCATCATAACAAAGCCCCTCTTTCCTGCCTAATCGCTCTCCCTGCACCCTTTTTGACCACCGTGCGCATGAAAAACGTGCAAAAAGTTTTGACCAAACGGTCTGATTTAGACCAACCACTCCACTTTCATCCTTCCATGGGTTTTAACACATTGTTGTACAAGGTATTTAAAAATGTGGCACAGGCTTTGCAGTTTTGTGACTGAGCGCCGCTCGCAGGATGCGTGCAGGAAGCAGTGCAGCGCGTAGAGCAATGCCCGTTCAATTCAGAGAGGTTTCACATGAAAATTGGCGTATTTATCCCGATTGGCAATAATGGCTGGCTCATCTCCACCCATGCGCCGCAGTACAAACCGACTTTTGAACTGAATAAAGAGATTGTGCTGAAGGCCGAGCATTATCACTTCGACTTTGCGCTCTCGATGATCAAACTGCGCGGCTTCGGGGGTAAAACCGAATTCTGGGATCACAATCTCGAATCCTTCACATTGATGGCGGGGCTCGCGGCGGTGACCTCAAGAATTGAAATCTATGCCACGGCAGCCACTCTGACGCTGCCCCCAGCAATTGTGGCGCGCATGGCCGCCACCATCGATTCGATTTCCAATGGTCGTTTCGGTGTCAATCTGGTCACCGGCTGGCAGAAACCCGAATACGAACAGATGGGATTGTGGCCGGGTGATGAATACTTCTCCAGCCGTTACCAATACCTCACCGAGTACGTCACCGTGCTGCGCGATTTATGGGGCACCGGTCAGAGTGACTTCAAGGGTGAATTTTTCACCATGAACGACTGCCGCGTGAGCCCGCAACCGCAGAAACCGATGAAGGTGATCTGCGCCGGTCAGAGCGATGCCGGCATGGCATTCTCCGCGCAGCATGCCGATTACAACTTCTGTTTCGGTAAAGGGGTCAACACGCCTACCGCCTTCGCCCCGACCGCCAGCCGCATGAAAGTCGCAGCAGATAAAGCCGGACGGGATGTCGGTTCCTATGTGCTGTTTATGATCATTGCTGCCGAAAGCGACGAAGCCGCACGCGCCAAATGGGAGCATTACAAAGCGGGTGCTGATGAAGAAGCGCTCGCCTGGCTCACCACACAAAGTCAGCAGGATACCAAGTCCGGCAGCGACACCAACGTGCGTCAGATGGCCGATCCCACATCAGCCGTGAACATCAATATGGGCACCCTGGTGGGTTCATACGCCAATGTGGCACGAATGTTGGATGAAGTTGCCGAGGTTGACGGCACACAGGGCGTGCTTCTGACCTTCGATGACTTCCTGCAAGGCATTGAAGATTTCGGTGAGCGTATCCAGCCATTAATGCAGTGTCGTCAAGACGTTATCACTTCGCAGAAGGAGGTTGCCTGATGAGTACCGTGACTTGCGCCCATACGTCGAGTTTGCCCAATATCACCCTGCCCGCCCGACCAGAAGCGATTGCACTGCCGCCGACGCAAAGCGCCTTGATCGTCGTCGATATGCAGAATGCCTATGCCACCGAAGGGGGTTATCTGGATCTTGCTGGTTTTGATGTCTCCGCCACAAAGCCAGTGATCGCCAAAATTCATCAGGCGGTAACCGCGGCGCGCGCCGCTGGCATGCAGATTATCTGGTTCCAGAACGGCTGGGATGACCAGTACGTTGAAGCGGGTGATGCCGGCTCGCCTAACTTCCATAAATCGAATGCACTGAAAACCATGCGTAAGCGCCCGGAGTTACAGGGCACGCTCCTGTCGAAAGGCGGCTGGGATTATGCGCTGGTGGATGAACTGGTGCCGCAGGCAGGAGACATCGTGCTGCCCAAACCGCGCTACAGTGGCTTCTTCAATACGCCACTCGATAGCATGCTGCGCAGCCGCGGTATCCGCCACCTGGTGTTCACCGGCATTGCCACCAACGTGTGCGTTGAGTCGACACTGCGCGATGGCTTCTTCCTCGAATATTTTGGCGTGGTGCTGGAAGACGCCACTTATCAGGCCGGACCGGCATTTGCCCAACAAGCGGCGATTTTCAACATCGAAACCTTCTTTGGCTGGGTTAGCGACACGGACACTTTTTGTGAAGCTCTGAAAGCTTAGGGTCCATCTCACCTGCAAAACCATAACGATAAGGAACTGCGACGATGCCTAAAAGTGTGATTATTCCTGCCGGAAGCGGCACCCCGATTGCGCCCTTTGTGCCAGGAACCCTGGCCGATGGCGTGGTGTACGTGTCAGGCACGCTACCGTTCGATGCCAGTAACAATGTCGTCCACGTCGGCGATGCCGCGGCACAAACCCGACACGTACTGGAAACCATCAAAAAGGTGATCGAGACCGCCGGTGGCAGCATGAGTGACGTCACTTTCAACTCTATTTTCCTCACCGACTGGAGCCATTACGCCGCGATTAACCAGGTCTACGCCGAGTATTTCCCCGGCGACAAACCCGCGCGCTTTTGCATTCAGTGTGGATTGGTTAAACCAGATGCGCTGATTGAAATTGCCAGCGTCGCGCACATCGGGCCGCAGGAGGCGTAATGCACCTTGAGATTCATGGTTTAACCGCTGCCGACGCGCCAACACTGGTGCTGTCGTCCGGCCTGGGTGGCGTGGCGGGCTTTTGGCAACCCCAGCTGGCGGCGCTCGCTCCCCATTATCGCGTGGTAACTTACGATCAGCGCGGTACCGGTCGCAGTGCCGATACGCTGCCTGAAGGCTACAGCATGGCGATGATGGCCGCCGAACTGGCTGAGCTACTGGCGCAGCATGACATTCACCATTACGACATTATTGGCCACGCACTGGGTGGCCTGATTGGCCTGCAGCTGGCGCTGGATTGTCCCGATCGTGTCGGCCGCGTCGTGGTGATTAATGGCTGGCTCTCGTTGGATCCTCATACGCAACGCTGCTTCCAGGTGCGGCAGGATCTCCTGCTCAACGTAGGCGTTGAAGCCTTCGTGCGAGCGCAGCCACTGTTCCTCTATCCGGCTGAATGGCTGGCGCGCCATCAGGCGCGCATCACCGCTGAAGATGCCCATCACGTGACCCATTTTCAGGGCATGGAAAATCTGCTGCGCCGCTTGCATGCATTAATGAACAGTGATTTCCGTACGCATGCGGCGCGGATTCATCAGCCTGTGTTAGCCATTTGTAGCCAGGACGATCTGCTGGTGCCGTGGAGCTGCTCTCCACAACTGGCCCAGGCGCTGCCGAATGGCAGTCTGATTGAGATGCCGTGGGGCGGGCATGCGATGAGCGTGACCGATGCCGATAAGTTTAACGCTCTGCTGCTGGGGTGGCTGGCCGAAACGGCTGCACCTGCACAGCGCGCCGCCAGTTGAACAGAGGAGTGAAACCATGAGTGTGCATGAACTGCCGCTGGTACCGAATGTAGATCGCGATGCTTTCCGCCATGCCATGGCACGACTGGGGGCGGCGGTCAATATTATCACCACCGACGGTCCGGCTGGTCGCGCCGGATTCACCGCATCTGCTGTCTGCAGCGTGACGGATACGCCGCCCACTTTGCTGGTGTGTCTGAATCGTTCGGCCTCAGTCTGGCCGACCTTTCGGGACAATGGCTATCTGTGCGTCAACACCCTGGCGGCCGGTCATGAAGATCTTTCGACACTGTTTGGTGGTAAAACGCCGATGGATCAGCGTTTTGCTGCGGCTAACTGGCACACGCTGGCCAGCGGTTCACCGCTGCTGGAGGGTGCCACCGTGTCGTTCGATTGCAAAATCACCCAGGTGGTCAGTGTTGGCACACACGACGTTTTGATGTGTGAAGCACTTGCGCTGGTACGTAACGATGATTCCCATGGCCTGGCGTGGTTTGACCGTGGATATCATCACCTTTTACGGCAGGACGCCCGCTAACGCCGCTCTGCGCGGTCCGGTTCCACCGATATCCTGGAGAAAACGATGGCGAATTCCTGGTTCCCCCGCTGGCAGAAAAAGTCAGCCATGACCGAAGATGGGCTGATTGCACCGGATGAAACCCTGCCGTTCGGGCAGACGTTTGTCATGGGCCTGCAGCATGCTGTAGCAATGTTTGGCGCGACGGTGCTAATGCCGTTGTTGATGGGACTCGACCCCAACCTGGCGATTCTGGTTTCCGGTATCGGCACACTGCTGTTCTTTGTGGTCACTGGCGGACGCGTGCCGAGTTATCTTGGATCCAGCGCCGCCTTTGTCGGGGTGATTATCGCGGTGACCGGATTCAACGGCCAGGGATTGAACCCTAATCTGTCGCTGGCGCTAGGCGGCGTCATTGCCTGTGGCGCGCTTTATACCTTCATTGGCCTGATCGTTATGAAGGTGGGTACGGATTGGATTGAGCGGCTCATGCCCCCTGTCGTCACGGGTGCAGTGGTGATGGCAATTGGCCTGAACCTGGCACCAATTGCTGTCCATGGCGTATCAGCATCAATGTTCGATAGCTGGATGGCCGTCATGACCGTGCTGTGCATTGGCGTGGTCGCGGTCTTCACACGCGGTTTGGTTCAGCGCTTGCTGATTCTGGTTGGCCTGATTGTCGCCTGGGCGATCTACGCCTTGCTCACCAATGTGTTTGGCCTCGGTAAGCCAGTCGATTTTAGCGGTGTCGCCAGTGCGCCTTGGTTTGGTTTACCACACACCACCGCGCCGGTATTTGATATGCAGGCGATAGTGATGATTGCCCCTGTCGCCATCATTCTGGTGGCTGAAAATCTTGGGCATATTAAAGCTGTCGCCGGTATGACGGGACGCAATCTTGATCCCTGGATGGGGCGCGCGTTTGTCGGTGATGGCCTTGCCACCATGTTGTCAGGATCGATGGGTGGCAGCGGTGTAACGACGTACGCCGAGAATATTGGCGTGATGGCGGTGACCAAAGTCTATTCGACACTGGCGTTTGTCGCGGCCGCAGTGATTGCGCTGATACTCGGTTTCTCACCGAAGTTTGGTGCCTTGATTCATACTATTCCCGGCCCGGTGATTGGCGGCGCGTCAATTGTGGTATTCGGTTTAATTGCCGTGGCAGGTGCGCGGATCTGGGTGCAAAACAACGTTGATTTCAGTCAGAACGGCAATTTGATCATGGTGGCCACCACGTTAGTGTTGGGCGCTGGTGATTTTGCTTTAAAGATCGGCAGTTTTACCATTGGTGGGATTGGCACCGCGACTTTCGGTGCCATCATTCTTAACGCCATTCTTAAACGTCGGGGCGCCGCGCTGGCAAGCCAGGCGGCACGACAACATCCTTAAGGCTCCAGCGGTGCCTGCTCAGGCACCGCTTTCTTGCGGCGAAGTCGTAGCTCACTGACGATCACCCCACAAACGATCAGCACACCGCCCAACAAGGCAGCGGCCGGTAAACGTTCACCCGCAATCCGTCCAACCACCCCTGCCCAGACCGGTTCACCGGCGTAAATCACCGTAGCCCGCGTCGGTGACACGCTGCGCTGCGCCCAGTTCATTGTCACCTGAATCAGTGCACTGGCCGCACCCAGACCCAGCGCACTCAATAGCAATGGCGTTGAGATCGTTGGGACCGATTCGCCATTAGGGATCATAAAGACAAAAGCGCAAGCCGATGCGACCATCAGTTGGATCAGCGTCACGCGACGCACATCAACCTGGCCTGCAAAGCGACTGATCAGAATAATTTCAGCCGCAATCGCCAGTGTACTGAGTAACGTCGCTATCTCGCCCGCGTTCAACGTCAGGCTACCGTCTTGTGGCCCGGCCACCAGCACTAAACCGGTAAACGCCAGCATAATGCCAATCCATGCCATTAACCCTGGCGGACGGCGCAGAAATACCCATTGCAGTAACGGTACCACCGGCACATATAGCGCGGTCAGAAACGCCGACTGGCTGCTGGAGATGGTTTGCATCCCCCAGGTTTGTAAGCCGTAGCCACCCGCAATCGACAGGCCAATCAGCGCACCGGCTTTCACTTCGAGCCAAGTCATGTGTTTCAGGTAGCGACGAAAGAAGAAGGCCAGCAATAACGTTGCCGTGGCAAAGCGCAGCCCCACAAAGAAAAAGGGACCGGAATGTGCCATCGCCCGGTGCACCACCAAAAAGGTGCCACCCCAAACCATGGTAATGAGGATGAGAACGAGTTCCTGACGCGTAATACGCAGGCTGAGACGGGAGTTTGAAGCAGACATAACGCACCAAAATAATCGATTGGCGATCATTTTTGCCTGGTCAAGAGGGGAAAAGCAATCTTTGTTACCGCCGGGAGAACCCGGCGGAGGGGGAATCAAACACAATCACATTACTTCTTGCTGCGACTGCGTCCCCCTTTTTCACCTGCTTCGGAAGCGCGTTGCGGGTCGTTCCTGAAATTACCGCCGCTATTTTTTCCGCCTTTACGACCGGCTTCCGCGGCTCTCTCGCGATCTTCCGCGAAATTGCCTGATCCTCCACGATGTTGTGCCATCATTTCCTCCAGGGATTGAGCATCTGTGGTTAGGCCTTTTCATCCAATGTGGTGAAAAGCAAGGCGGCGGAGTATTCGCGCCACCTGATAAAAGGATAGCCAGGCCAGTCTGATATTCGGCTAATATTCATACTTTGAAACATATAATTCACTTATTTTTCTATCATAAACCAGATTAACATCCAGCTTACAAGCGGTTAGCCGGGTTAAAAGCGCAGCGCTAGACGTATCCATCTATCCTCCCTTCCGGCACCTTACGCAGTCTCTTCTATACTTCTGAATACTCATCACCCTCAGCAGGATAGAAAACCATGGCAAAAGTTTTGGTGCTTTATTACTCAATGTATGGTCATATCGAAACCATGGCGCAAGCCGTGGCTGAAGGCGCAAAGAGTGTGAGCGGTGCGGAAGTCACCATTCTTCGTGTACCGGAAAGCATGGATGCGGAGAGATTTGCGCAGGTGGGCGGCAAGGTGAATCAGGCGGCGGCTGAAGCAAAACCTGAAGATTTAACCCAGTACGACGCCATCATCGTGGGTACGCCAACCCGCTTTGGCAATATGGCCGGTCAGATGCGTAATTTCTGGGATCGCACAGGCGGATTATGGGCCTCAGGCGCGCTGTACGGCAAACTCGCCAGTGTGTTCGCCTCTACCGGCACCGGTGGCGGCCAGGAACAAACCATCACCTCCGTTTGGACCACCCTCGCCCATCACGGCATGGTTATCGTCCCCATCGGTTATGGCACCAAAGAACTTTTCGATATTTCTCAGGTACGCGGCGGCACGCCTTATGGCGCCACCACCATTGCGGGCGGTGACGGCTCACGCCAACCGTCAGCAGAAGAACTGGGAATTGCCCGCTATCAGGGCCAATACGTCGCCGGACTGGCGGTAAAACTGCAAGGATAAATCCACAACAGGAGACCTTTATGGCCACAGAACAGTCGAAAGCTCACCACGTGGGCGAATGGGCCACGCTGCGCCACACCTCACCTGAAATTGCTGAAGCCATTTTTGAGGTGGCGAATTATGACGAACGACTCGCGGAAGAAATCTGGCGTCAGCAAGGTAGCGACGATGTGCTGCTCCGCGCTTTTGATAAGACCGATCAGGACGTTCTGACGTGGGACGACAAAACAGTCGAGCGTAAAAACGTTTAACACGCAGGCGGGCATGTCCCGCCTTTGTCATTTTTTCTGCCAAGGAGCCCTTTATGTCAGCCTACCAAAGCATCAACCCGGCCAATAATCAGTTGCTGAAATCCTGGCCTTATCACGATGACACCTATATGCAGCAGGCACTCAGCGCGGCTGACGAACTCTACCACTCTACGTGGTGTAAAGGCGATATGCAGCCACGTCTGCAGGTGCTGCACCGACTGGCCGATTTGATTGATCAGCGCGTTGACGAATTAGCTGAGATTGCCAGTCGTGAGATGGGCAAGTTAATTGGTCAAAGCCGGGGGGAAGTAAAAATCTGCGCGCAGATCGCTCGGTACTATGCCGAACATGCGGCTCACTTATTACAGGCAAAACCTTATCCCAGCACGGTGGGCGATGCCTGGCTTGAGTATCACCCGATTGGCGTGGTGGTCGCCGTCGAGCCCTGGAACTTCCCTTATTACCAGTTGATGCGCGTGCTGGCGCCAAATCTGGCATTGGGAAATCCGGTGCTGGCGAAACATGCCAATATTGTGCCGCACTGTGCGGATGTCTTCGAAAAACTGGTTGAAGAAGCGGGTGCGCCAAAGGGTGCGTGGAGCAATCTGTTTATCTCTAATCAACAAGTCGCCGATCTGATTGCCGATCCGCGCGTGCAAGGTGTCGCGCTAACGGGCTCTGAACGTGCCGGTAGCGCTGTGGCGGAGCAGGCCGTAAAGCATCTGAAAAAGTCCACGCTGGAGTTAGGCGGCAATGACGTATTCGTGGTGCTGGACGATGCCGATATTGACGAAGCCGTGCGCCAGGGCGCGCAGGCGCGATTAAGTAACTGTGGTCAGGTATGTACCGCAGCGAAGCGCTTTATCCTGCACGAAAAAATCGCGACGGAGTTTATGGTGAAGTTTAGTGCGGCCCTGCAATCGGCCAAACCGGGGGATCCACTGGATGAAAGCACCACGCTGGGTCCGCTTTCATCGAAAGAGGCTCGCGACCGTTTAGTGAAACAGGTTGAGGATGCGGTTAAGCAGGGTGCGCATGTTGAACTGGGCGGAAAAGTGATAGAAGGCGTGGGTTGTTATTATCAGCCAACGATACTGACTGGCCTCACACCGCAAAATCCCGCCTATTACCAGGAGTTCTTTGGACCGGTGGCACAGGTTTATGTGGTGGCTGACGATCGCACCGCCATCGCACTGGCCAATGATTCGCACTACGGTCTGGGCGGTTCAGTGTGGACGCGCGATATTTTGCGTGGGCGCAACATGGCATCGCAGATCGAGACCGGTATGGTGTTTATCAACTCTCAAAGCGATACCGCCGCGGAGTTGCCGTTTGGTGGCGTGAAACGCTCAGGCTATGGACGGGAGTTGTCCGATCTTGGCCTGAAGGAGTTTGCGAATCAAAAACTGGTGGTCGTCGCCGGTTAACGGAAATAAAAAACCCCGTCGAGGCGGGGTTTTTTCATTACAGCGACGTTAGTTGCTGGCGGGAGCGGCTTTTGCCGCCTCACCTTCCGGCTTGGCTGGCGTCGCATCTGACTGCGCTTTCTGCGCTGCAGCGGCATCAGCTTTCGCTTTGTCCTCCGCCGCTTTCTGTGCAGTGGTTTTCTCAGCTTTCGCTTTATCCTCAGCTGCTTTTTGGGCAGCCGCTTTGTCAGCCTTCACTTTCTCTTCAGCGGCTTTAGCATCAGCCGCTTTCTGCGCAGCTGCTTTGTCCGCTGCGGCTTTGTCGGCGGCCGCTTTATCTGCAGCGGCTTGATCCGCTTTCGCTTTAGCGTCGTCATTGGCGGCAGCAGGCGCTGGTTGTGCCGCTGGCTGTGCTGCTGGAGCCGGAGCAGCCGGCTGCAGCGGGGTACCCTGCAGTGCAGTATTCAACGCGGTAGCAAACTGATCCCAGCTGCAGTAGCCGTTAGCATCGGCATCACAGCCTGCCAGTTGCAGCGTGACACGCTTCGGCGGGTTTTTCAGGCTCAGCACATCAGCATTGCGCAGCTGTTCCGCTGTCTGATAAACGTATTCCACTTTCAGCAGATCTTTGTTGTTTTTAGCATCGTGCCAGCGCTCAAACACCACCTGACCACCGATTGGCGTCTTCTCATCGTTACCCGGCAGCTCGTATGGCTTAACCTGCAATGCGCTCAGCAGTGAGGCAATATTCGAATCGTGCCCCACCATCACCGTGACTTTCGGTGCGTTCGCTTTGTCCTGGTCCACTAACTGGCTGCGGATGTAATCCACCAGCGGTGCGGCCACTTCACGCGCGACATCGGGAGAAGTGAACAGCGCATCCTGATAACCATTTTTGATTGCCGCGAGGGATTTCCACTGCTCAGGAGTTTTAATCTGGCCCCAGGCCACCTGATCGGCCGGGAAACCTTCGTAATATTGCAGCGTGAAGGCATCAACCAGCGAATTGCCGATTTTCAACGGTCCATTCACGTTAGGCTCTTTGCCATTTTCTGCGCTGAAGGTGTTGTCACCGCCGCTCAGATCACACTGTTTTTTACCGTTACAGGCCGGTGCCGATTTGTAATCAACAATTTTTTCTAACTGCTGGAAAGCCGGTTTCAGCGCCAGCTTCTCATTCGCAGCCGTCATCGCCGCCAGCGCTTTCTTATTGAATTCGTCGCTGCCGTCAGTGATCACCGGATTAAAGATAGGATCCATGGTGCCCATCGCATCCTGATGCGTCACGGAAATATCACAACCCGGGAAAGCGCCAGTAATGAAGTATTGCGCGGTGGCGACCGTACGTTGCAGGCTGTTGGCATAGACAAAGATGTTGCTGCTATCCGGGCAGGTGCCGCTTTCCACCAGGCCCTGCTGTGCCAGCCACTGACGGGTATAGTTACCCATGTAGACTTCCAGCACGCCGCCTTTGGTGGTTAACTCGCCGCCGGGCACATCCCACTGCGGCCAATTCTTCTTGGTGGATTGTTCCAGCACGCTGCCGTTGTTGGCTAACGGTGCGCGCAGATTGTGACGGCTCAGCATCAGCACTTGCTGTAACTGCATATCTCCATCTGCCGCGTAAGCAGACATACCGATCGGGAGCGCAGCGATAACTGACAACGCGCAAAGACTCAGTTTCTTGATCATTGTGCCTATTCCATAATTCATCAGTGAAACACTCTGGCATTCAAACGATTAGCTCGCCATTGAGCGAATTACCGCACAGTGTAACCCAGCTTGCCTCGGAAAATCGCCAGATGTTTACAAAAACCGTGAATGGAATATAGCAGTAAACGCGCGTGCCGTCGGGTAACGGCAGCAGATTGAAAAGCAACGGGATGTTTTTCGGAATTCCGGAACGCAGAAAAGCAAAAAGCCCGCATTTCTGCGGGCTTCTTTAATATGGCGGAGGAACAGAGATTCGAACTCTGGGATGGTTTCCCATCGACGGTTTTCAAGACCGTTGCCTTAAGCCACTCGGCCATCCCTCCGGAAATCTTTTTGTCACTTCACTCTGCAAGAGTGATGGCGGAGGAGGAGAGATTCGAACTCTCGGATGGTTTCCCATCGACGGTTTTCAAGACCGTTGCCTTAAGCCACTCGGCCACCCCTCCGCAATGAGGCGCACTATAAACATCCCCCCGAACGATGTAAAGCGCGGATTGAATCGTTCGCCTGAAAAACAGCCAAAATCCATTTTTTCGCTGTCAAAATCACCACTCTGCTCAGTGAAACAGCAATTTATCGCGTAAAGATGGGTAAAACGACTTTGCTGTCTGGTAGCCGTTGCGTATCCTCAGGCCATATTTGGTGTTCTCTCTCTATAATGGAGCGCATGATGGATAGAATAATTAGCTCGTCACAGCGGCAATCGCTGATCAGCACCCACAAAGTGCTGCGCAATACCTACTTCTTACTTGGCCTGACGCTGGCGTTCTCCGCGGTCACTGCCACGCTCAGCACCGTTTTTGCTCTGCCCTCTCCCGGATTAATTTTGATGCTGGTCGGTTTTTACGGTCTGATGTTCCTGACCTACCGTCTGGCGAATAGCCCGGCAGGTATTCTGGCGGCCTTCGCCTTTACTGGTTTCCTCGGTTATTGCCTTGGCCCAATCCTAAGTTCCTTCCTTGCGGCAGGCATGGGCGATGTGATTGCCATGGCGCTGGGCGGTACGGCGCTGGTGTTCTTCTGCTGTTCGGCCTACGTCCTGACCACGCGTCGTGACATGTCCTTCCTTGGCGGTATGATGATGGCTGGCTTCGTGGTGCTGCTGGTTGCGGTCATGGCGAATATCTTCCTGCAACTGCCAGCGCTGCATCTGGCGATCAGTGCGCTGTTTATCCTGTTCTCAGCGGGTGCGATTCTGTGGGAAACCAGTAACATCATTCATGGCGGCGAAACCAACTATATCCGCGCCACCGTGAGCTTGTATGTGTCGCTGTATAACATCTTTGTCAGCCTGCTGAGCCTGTTAGGCTTCGCCAGCAAAGATTAAGCTGCAGACATAAATGTCCAAAACCCCGCTTCGGCGGGGTTTTTGCTTTTTAGCCGTTGGCGAACTTACAATACGCCGATTGATGCTGTGAGGAATGACTGTGATTTTTGCCGGTAAAGAGATCGCCACCGATGCGGAAGGCTACTTAAAAAATAGTGCGGACTGGAGCGAAGCACTCGCTGCGGTGATTGCTGAGAATGAAGCCATTGTGATGAGTGAGGCTCACTGGGAAGTGGTACACTTTGTGCGCGCCTTCTATCAGGAGTTCAATACTTCCCCTGCGGTGCGCATGCTGGTGAAAGCCATGGCGCAGAAATATGGCGAGGAAAAAGGGAATAGCCGTTATCTGTTCCGACTGTTCCCTGAAGGTCCGGCAAAACAAGCCACTAAAATAGCTGGTTTGCCAAAACCCGCCAAGTGTCTGTAATCAGCCAGTGGTAAATCGCGTAGGTATCGGCGTGGGTTGATGAGGTTCCACCAGCACCTTATCAACCCGTGCACTGGTTGGCCCGCCTGCTTTCAGCCAGGTGATGAGCGCCTCCACTTTCTGTTCCTCGCCAGCGGCCAGTACTTCAACACTGCCGTCGCGCAGGTTGTGCGCATAACCTGTAACACCCAGTTTATTGGCCTGTGACTGGGTGTAATAGCGAAAGCCCACCCCTTGCACTATACCGTGCACCCAGATTTTGTAGCACGTGTTCGCCATGGCTATCTCCCCATTGTGCGTTGCAATTTGCCGCCATCCACCGGAAAATGGCGCCTCATTTTTTCAGGTAAGCATAGCAAACATGACCGTTCGATTGATTCTCGCAAAGGGACGTGAAAAATCCCTGCTCCGCCGCCATCCGTGGGTGTTCTCAGGTGCCGTTGCCCGTATGGAAGGTAAAGCCCAGTCTGGTGAAACTATTGATGTCTGCGACAGCAATGGTAAATGGCTGGCCCGTGCCGCTTATTCTCCGCAGTCACAAATTCGCGCGCGCGTCTGGAGCTGGCAGCAGGATGAGTCAATCGACATCGCCTTCTTTGTCCGCGCTTTTGAAAAAGCACAGCAGTGGCGCAAATGGTTGGCGCAACGTGATGGCCTTGATAGCTATCGTCTGATTGCCGGTGAGTCGGATGGTATGCCTGGCGTGACCATTGACCGTTTCGGCAACTTTATGGTCCTGCAGCTCCTGTCCGCCGGTGCTGAATATCAACGCCCGGCGATTCTCTCTGCCTTACAGCAGTGCTTCCCAACTTGCGCGATTTACGATCGTTCTGATGTTGCCGTGCGCAAAAAAGAAGGACTGGAACTGACACAAGGCCCAGTCACTGGTGAACTGCCGCCGCCGTTACTGCCGATTACCGAACATGGCATGAAATTGCTGGTCGATATTCAGGGTGGCCATAAAACCGGTTACTACCTTGATCAACGTGACAGCCGTTTTGCCACGCGCCGCTACGCTGAAAACGCTCGCGTGCTGAACTGCTTCTCTTACACCGGCGGATTTGCCGTGTCGGCTCTGATGGGTGGCTGCCGCGAAGTGATTAGCGTGGATACGTCACAGGATGCGCTGGATGTGGCGAAACAGAACGTTGAGCTCAATGGCCTCGATCTGTCTCGTGCACAGTTCGTGCGTGATGATGTCTTCAAACTGCTGCGTCGCTACCGTGACAGCGGCGAAAAGTTTGACGTGATCGTGATGGATCCGCCGAAATTTGTTGAGAACAAGAATCAGCTGATGGGCGCCTGCCGCGGATATAAGGATATTAATATGCTGGCGATGCAGTTGCTCAATCCTAACGGTATTCTTCTGACATTCTCTTGCTCAGGACTGATGGCCACCGAACTGTTCCAGAAAATTATCGCCGATGCCGCAGTGGATGCGGGTCGTGATGTACAATTTGTAGAGCAGTTCCGTCAGGCAGCCGATCACCCCGTGATCGCCAGCTATCCTGAAGGTCTTTATCTGAAAGGTTTTGCCTGCCGCGTGCTGTGACTTGAAAATCTGTACCCTGCCTCCATATTAGAGACAGGGCACAGTTTTGGGAGGCACCATGATTACCAGTAAATTTGGCATTGGACAGCAGGTCCGTCACCGTCTCTCCGGGGTGCTCGGCGTTATTGTGGATGTCGATCCGGAGTTTTCGCTCGATGAACCCGAGCAGGATGATGTGGCGGCCAGTGAAACGCTGCGCGCCGCACCCTGGTATCACGTAGTGATGGAAGATGAAGAAGGCGAACAGGTTCACACCTATGTTGCTGAAATTCAACTCGCCGGTGAAACGTCGTATGAGCATCCTGAGCAACCTTCGATGGATGAACTTGCTGCTTCCATCCGGCAGCAGTTGCAGGCACCTAGCCTGCGCCATTAATGACAACGGCGACCTCGGTCGCCGTTTCAGCTTTACGACGCGATGGGCGGAATACCCAGACGCGGAATTTCAATCTTAGGACAACGATCCATCACCACCGTCATGCCCGCATCGCGCGCTAGCACTGCCGCCTGCTCATTGATCACGCCCAATTGCAGCCACAGTGTATCGGCACCAATGGCTATCGCTTCCTGCGCCACACCCCACGCGGCCTCAGCATTGCGAAACACATCTACCATATCCACTTTACCCGGAATTTCTGCCAGCGTGGCGTAAGCGGTCTGCCCCAGCAACTGCTGCCCCGCCAGTTTTGGACTCACCGGAATAACCTCATAACCCTGATCAAGCAAAAACTTCATCACACCATAGCTTGGGCGATCGGTGCGATCGCTCGCCCCTACCAATGCAATGCGTTTGGTGCGGCTCAATACATCACGAATCGTTTGATCATTCATTTTTTTCTCCTTGTTCGTTCGCCTGAGTGTAGTTGCCATTGCGTGACACAGTGCAAGCCCCTCAGATAAAAACTTTGCGCCTCAGCACGAATAAATATGTGAAAATGTAAATTTACTGCCATAATGTAATAATTTGCTACACATCACCCTTAATCCCCATCCTCCGGGAGTTGAAATGAAGCTGTCTTTGGCTGTTACGAGTTTACTCGTGTTACTCGTATCGGCATCCTGCCATGCCATCACCCTGAAACTCGATCCTGAAATCGACTTGCTGGTGCTCGATGGTCGCAAAATCTCAGGCTCGTTGCTGAAAGGCGCGGACAGCCTGGAGCTGGAGCGTGGGCAGCATCAATTCCTGTTTCGCGTTGAAAAACCTTGTGCGGATGCCACGCATTTTCAGTCGGTGCCGATGATCGTCACGTTCAATGCCAGCGCCACCTCAGTCGCGATTCGTTTACCCGTTCTGGCCAACCGCCGAGAACGCAGCACGTTCGATAAGGCGCTAAATTTCCAGCTCGTTGATGAACGAGGGAATGAAATCACCAGCGTGCGCGATCGCTTACCACAGGGTAGCGATAGCGATCTGGAAAAGGCCATGCTGAATTATAACCGTACTGCCCAGGCGGCATCGGTTCCTCGCTTTGCGCTGCAATCGGTGAGTGCGCCGGATGCCCAGACGAGTCTCGATTTTGCCTGGCAGGATGCGGGAGAGTTACCTTATCTGCAACAGTGGTTTCAGCGTTTTGATGCTGCTACACGCCTGAGATTTATCAGTTGGATGAAAACCTTACGCTCAAGTTGATAGTGTTGAAATGTCAGGGGTCCACTCATGCCTTAAAATTAATGCATGAGAAGAAACAGGAAGCCCTATGGAGCAGACCGTTCGTACCCTTAACGTTCAGAAACACATTGCCCTCGTTGCCCACGATCACTGTAAAGCGACGCTACTGGAGTGGGTTAAAGCCAACCAGAGCGCGCTGCAACCGCATGTGCTCTATGCCACCGGCACCACAGGTAATCTGATTAATCGCCACACCGGTTTAGACGTCAACGCCATGCTAAGCGGCCCGATGGGTGGCGATCAGCAAGTGGGTGCTTTAATTTCCGAAGGGAAAATCGATGTGCTGTTCTTCTTTTGGGATCCGTTAAATGCGGTGCCGCACGATCCCGATGTCAAAGCCCTGTTACGTCTGGCCACCGTGTGGAATATCCCGGTGGCGACCAATCGCGCCACCGCGGATTTCATTATTCAGGCACCGATGTTTGCCCAGCAGTTTGAGATCCAAATCCCCGATTATCAGCGCTATCTTGCCGACCGCCTGAAAGCGTAATGTTCAGGCCTTTCGACTTTGCGGCACGCCCAATTCGCGGAAGTGTTCGACAAAAACGGAAGGCCGATCTTTATCAAACAGCATCCACACTTGCTGACGTGCGCGGGTAATCGCCACATAGGCCAACCGTCGCTCTTCAGCGTCAGGGAAATCTTCCGGCTGGGGTAATAACCACTCTTCCATAATCGATTCACGCGCCTCAGCGGGGAAGCCATCACGCCCCTCATGCAGGCCCAGCATAATGACAAAATCTGCCTGCTGCCCTTTGCTGGCATGAATGGTCATAAAATCGATCTGCAATTTCGGCCAGCGCGTTTTGGCTTTATCGAGGATGGCAGGACGCAAATGGTGATAGCGCGCCAGCAACAGCACACGCTCTTCCGGTTTCGCATAGCCACTTAATTTATCCAGCAACGGTTCCAGTTGCTCCTGCGGCAGCAGCGTGACTGACTTCTTATTCCCCTTGCTCAGACTGTTGAGCGGCTTGCGCAGCTGATGTGGATTCTGCTGCACAAAGCGGTTGGCAATCTCACCGATGCGATCGTTGAAACGATAGGTGGTGTCCAGCACACAGCGATCGCCGTCACCAAAGTAGTGGTGGAAAGCCGTGGTCAGACTCATCTCGGCGCCGCTGAAACGGTATATTGCCTGCCAGTCATCGCCCACCGCGAACAAACTGGTGCGCTTATTCTGCTGACGTAACGCAGTCAATAAAGCGGCACGCTGTGGCGAGATATCCTGAAACTCATCCACGAGAATATGCTTCCACGGGCTGATAAAGCGTCCTTTTTCGAGAATGGCAATCGCCTGATGGATCAGCCCGGAGAAATCGACTGCCCCCTCTTCTTTCAACGCACTCTTCCAGGCTTTTAATAGCGGCGCCATCAGTTTGACGCGTTTGCTGAAGTTATCGCGGAAATCTTCAGGTACATCGGCAATCATCGCCGCCTGCGCACCACCGTGCATGCGCATCAGTCCCAGCCAGCGCTCCATGCGTGAGGCCAGCCGTTGCGCCAACTTGTCATCCTGCCAGAATGGGCCTTCAGCGACCTCCCACTCCAGTTCCTCCTGCAACCATTGACGCCAACCGCTCGCCTGCGCCTTTTTACTGTTGCACTGTTCGCGCCAGGTGTCGATCAGCAGTTGCCGCCGCGCCTTGCTGTCACTTTCAAGCTTGCTGATCACCGGCTGCTTATTGCTGCCTTCGCGGATGATGTGCAATGCCAGCGCGTGAAACGTTCGCGCCTGAATCGGACTCTCACCTAAGCGTTGCTGAATACGATCGTTCATCTCTTCGGCCGCCTGGCGACCAAATGCCAGCAGCAGAATCTGCTCCGGCTGTGACAGCTTGCGTTTCAGCAACCAACCGGCACGTGCCACCAGCACCGAGGTTTTACCACTTCCCGCACCGGCCAGCACCAGTAAGGCGTCTTCACCGTTGACCACCGCTTCGCACTGGGAAGCATTAAGCGGTGTAGTTTCGACAGTGGAGAAAAACTCGTGGTAGTCCTTGATGACCTTCGTCGTCCATTCACGGTTGCGCTGGCGAATGGCGGTTTCACCTTGATCTAACCACTGCTGGCAAAACTGCCAGCGCGCACGGCAATTATCAAACTCATTCAGACGCGAAAGTGGCAGCGGTAAGGCGGAAAATTGGCGTTGAATGCTCTCCTTTACCGTAGCCAGTTCGCTGCGCTTTAACCAGCGATCCTGTTGCGTGTAGGCGATAATCTCCTGTTCCAAAGCCATCAGGACTTGTGCACTGACTTCGCTCATTTCCTGGCTCCACTGCTGCCAGGCATGCTGCAAGTAATGGAAAAAACGCTGCGTCTCCTGCCATTCCGTGCCGTGCAGGCGTACAACCTTATCTTCTGGCAAGTGAAATTCCAGCTCTCCCCAAACCATGCCGCGTTTACAAGCAATACTGATTAACTGATTGAACGGGATAAGATATTCGTGACGATCGCCACTGACTTCCACGCCAGCGGCCAGCAGACGCACCCGATTATAGGGATGCTGAGCCAGACGTTTGCCCATTGATGTTGCTTTCAGTTCCATGTCCGCACCGTCTTGTGGAATTCGATTATCGCGCAGTTTACCTGTCAGACTCTTGGCGCTCCAGCCTTAAAACAGGCTAAACTGGGCGACACATATTGCGGATTGCAAAAGGAAAATCGTGTTATGCGCACCGTATTGAATATTCTTAACTTCGTTTTGGGTGGCGTGTTCACCACGCTAAGCTGGCTGTTTGCCACGCTTGTCAGCATCGTGCTTATCTTTACCCTGCCTTTAACGCGATCCTGCTGGGAAATCACTAAACTTTCACTTCTGCCCTTTGGTAATGAAGCGGTGCATGTCGATGTGCTGCGACCTGACAGTAAAAGCCATGTGCTGAATGCTGGCGGAACCTTCCTCAACATTTTCTGGCTGGTGTTTTTCGGCTGGTGGCTGTGTCTGATGCATATTTCTGCCGGCATCATCCAATGCCTGACCATCATCGGTATCCCCGTCGGTATCGCTAACTTTAAAATTGCCGCTATTGCACTCTGGCCAGTGGGTCGCCGTGTGGTTTCGGTGGAAGAGGCTCAGGCCGCGCGTGAAGCGAATGCGCGCCGTCGTTACTAAGGCGGACGATTGATGCTTCTTAACGCGATGCCGGGATGGCGACGTTATCTGTTTAATAGCAGTCTGCGTTATTTACTGCGCATCTTCTTCGCGCTGGCAGGCTGCGCCGCCGTTCCGTGGTGGTTGCAGCAGATAGAATGGACAATACCTTTAACGCTCGGCGTGGTGGCGGCTGCGCTGGCCGACCTGGATGACCGATGGACCGGGCGCTTGCGCAATCTGATGATTACGCTGGTCTGCTTTTGCATCGCTTCGGTATCGGTTGAATTGTTATTTCCCTACCCATGGGCATTTGCCATCGGTTTGGCGCTCTCCAGCTGGGGCTTCATTCTGCTTGGCGCTCTGGGACAGCGTTATGCCACCATCGCGTTTGGTGCGCTGCTGATTGCGGTTTATACCATGTTGGGGATTGGCCTGTTCCCTGAGTGGTGGATGCAACCCGCCCTGCTGCTGATTGGTGCTCTGTGGTACAACCTGCTGACATTTATCGGGCATTTGATCTTCCCGGTGCGACCGGTGCAGGAGCAACTGGCAGCCAGTTTTTCTCAGCTGGCAAGTTATCTGGAGGCCAAGGCGAATCTGTTCGATCCGGATGCCGGTCAACAGGATGATGCCAGTACCATTGCCACGGCGATGGTGAACAGCCAGTTGGTGGCGCAACTTAATCAGACGAAAACCACCATTCAGAGTCGCTTGCGCGGCGACCGTGGATCGCGCAGCACACGTCGGAGTTTGCACTACTATTTCGTTGCGCAGGATATTCATGAACGCGCCAGCTCATCCCATCTGCAATATCACCTGCTGCGCGATAACTGGCGCTATAACGAAGTGCTGTTCCGCTTCCAGCGCCTGTTGAATATGCAAGCTCAGGCCTGTCGCAAGCTGGCTGAGAGCATCTTGTTAAGACAGCCGTGGCATCATGACAGCAGCTTTGAACGCACTTTTTCCCGGCTGGAAACGGCTTTGGAGAGATTGCAGCAGAATGACCCGCAGGACCCTCACAATCGCGCGCTGTTTTGGCTGCTACGCAATTTGCGTGCGATTGATGCGCAACTAGCCTCGATTGAGTCTGAACAAGCGCTGGCCGAACCGACTTCCTCCGCAGATAACCATCTTTCTCGTGAAGGGCTGAGTGGATGGGCGGACATTCGGCTACGGCTGAGCCGTCATCTGAGCCCCGGATCGGCGCTGTTCCGTCATGCTGTGCGTATGTCTCTGGTGCTTTGTGTCGGATACGCTTTTATTCAAATTACCGGTCTTCATCGCGGCTACTGGATTTTGCTCACCAGTCTGTTTGTCTGCCAGCCTAATTACAACGCCACGCGCCGCCGACTCGCCTTACGTATTGGCGGGACGCTGGCCGGTATCGCCATCGGCTTGCCAGTGCTGTGGTTGGTGCCCTCCATCGAAGGGCAGCTGATTTTAATCGTGCTAAGCGGCGTACTGTTTTTTGCCTTTCGCCAGATTCAGTATGCGCAAGCCACACTGTTTATCACCTTACTGGTACTGCTCTGCTTTAACCTGCTGGGCGAAGGCTTTGAGGTGGCGCTGCCGCGTATTGTTGATACGTTGCTAGGGTGCGGTCTGGCCTGGCTGGCCGTGGCATTTGTCTGGCCCGACTGGCAATTCCGCAAGATTAGCGCCGTTGCGGATCGCACACTGAATGCCAATTGTCGCTATCTCGATGCCATTCTGGAGCAATATCATCAGGGCAAAGATAATCGTCTGCCCTATCGCGTGGCACGCCGCGATGCTCACAATGCCGATGCTGAATTAGCATCTGTGGTCTCGAATATGAGCAGCGAACTCAAGCTTCAGCAACCGTTGCGTGAAAACGCGTTCCGGTTGCTGTGCCTGAATCACTCCTTCCTGAGCTACATCTCGGCGCTGGGCGCTCATCGCGAACGCCTCTCTGACCCTGCACTGCTCAAAGTTTTAGATGATGCAGTCTGTTTTGTTGAGGATGTGCTGCAGATTGAACGCGTTGACGACCAGCAGGCATTAGCCATGCAGCAGCAGGTAATGCAACAATTAAGTGAAGTTAAAAACAGTTCGGACGTGCAGGCGCCGCTGGTGATGCAGCAGCTAGGATTACTGATTGCCCTGCTGCCGGAAATTGCCCGCCTGCGCCGCACACTATCCAGTCATTAAGTTAACTCGGCTCCACCATGTTTTTTTGGTGGAGCGTTTTGACATACCACGCATGCAGTTCTTCTCTGATCGCCGCAGGCAATGCAGCTTGGTGATGTCCGGAAATCGCCCCTTCCAATGCCATTAACGTTTTCAGCCCGATATGTTTGTTAACGGCACGCAGTTTGAGCCAGCTCTGGCGCGATCCCATTTCATGCAGCACTTTCACCGAACTGATGCCAACTTTATGCAGCATCATCTCCATGCGCAGGCTAAGGTTAGGCAGATCCTTCAACCGTAGGGTCACTGTCCGATTTGCTAACTCATGCTGTGCTGCGTGCAGTGCACTGGCCGACAACCGCAAGAGTTGCTCAGTATCCTGCCAAAGCTTCGCATCCACCTTGAAGTAATTCAGTTGCACTGGGATGCCGCGTTTGCGATAAACCAGCGGTTCAAGAGCACGTTGGGTGTGGTAAGTCTGCAATGCCTCACTGGCACGCAGGTAAAGCGCGTCTTCATTGATATACGCAAAAATGACCTTTTCTACTGTCAGAGCATAGCCACCAAATTGCGTTCGGGATTCGATCTTTCCCAGCGGTGCCAGCTGTGTTTTGGATTGTTTAACGAGTGGATTGTTGGTTTTCATTACAGCTCCTTTCCGTGAATTCTCATTCGAGAAAATTCCTTAAAATCCTGGGTTTTCATCTGGTTAGAAGATAGAAAAAACCCATTAGCTGTTCAATGAATAAAAGCATTTGCTGTGTGCGATGTGCACAATTTGCGAGGTGTTTTCAGAAATTGAGGTTGATCTTTATCCAGGAAGACATTACTGTACATCCATACAGTTCATTACTGAGTGATTAAAACATGCGTACTCAATTCTCTGGCCTTGCTGATCGTTCTCAACGTTTTGCTTCTACAAGCCTGACGCAGCCTTCTCTGGGTGGAATTACTGAACTACGTTACAGCGAACAACCTGGCATGATGCAGTTACTGCTGTTGCCGGTGTTAAAGCAACTCAGCGAACAGTCCCGCTGGCAGCTGTGGTTAACACCTGCGCATAAGCTGAATCGCAACTGGATGCAGCAGTCAGGATTACCGCTTGAGAAAAGTATGCATATCACCGAATCTGAACGACTCACGACAGTGGAAAGTATGGTGAAGGCTCTGCGCACGGGAAATTATAGTGTGGTTTTGGCCTGGATACCGTACGAATTGAATGATGAAGAGCGGTTTGAACTCGAAATGGCAGCGGCAGAAGGTGAAGCACTAGGTTTAATTATGCGTCCGCAAGGTCACGATCGCGTCTTGTCCAGACAACCAAATACGCCAAAAATTCCGTCGGATTTGTTTCATTAAGTAAAACCAGGAATTTTCTCACGCTTTTTTTTCTTAAGGATGCTGCTAAGCCACTGATTCTTTTCCCGCTAGCTTTGACAATGGTTTAGCAGCATTTTCTCAATTCGCTGGCGAAGATTTTGCCATGTGATTTGTTAAAATGTGTGTATAAATCCCTGTTTTTTTGCTGGCTGGCCTCACATCATACTTGTAACTTTCCAATCTCGTTGTAGACTTTATCTCGCCAGGGTGCTCAATAACCTCCGTTTTTTCGGTAGAGTCAAAAGCGAGCGTTTAGACCCGGCGAAGGATTAACACAAAGAGCAACCTTTTTGCTCATTGCCTATTTGGATGATAACGAGGCGCAAAAATGAAAAAGACAGCTATCGCAATTGCAGTGGCACTGGCTGGCTTCGCTACCGTAGCGCAGGCCGCTCCTAAAGATAACACCTGGTACACCGGTGCTAAACTGGGCTGGTCTCAGTATCACGATACTGGTTACTACGGTAACGGTTACGCGAACAACGACGGTCCAACTCACGAATCTCAGCTTGGTGCTGGTGCATTCCTGGGCTACCAGGCTAACCCATACCTGGGCTTCGAGCTGGGCTACGACTGGTTAGGCCGCATGCCTAACAAAGGCGACCAAGTTAACGGCGCATTCAAAGCACAAGGCGTTCAGCTGGCAGCTAAACTGAGCTACCCAATCACTGACGATCTGGACGTGTACACCCGTCTGGGCGGCATGGTATGGCGTGCAGACTCTAAACAAGTTGATCTGCGTGATGGTAATCGCATCAGCAACCACGACACCGGCGTTTCTCCGCTGGCTGCAGTTGGTGTTGAATACGCACTGACCAAAAACTGGGCGACTCGCCTGGACTATCAGTGGGTTAACAACATCGGTGACGCAGGTACCGTTGGTGCGCGTCCAGACAACAGCATGCTGAGCGTCGGCGTGTCTTACCGTTTCGGTCAGGATGAAGAAGCAGCACCAGTTGTTGCTCCAGCACCAGCTCCAGCGCCAGTTGTAGAAACCAAGCGTTTCACTCTGAAGTCTGACGTGCTGTTCAACTTCAACAAAGCGACTCTGAAACCAGAAGGCCAGCAGGCTCTGGATCAGCTGTACAGCCAGCTGAGCTCAATGGATCCTAAAGACGGTTCTGTTGTTGTTCTGGGCTTCACTGACCGTATCGGTTCAGAGCAGTACAACCAGAAACTGTCTGAGAAGCGTGCTCAGTCTGTAGTTGATTACCTGGTCTCTAAAGGTATCCCTTCTAACAAGATCTCTGCACGCGGTATGGGCAAATCTAACCCAGTGACTGGCAACACCTGTGACAGCGTGAAAGGCCGTAATGCCCTGATCGACTGCCTGGCGCCAGACCGTCGCGTTGAAATCGACGTGAAAGGTATCAAAGACGTTGTAACTCAGCCACAGGCTTAAGTTATCACGCAATAAAAAACCCCGCTCTTGCGGGGTTTTTTTTATCTCTTTTCAACTGGCTAACAACACCATCATAGTGCACACATCAGCGCTATTCGTTCTCTGATCCGCCTTTACCCAGAATCGCCTGCAGATCCTGCTTAAGCGTTGACATCTGGCTGGCATACTTCTCTTTGCGCTCGGCATCTTCAATCAACTGCACAATGGTTTCTGATAGCGTGTTACTGCGACGCTGTGCCAATCCTGCCAAACGCTGCCACACCAGATATTCCAGATCGATCGACTTCTTACGCGTATGCTGATGTTCCGCATTAAAATGCCGCTTACGGCGCGCACGAATAGTCTGCTTCAGCCGATTCTCGAGATCGGGGTGAATGTGCTGAGCTATCCATTCCGCTACCTCTACTGGACTATTTTCCATCGCCAGTAAGGCATCCACCGCAGCCTGCGCGGCGCTGAGCTCAAGATGACGGGTGATCAATTCACCCTCCCGATGCTTTTTCACCAGGTATTTCCACTTCCATCCACTTTCAAGATTTTCGAGTTGCTGGTATTTCATCGGAATCTCATCGTGATCACGTAACAAACTAAGAATAACAGCTTTTTTCCCGGATGCAGCAAGGAAAAACATGTAGCGGTCATCACATTTTGGGCTGGAACTCCGCAGTGCTTAACAAGGTTGATTCCTGTATAATCGCGCTTTTCCTAAATCTGACTAATGCGAATATTTTGACCAGCACTCAAATTACGTGGCAAGCCCTGCAGCCGGATAGCATCCGCTACCAATCCATTTTCTCAAACGTCTCACTGGAAGATAGCGATAGTCTTGCCGCGGTTCAGCCGCGTCTGCTGAATGCGCTGGCGCATTTGCATCATCAAACCTTAGGTTTTCCTCTGTTGCTATTACGCAGTCAGGAAAACAGCGATTATCTCGCGTGCATCGCCGAAGCCGCACAGCGCTTCCAGCCCGAAGAGATTGCGCTGTATGGCGGTGACTATCATGTCATGGGCGACACGGTCAGCCTGATGCCGCCCAGCGATGCTAACCGGCCATTCACCAGTCAGGGCGGTGTTCACTTTGCCGACTGGATTGAAGCAGAACAGCTGTTCGGTTGTGTGCGTCAGTACAAAGATCGTATTCAGCCCGAGCCGGGATTGATTCATCAAGCCAATGGCGGCACTTTAATCCTGTCCGTGAATACGCTACTGGCTCAACCACTGCTATGGCTGCGTCTGCGTAAGTGCATCGAGCAAGGCCGCTTTGACTGGTATTCGCAGGACGAACGCCAACCGTTGCCAGTGGCCATCCCTTCCCTGCCGCTGCAACTGCGCCTGGTACTTTGTGGCGATCGTGATGCGCTAGCCAGCTTCCAGGAATTGGATGCAGAAGTGCATGAAATGGCACTCTACAGCGAGTTCGAAGAGAACCTGCAGATCACTGATGAAGAGGACATGACCTTCTGGTGCCAGTGGACGCTCACACAAGCTGAACAAGCTGGCCTGGACCAGCCTGCAGCCGATTTCTGGCCGCTCTTGATCAATGAGGCGGTTCGCTTCACGGGTGATCAAGAAACCTTACCGCTCTGCCCGCGCTGGTTACGCCGTCAGCTGCAGGAAACCGCGCTGCACGGTGACGTCATCAATGCTGAAGCATTGAAAGAAGCACTGGAAGCGCGCGAATGGCGTGAAAGCTACCTGGCCGACCGCATGCGTGACGAAATTCTGCTCAATCAGATTATGATTGAAACTGAAGGTGAAGTGGTGGGACAGATTAACGGTCTGTCTGTAGTGGAGTTTCCTGGTCATCCGCGTCCGTGGGGCGAGCCGTCACGTATCACCTGTGTTGTTCATCCGGGGGATGGCGAATTCACTGACGTTGAGCGTAAAGCCGAGCTGGGCGGTAATATTCATGCGAAAGGCATGATGATTATGCAAGCTTATCTGATCGCTGAACTTGAACTCGAGCAACAGCTGCCCTTCTCAGCCTCGTTAGTGTTTGAACAATCCTATTCCGAAGTGGATGGTGATAGCGCCTCACTGGCCGAACTCTGCGCGCTGATTAGTGCACTGGCCAATCAGCCACTAAGCCAGCATATTGCGGTGACCGGTTCCGTGGACCAATTTGGTAATGTGCAGCCTGTTGGCGGCCTGAATGAAAAAATTGAAGGCTTCTTCAGCATTTGCCAGTCACGCGAGCTGACCGGTAAACAAGGCGTTATTCTGCCAGCCAGTAATGTGCGCCATTTGAGCCTCAGCGAAGCTGTGGTTGATGCGGTGAAGCAAGAGCAATTCCACATCTGGGCAATTGAAAGCGTGGATGAAGCGTTACCCTTATTAACCGGCATCGCATGGCAAAGTGAGAGCGGCGAGTCACTGCTCAATACCATTCAGGAACGTATTGCACAGCTGAACCAGCAGGAAATTCGTCATCGTCCGTGGCCATTGCGCTGGCTCAACTGGTTTAACCACAGCTGATTGATTTGCCCAGCGTACAACTGTTCGCTAATATTCGGGCTTCACTAAAAGAAGGCATATTGAGAACATGGTAGATAAACGCGAATCCTATAGCAAAGAAGACCTGGTTGCCTCAGGTCGCGGCGAACTGTTTGGCGAAAATGGACCGCCGCTTCCCTCTGATAACATGTTGATGATGGACCGCGTGGTCATGATGACCGAAGACGGCGGTAAATTTGACAAAGGTTTTGTGGAAGCCGAACTGGATATCCGCCCTGACCTGTGGTTCTTCGATTGCCACTTTAAAGGCGATCCGGTCATGCCAGGCTGCCTCGGCCTTGACGCCATGTGGCAGTTGGTTGGCTTCTACCTCGGCTGGTTAGGCGCTGAAGGTAAAGGCCGCGCACTGGGTGTGGGCGAAGTGAAATTCACCGGTCAGGTACTGCCAACCGCGAAGAAAGTCACTTATAAAATTCACTTCAAGCGCGTGATCAACCGCAAGCTGGTGATGGGCGTGGCTGATGGTGAAGTCTTCGTTGACGGTAACCTGATTTACACCGCGACAGATTTGAAAGTGGGTCTGTTTAAAGACACCTCTGCTTTCTAATTCCCCAAACGAAAACCTCCGCATTCAGCGGAGGTTTCTTCCTTCAATTATGGACATCCGACAGTGCTAGGCCACCGCCGACCTGTCCTCCATGGCTTGACGCCAACCTCCCAACCAGTAAGACCGCGCATCGATCATTTGATAGGGGCATATCTCTTTTGAGCGGCCAGTAATACCCGCTTGATAGCCTCGTGAGTGTGCACGTTCCAGGCGGTCTCTTTTCTGTCTCTTCATGCCTCGATTCCCTCATTTCAGGTCTGGTGGATTCTGGGTGGAAAGAAAGAGTGGCGATATAATGTTCAACCACAGTAATGTTCTAACTCCTGGCAGAAGAAAGATCAATGCGCAAAATTCACGCCAATGTCATCATTTTGACGCTAAAACGACATTTATAATTGTCAATTCCGTGTATATCTGGCTGATTAGACGATAAAAAAAGCCCCTGATTTGATGTCCGTCACACAACGGCAAATCAGGGACTTAGCATAAGCATCGAACAAATCTTAATTTAGCGAAATGACACTTTTTGCGATTTGTTGTGCTGTTTGCTGCCAGCCGATAGCCAGAGTTCGCACCAGCGCATCATAGCCATCTTCATTTTGCGGCAGAGTCAGATTAAAGCCATGTTTGATTAAGCGCCCTTGATGTTGCAGGAGCCATTCTCCGCTCACCACAACCTGGCCATCATAGCGACCCTGGAAACCGGTCACATTTACCGTCAAAGTATCGTGGCTCTCACCTAACGGAGCACTGGCAACAATTCGGCCCGGCAGTGCTTTGCTGAGGTTGCTGATCAATGTCTGTTGTAGTTGTTGATCCAGCGGACTGGCCCACAAGTTATTGGCAGCAATCACATACTTTACATCGCTGGTTTGATACACCAAACCATTCCCTGCCATATAATCCGGAACCGATACCTGCTCGACCCAAATCATTGGCTGGTTGCCGCTGGATGCGCTGTCTACACGCGCGACATTGCTGCCCGCAGGCAGTTGATAATAGGTGTTTTCGATGGTGCTGCTACAACCTGCCAGGAGCAGCATCGCACCAATAATCAGCCCTTTTTTCACTGTTTCGCCCTCTTTGGCTGGGGATCCTGGCCCGGTTTGGCTTCAAACACCAATGCATTGCTCTTGGTATTGAGCGTTTTCAGCACCGGCTGCAATTCGCGCAGCACCTGGTCAAGTCGCTGCATGTCTCCCACCAGTTTGTTATAAGCCGGTGAACCCGGCTGCAAGCCTTTCATGCTGCGATTCAACTCGCGCAGCGTCTGCTGCATATCTTCTGGCAGCGTTTTCATCGCCGGGCTGGCAGTGATGTGATTGAGGTTATCCAGGGTTTTCTGCAATTGCTGCATCGTACGCTGGCTCTCTTTCAGGGTGCTTGTCGCTTCGGTGATCATCGGGTTCAATGGCAGACCGTTGATCTTATCCAGCGCTGCTGTGAGCTTCTGCTGAATCTGACTTAATCCACCACTGACCGTTGGAATCACCTCCAGGCCCGCAATCTCATTTGGACCTTTATACGCCGGTGCGTTGTCATAGAAGTCCAGATCGATATACAGCGCACCCGATAAGAGGTTACCGGTTTTCAGCGTAGCGCGCAGACCCCGCTTCTTGCCATCCTGCAGGTGCTGCTCAAGATTGAAATCTCCGCCCAGACGGCTGATAAAGCGATCCGGTTCGATACGAATCAATATCGGAACACGATAATCGTTATTCAACGCCTGATTGACACCTGGAATGGTGTAAGGCACTTGCGAGACGGTACCCAGACGAATGCCGCGGAACTCAACCGGTGCGCCTACCTGCAAGCCACGAATCGAATCGGTAAAGAACAGCAGGAAATCGGTGTGGGTGGTATATAACGAATCCTGGATGCTGCGCTGATCGTCAAACAGATGGTATTCCGCTTTATTTTCGGCGATCTGCCCCAGCTCCGCGCCATCTGGCACATCAAAACTAACGCCACCGCTAAACAGCGTCGTCAGTGAACCCATTTCCACCCGCATGCCCGAGGCAGACATATCGACGGCGATACCGCTGTCTTTCCAGAAACGGACATTGGTCGTGATCAGACGATCGTACGGAGCGGCGATGAACAGTTGATAGGTCATCATGCGTTTATCGGTATCAAAGGTGCTGGATTCCACCGTACCCACGCGATAGCCACGGAACAGCACCGGATCGCCCGCATTAAGCTGTCCGGCTTTTTTACTATCGAGTGTGATGCGAATGCCTTTGGCATCCGGCGGTGCCAGAGGTGGCGCATCCAGCAGTTGATAGCGCTCCGGTTGATCGCCCTTCGTACCTGGCTGCAATTCAATATAGGCACCCGAGAGTAATGTGCCGAGACCGGTAATCCCTTCGCGCCCGATTTGCGGTTTCACCACCCAGAATACGCTGTCGCCATGCAACAGTTTTTCCATCCCAGAATTGAGGCGTGCTTTGATCTCCACATGGTGCAGATCGTCAGTTAATACTGCACTTTCCACTACGCCAACATTGACACTGCGGCTCTTAATGGTGGTTTTTCCGGCTTCTATACCCTCAGCGCTTTCGGTGATCAACGTCACCTCCGGACCCTGATGGCTGAAATGATAAAATAAGATCCAGCCACCAATGAATAGCGTGACGATGGGTACGATCCAGACCGGTGACCAGCGTTTAATCTGGTCGACCTTAGCAGTCCCGTGATGGTTGTCCGTCAAGACGCGGCTCCTTTCGTTCAGTTTCCCGTAATCGATCCCAAATCAGGCGCGGATCAAACGTCATCGCTGCAAACATGGTAAGAATCACTACCATGGCAAACAGCAGCGCGCCTGGCGCAGGGTAAACACTCATTAGCTGCCCCATCCGCACCAACGCGGATAACACAGCGATGACAAACACATCAATCATTGACCAGCGGCCAACAAATTCCACCACCTCATACACCACGTGCATTTTCTCATCATCACGTCGACCGCGACCACTGGCGTGCCAGCAAAGCCAGGCAATCGCCAGCATCTTGAGTGAAGGCACCATGATACTGGCGATAAAGATCACCAGCGCCACTGGCCAGGAGCCATCGCTCCACAGCAGAATCACCCCGGCCATAATGTTCGAGGGATACTGCGAGCCAAGCGTCTCGGTGACCATAATCGGCATGATGTTTGAGGGAATGTAGAGCATCACCGAGGTGATCAAGAGTGCCAGCGTCCACTGCAAGCTGTGCTTACGTCGCGGTGCAGCGACCACGCCACAGCGGGGACACTCAGCCTGCCCGACAGATAAGATAGCGGTACAGCAAGGGCAACTGCGCAATCCCTGCTTCAACCCACTGATTCCGGCTTGCGGCACCATCGGCAATGCCGGGAGTGGACCCATGCTCTGCCACACCCATCGCCGATCCACACACTGAAATGCGCGCAGCTGTAATACACAGAATAGACACCACGGCCAGAAACTGCTTCCAAGGCCAATTTCGCCGTAGGCCATCAGCTTCACAAAGCTCACCAGCACGCCTGCCATAAAGATCTCGGCCATGCCCCAACTGCGCAGCTGGAATAAAATACGCGCCAGCCCAAGGCGCAGACTGTGCGGCATACGCACGCGATTCACCAACAGCAGAATGGTGATCATGCAGAATGCGGGAATCCCCTGTACAAACAGCAGAAACAGTGTCGCCAGGCTGCGGTAATCTTCACGATCCATCACCGCGGGAATTTCGAGCAGCGAGATTTGGCTGCTCAGCCCGGCCACATGCATATTGATAAAGGGAAATAGATTCGCCAGCACCAGCATAAACAGTGCCGCGAAAGCGTACCCGGTAGGACGTTTTCGCGGCTCATGCCAGTTAGCGGTCAGCGTGGTATGACAACGTGGGCAGCGCGCGCGACTGCCCACCGGCACGGCAGGCAATTTTACGGTTAAATCACACTGTGGACAGAGCATCCACTGGTGCGCCTGATCCGTTGCACACATACTGACTTCCTCTGTGTTACGCGCCGTTTTTCAGCGCTTCCAACTCTTCCCAGCGCTCAAACGCCACTTCCAGCTCTTTTTCCGTCTGCGCTAACGCATCCAGAACCGGTTGAGTTTTGTCGTGCGGCTGGCTGAAAAAGTCCGGATGGCTCATTTTCGCCTGCAGTTCGCCGATACGTGTTTCCAGTTGCTCCAGTTTTTGCGGCAGCTGTTCCAGTTCACGCGTCAGGTTATAGCTGAGTTTGTTCGCGCTACGTTTTGGCTCCTGATTTTTCTCTGCCGCTTTGGGCGCAGCGGATGCGGTTTTCACCGTAGCGGACTTGGTTTGCTTATAGGCGCTACGCTGCAACTGCGCATCGTGATAGCCGCCGACAAAGGCACCAATCTCACCGTTGCCTTCAAAGATCCAGCATTCGGTCACGGTGTTATCGACGAATTGACGATCGTGGCTCACCAGCATCACGGTGCCCTGATAACCATCCACCAGCTCTTCCAGCAGCTCCAGCGTTTCCACGTCAAGGTCGTTGGTCGGTTCATCGAGAATCAACAGGTTGCTAGGTTTCAGGAACAAACGCGCTAACAGCAGGCGGTTACGCTCACCACCGGATAACGCACGCACTGGCGTCATCGCACGCTTCGGATGGAACAGGAAGTCCTGCAGATAGCCCAGCACATGGCGCGGCTTACCGTTGACCATCACTTCCTGTTTACCTTCCGCGAGGTTATCCATCACGGTACGATCCGGATCCAGTTCAGCACGGTGCTGGTCGAAGTACGCGATCTCCAGCTTAGTCCCGCAGTGTACGCGACCACTGTCCGCTTTTAACTCATCCAGCATCAGACGCAGTAAGGTGGTTTTACCACAGCCGTTCGGGCCAATCAGGGCGATCTTATCGCCGCGCTGCACCTGAGTGGAGAAATCGCGCACCAGCGTTTTGCCATCCACGCTGTAATTGACGTTTTCCATCTCAAATACAATCTTACCTGAGCGAGCGGCTTCGCCGACCTGCATGTTGGCTTTGCCCATCACATCACGGCGTTCTGAACGTTCACGACGCAGCGCTTTTAATGCGCGCATGCGGCCTTCATTACGGGTACGGCGCGCTTTGATGCCCTGGCGAATCCAGACTTCTTCCTGCGCCAGCTTGCGGTCAAACTCCGCGTTCTGCATCTCTTCGACGCGCAGTGCTTCTTCTTTACCCAGCAGGAATTGATCGTAATCGCCCGGCCAGGAAACCAGTTTACCGCGGTCGAGATCGACAATACGCGTCGCCATATTGCGGATAAACGAACGGTCGTGCGAGATAAACACGATGCTGCCGGTAAAGGTCTTGAGGAAGGTTTCCAGCCAGTTGATAGTTTCAATATCGAGGTGGTTAGTCGGTTCATCAAGCATCAGCACGCGTGGATTGCTCACCAGCGCACGGCCCAGCGCGGCTTTACGCAGCCAGCCACCGGAGAGTGAGGAAAGCTCAGTGTCAGCTTCCAGACCAATCTGCTGCAATACGTCATTGATACGGCTATCGAGCTGCCACAAATTCTGATGATCCAGAATGGTTTGCAAACGACCCATTTCGTTTAGGTTTTTCTCGCTCGGATCTTCCATCACCAGATGAGAAATCGCGTGATAAGCTTTCAGATGCTCAGCCTGCTCCGCAACGCCCTCCGCCACAAAATCGTAGACTGAACCGGTAATGTTCCGAGGTGGGTCCTGTTGCAGGCGCGCCACCACTAAATCTTGTTCGTAAATAATGCGGCCATCATCCAGCGGTTGTTCGCCATTGATGATTTTCATTAATGTGGATTTACCGGCACCGTTACGGCCCACCAGACAGACGCGTTCGCCCTCTTCGATGTGCAGTTCGGTGTTATCCAACAGCGGCGCATCGCTGAATGAGAGGTAAGCGCCATGGATACTGATCAGTGACATAAAACTTATTCCTTACCGGCGTGGCTAACCAGCCAGCAGTTGTGAATTTGACGGTTGCGTGCGAAATCTTGCGACAACGTTTTTTGGGTAATTTCCTGCGCCTGTAAGCCCAGAGCGGCTAAACCGTCCAGGTCCATTTTGAAACCGCGCTTGTTATTCGAGAACATAATGGTGCCACCGCGACGCAGCAGACGTTTCAGATTCTGCATCAGCATCATGTGGTCACGCTGCACGTCAAAATCGTCTTCCATTCGTTTGGAATTCGAGAAAGTCGGCGGATCGATGAAGATCAAATCAAATTGTTCGTCACTGTCACGCAACCAGCTCAGGCAATCGGCGTGCATCAGTCGATGCTGACGTCCGGTCAGACCGTTAAGACGCAGGTTGCGCTCGGCCCACTCCAGATAAGTGCGAGACATATCCACGGTGGTGGTGGTTTTCGCACCGCCTAACCCGGCGTGCACGCTGGCGGTGCCGGTGTAGGCAAACAGGTTAAGGAAGTCTTTACCCGCGCTCATTTTGCCCAGCATTTGGCGGGCCAGACGGTGATCCAGGAACAAACCGGTGTCAAGATAATCGGTCAGATTCACCAGCAGACGCGCGTCAAACTCCTGTACTTCGAAGAAGTCGCCCTTTTCTCCCAGCTTCTGATACTGATTTTTACCCTTCTGACGCTCACGGGTTTTCATCACCAGTCGATTGGCCGGAATCTCCAGCACGCTCAGCGTCGCGCTGATCACATCAAACAGACGCTGACGTGCTTTATTGGCATCCACGGTTTTCGGTGGTGCATATTCCTGAATCACCACCCAGTCGCCGTAGCGGTCTACCGCGACGTTGTATTCCGGCAAGTCGGCATCGTACAAGCGATAGCATTCAATGTTGGACTGCTTCGCCCACTTTTCCAGCTTCTTGATGTTCTTACGCAGACGGTTGGCAAAGTCTTCGGCAATTTGCGCGCTACCTTCACCGCTGGTTGCGGCCAGCTGATAGTTTTTCTGCACACATTCCAGTGGGCCATTTTTGGCTTTGAACTGGCGGTCGGCGCGCAGTTGCAGGCAGCTTAGCAATTCCGGCGACGCACTAAACAGAGACAGATTCCAGCCGCCGAACTGCTGTTTCATAATGCGTCCCAGCAGGCTGTGCAACGCAATCAACGCGGGTTCGCTTTCCAGACGTTCACCGTAAGGCGGGTTGCTCAGCACGGTGCCGGTGATCTCCTGGCCCGCCAGCGGGTTCTTCAGCTTAATCACATCCTGCTGGGCAAAAGTGAACAGCTCGAACACGCCAGCACGACGCGCATTGGCTCGCGCGGATTCCAGCACGCGGCTGTCATTGTCGTAACCGAAGAAGCGCGCGGTTGTGGCCGCCGTCCCCACACGGGCACGCTCTTTCGCCTCAGCCAGTACTTCCTGCCAGACCGCCTGATTATGGTTTTTCCAGCGGTTGAAACCCCAATGAGTACGCAGCAAGCCCGGCGCGCGATCGGTAGCGATCAGCGCCGCTTCCAGCAGTAAAGTACCAGAACCGCACATCGGATCGATCAATGGCGTGGTGCTCTGCCAACCAGAACGCATCACAATCGCGGCCGCCAGCGTCTCTTTCAGCGGTGCCTGGCCGGTTTGCTGACGATAGCCACGCTGATGCAGCGCATCGCCACTCAGATCCAGTGCGATGCTGACACGATCTTTATTCAGCCACGCATTAATGCGAATGCCAGGCTGTTCACGGTCCACGCTCGGACGCTCCAGATTCTGACGCGTAAAGCTGTCAACGATCGCATCTTTAATACGCAACGCGCCGAACTGGCTGTTACGGATCACCTCATTGGTGCCGCTAAAGTGAATCGCAAAGCTGGTGCTGCTGTCGAACATCTCGGTCCAGGGAATGCTCTGCGCGCCCACATACAGGTCGAGATCGCTCCAGACGCCAAATTCTCCCAGCGGCAGCAAAATACGCGAAGCCAGTCGGCTCCACAGCAGGCTTTGGTACATCACACGGTCATCGGCACGGAAGTGGACGCCGCCCTGCACCACCTGCAAATCCTGCGCACCCAGCGCGTCCAGCTCAGTTTTTAACAGCTCTTCGAGCCCACGCGCCGTACTGGCAAACAGAGAATTCATATCGTCACTTTTTACTCTTGCTAAAATTGTTGCGCATTATAGCGAATCAGCGTCCTATGTCATAAAGTTAGCTTCTTTTTGTCCTGTTGGAGTTTCGATGATTACGCTTTCTCGCCTCTATATTCATCCGGTCAAATCGATGCGCGGTTTGCAACTGTCTCATGCACAGGTGCTGGAGAGTGGTCTGGCGTTTGATCGCATCTTCATGGTGACCGAACTGGACGGCACTTTTATTACTGCGCGACAGTATCCGGACATGGTGCGTTTTACTCCTGCGCTGTTACCCGATGGCTTATTTTTAAATGCCCCGGATGGCAGCCAGGCGTTAATTCGCTTCAGCGATTTCACGGCACAATTGTCACCCACTGAAGTGTGGGGGAATCATTTCACCTCGCATATTGCGCCCGCCGAAATCAATGATTGGCTGAGTGAATTCTTTCCGCGTCCGGTGCAATTGCGCTGGACCGGTGTGGCTCCCACGCGACGGGTGAAAAAATTTGATAAGGTATCGCTGAGTTTCGCGGATGGTTTTCCCTTCCTGCTGGTGAATATGTCGTCACTGCAGGATCTGCAGCAGCGTTGCCCGGCCAGCGTTCGCGTTGAGCAATTCCGCCCTAACCTGGTGGTCAGCGGCGCAGCCGCATGGGATGAAGACAGCTGGAAGCAAGTTAAAATCGGCGAGATTGTTTTTGATATGCCCAAGCCCTGCAGCCGCTGTGTATTCACCACCGTGGGTACCGAAAGCGGGCGCAAACATCCCGAAGGTGAACCCCTGGCCACGTTACAACGTTTCCGCAGCGGTCAGGACGGCAGCGGAGATATCGATTTCGGTCTGAATCTGATCGCCCGCAACAGCGGCGTGATCCGCGTCGGCGATGAGCTCACGGTTTTGGCTCGTCAGACACCGCGAGCTTACGGAGCGGGCGCGGTGGTGGAAACCCTCAAACCGGCTGCCAGCCAACAGGCAGAAGTGATCATTGGCTATCAGGGCAGTGAATTTACCGGCGACAACCAGCAAGTGCTACTCGAACAACTGGAGATGCAGGGCTTTCGCATTCCCTACTCGTGTCGTGCCGGGATATGTGGTAGCTGCAAGGTGACGCTGGTATCGGGCGAAGTGAAAGCGCTGAAACAGAGCGCAGTGCGCGCAGACGGAACGATTCTCAGTTGTAGCTGTATTCCCGCAGGCGATATTGTTTTGGCTTAAACGCTTAAACCGCCCGCGCAAAGTGGGCGTTTTGTTCCTGCTGATGCGGCCGCAAACGATCGTTCATGATCTTAATGGCATCGCCTAACTGCATACCTTTACCGGCTACCGATAATGTATTTTGCGCCAGCAGGCACAACGCCGCATTTTCGCCGCTCTCGACCACCAGCAATTGCGCCTGTTCGCCGCTATCGGCCAGCGTCACGGCTACCATATCGCCTGATGCGGGTTGCCAGCTCTGGGTATGGCTGGTGAAATGCCAGCTTTTTGGCATCAGCGGTTTTAAAAAACGACTCGCCACTAATGCGTTTAAGACTAATTCAGCGCGCTGATCGCCTTTTAATCCACTCTGTCGGCAACGCTCTTCAAACGTAAAATACAGGGCAGCGTCATCGACACAAAAACCACTGACATTAAAGGCATCCGGTGTCAGCATTTTACGCGAGAAGCGCGAACGAAATAGCATGCCATCGGCCAAATCCAGCATCATACGATCGTGTTCTGCGTCAAAATACCAACGCCAGTTATCATCAGGTTTGATTTTCATGATGTGCCCTGTGGTTAATCGCTGCGCTAAATGGCGCTCAATGAAAAAATAAAGCTCTAAGGAAAAGCTGAAAAAAACATCAGCAGGACAAAATATAAACGAGCCGAAGGGATAAATAAACCCCCCGGCGCGGGAAAGTGGGAAATGTCTTAGAGATGGGTCACGATATCTTTAATTAAACCTGGGCCTTTATAAATAAAGCCAGAGTATATCTGCACCAATGTGGCCCCTGCGGCCATTTTTTCACGAGCGGAAACCAGTGAATCAATACCACCGACGCCAATAATAGGTAAGCGACCTTGCAGCTCTTGCGACAAGCGGCGAATCACTTCAGTGCTGCGTGACTGTACCGGACGGCCACTTAATCCACCCATCTCATCGGCATATTTAAGTCCAGCAACTAAAGCACGATCGAGCGTGGTATTCGTGGCAATGACACCGTCAATTTCATGGCGCACCAAACTGTCGGCAACCTGGATCAATTCTTCTTCAGAAAGATCCGGCGCGATCTTCACCGCGACCGGCACATATTTAAGGTGCCGTTCCTGCAGCTCTTTTTGTTTTAATTTGATCGCCGAAAGCAGATCGTCCAGCGCTTCGCCATATTGCAGCGTGCGTAATCCAGGTGTGTTTGGCGATGAAATATTGATGGCGATATAACCGGCATGGGCATACACCTTTTCCATGCAGATCAGATAATCGTCTTTGCCTTGCTCCACTGGCGTTTCTTTATTTTTGCCAATATTGATACCGAGGACACCTTTGAAACGCGCTTTTTTAACGTTCTCGACTAAGTGATCGACGCCGTGATTATTAAAGCCCATGCGATTAATAATCCCTTCCGCTTCCACCAGACGGAACATGCGCGGCTTATCATTGCCAGGCTGTGGACGTGGCGTCACCGTCCCGACTTCCACGAAGCCGAAACCCATCGCACCAAAGGCATCAATGCACTCTGCGTTTTTATCGAGGCCTGCAGCAAGCCCCAGCGCGTTAGGGAAAGTCAATCCCATGCAGGTCACCGGGCGTGACGGCAGCGACTGGCGAATCAGTCCTTCCAGCGGCGTTCCGCTGATAAAACGTAATTGTTGAAAGGTGAGTTCGTGCGCACGCTCTGGATCGAGCTTAAACAGCGCCGGCCGGACGATAGGATATAACATGCACTCTCCTGAATGGCGGAAGCGAAGAAGTCGGGTGCACGGAAATTTGTGCGCCAGAATGGTAAAGGCCTCTGGCGCAAAAGTAAATTTAATCAGCAGCGGGAGAATTGATCACGGTCAGCGACGTGCAGAATAGCGCCCGACTTGTTCACGAACATTTTGCAATCCGAGGTAAATCGACGGGCAATACCACAGCAGCTTCAGGCGCGCATCCTGTTGCAGCATCTTACTTACCACTTGATTCACCGGAGCCTGCCATTCATTGGGCACGGTCATGTGATTTTTACGGATTTGCGCGAGACAGCCCTTCATCACCGTCTGGTAGTAATCATCCAACAACAACTCATCAACGGGTTGCTGCTGGTCGCGTAAAAACTGCTCGCTGCTTTGTCGCGCAATGAAGTAATTTTTTACCCACGAAAAGTCACGCGTGCTCTGTGACAATGAACTGCGCATGAAGCGCTTGTAGTAGTAGCTTTGGCTGGTGCAGTAGATTTGACGCGCGGCCATATAGAGCGCAAACATCCAGGGCGCATCTTCATGGTTCTGAATGGGAAGGAACTGCAACGCCAGCTGATCGATTAAACGTCGCGACATGATCGAGCTCCACACCACGCGATGTGCCGACTGGTGTTGCAGCAAAATGTGCAGACTTGCCCTGCCCCCGGGCAATAAACCACTGACATGACGTTGATGAATACGTTGATACTGGCGCTGCGCCACAGGCAGATCAAGAAACATCTTCGCGCCAAAACAGAACAGATCAATCTCCTGATGCCTGGCCTGTACCCGTCGAAAATCAGCAAACAGTTCAGTCGAAACGAAATCATCCGCATCCATGAAATAGACAAAATCACCGGTGGCTGCGGCGAGTCCTTTCATACGCGCGGCGCTGACGCCGCCGCGTTCACCGCTCAGCAGAGTGATCTGCGGATGCGCAGCAGCGAAAGCGGTGAGCCAGGCCACACTGCTATCACTTGATCCGTCATCAATGATAATGATCTCATCGGGCGGTGATGATTGACGTAACAACGAACCCATCGCCTCTGGCAGCCACGGGGCACAGTTCCAGTTTGGCACGATGACAGAAACGGTCGGCACGCGGCGAGATGTCAACATTCTCATCCTCTCTCCTCAACATTGAATAACGGCAAGCGCAGGCGCTTTAGCACCAGGCTATGCAGCAAACAGCACACACCAAGATTGATTGCGCCAATCAGGCCTAACCACAGCAGGTTGATCCAACGGTTTTGATTCCAGTCGATAGGCAAGAAGGTGCTTAACCAGGCCATCAGCGCGGATGCCGCCCAAATCAACATCACATCACGCGTGAGCCAGGTGAAATGCAGACCGGGCGCGAAACGGCGGTGTACCAGCCATGCCCAACCCACTAAATAGAAGATGTTTTGCCCCAGCCACAACCATCCGGTACCCAGCGCGCCAAAATGCATCGCGCACCAGATGTTGAGCGGTACCAAAATCAATGCGAACACGCTGAAGCCTTGCATATGCAATTTGAGATTGCCGTTGATGTATTGCAGGTGATACAGCAGGCCACAGATGGCCTGAATGCCGCTGCCCAGCGCGTAAAGACTGAGCACAAATGACATCTCATCAACAATCTGGGTTTTCTGGGTCCAGGCCCAAAGCAGCGGTCCGGCATAGCAGGCAATGGTGATACTGAGCGGCGCCATAAATATCGCGACGGCCTGAGTAGTATAGCGATAGAGTTTGAGCGCTTCCGCATCGCCTTCATTACGGGTTTTCATGCCGGTCATGCGCGGCACAATCGCCTGCATGATCGGGCTGCTGAGCAGCAGGATGCCGGTAGCCGCGGTCGCCACCACGGTAAACGAACCGTATTGGCTCAGCGGCAGGGTTTTGGACAGGACCAGTCGGTCAATCTGTGAAATAAAGGTCCAGACCGCACTGGAGTAGGCCGCGCTGAGCGCAAAACGAATAAAGGGCCGCAATACTCCTTTCAGGTCATCACGCTTCTCTTTGCGCGCGGAACGTGGGACCAGTTGGCAGGATTTGTAGATACAGCATGCCGCTTCGGCAATCGATACCAGCAATTGCCAGATAAAGAAGGTCAGCACAGGGTTAGGGAAAAACTGAATCACCACCACGGCACCAAAAGTACGCAATGTGGTGATGATCAGGTTAACGCCATTTAGCCAGACCTGATGTTCAAATCCGACAATCACGCTACGATACGGGCTGGTACGCCAGCGTATGGCCGCGGTAATGACCATAATGCCAACCGCAATCACCACATCCCTGGCTGGCAGATGTTGCGCATTTAGCCAATGAGCGGCAATCCACGGCGTGGCAATCCAACCCAGTACCACAAGGATCAGCGTTGAAATCAGAAAGAATCGCGTCAAGGTGGCAAACAGCGCCGGGAACCAGACAAATTCGGCTTGATTGGCACGATAGCGCGCAGCTTCACGCATCAAGGTAGTAGAAACCCCGGCATCCAGCAGTTGTAACCACGTCAATAAAATAGAAAAGAAGCCGACCAGACCGTAGGCTTCCATTCCTAAATGTTGAATATAAAGTGGTACCACCAAAATACCTGACAGCGTCAGATAGATTTGGCCAACATAGTTGGCAATCGCGTTACGTTTAATCGACATAAGTGTTTTGGTGTCAGTTTTTTCTCAAGGAGAATTAGCGTGGCATAAAAAAAGCTCGGCGCACACGGGACTAATTCTTAAAACCAACGTTGGTCTCATACAACAGAGGTTTTTCTGACTTTCATCAGATTGAAATAGATGTCCGGTTGTTTCAACATGAGTTTTTCCATGACACCCTGTGCAGGAAACTGCTCTGAGAAATAGTGAATGGCGTGCCGCACATTATCAGAGAGTTTGTCTGTATGATTTAAGTCCTGCTGAATCAGGTTCAATAATCCGCCCCTTAAATAACTTTGCCGATAAGCATTCCTTTCAGGCAGATAATGCGTCATTCGGGTCAATTTTTCATACTCTTGCATAAACTGTTGATAGCTTAACGTGGCACACTCTTTCTCGTCACTGGCGCTATTTAAGGTATCCAGTACCCAGACGGACTCCGTATTAATCAACCCAGCAAGCATCACATCCCGCATGCGATTCAAAGGTGTTGCGGCGTAAACAAGCGCAACACGCAGGATGACGAGGTAATGTTGGCACCAATGCTGCCCGGTCTGTAACTGCTGAAAGAGTTGTAATGAAGACTGCAATCCCGTTTTAAGGGTGTGCTGAGGGGACAGAGGTTGGATAAAACAGTTTAGCTCAGGACGCTGATCGTTGCATTTAGCGACCTCCAGCAACAGTGCGTCTGCAGGCGTAAAGCCAGCGGGTGCAAACAGTAAGAAGTCATCCTCATTCAAACCTGCAATCCTGTCAGGGTCTGTATTGACCAAATTAAAGCGTTGAGAGGTGATAACCGATTGGAGCTCATAGCAGCGAAGGGTTGAATCTGATAGCAGTCGATCTTCTTGCCCTGCGTTCATCGCTGGGCCAGACACATCGTGATCCGGAGAAAAGCGTTCCATATTTTATATCCCCAATAAAAGATGAAAACCTGAACCTTTCCCAATGAAATGCTCAAGTAAAAAAATAACAGACAAGCTGATGAAGATTTTTAGCGCAATTAATCTCAACAGATTATAAACAGGCTAAGGGCAGAGAATTCATTTTTTATCGGCCTTCCAGACGTCACCCTAATCTTAATTGTTAAAACTTTCTGAACCAGGGCTAAAGCATCGAGAATAAAGATAACAATTTTTAGCCAGAACAGAAGTAAGGCATGCCTTGTTTTTAATGTTTGCACGCTTTTGGAAACACTTAATCACGAATCAATCCATTATTTACGAGAGTGCCCCCCCCCCCTCCTGAAATGACTTGCCGCTCAAAAAAACACTTCGGTGTGTTCGCTCCCCCACTACCCTTTCATTCGTAAAAGAAAAATATTCTTTTATCGTTTGAAAGGTTGATTCATCCTTCATTTTCTCTCTCAAACACTCTATTAATAAGAAACTTCATCCAAATTAATCATTCCCCTGAGTGATACTCACGCCCGTGCTTAAGTGAGAAGCATTCACCTCACTGAGTTTTCAGAATATCCTTAGCCCAGAACACGGCATGCCTTTCACTAACATCTCCTCCCCCGCCAATCCCATATTTCGGCTTAAGTTTGCCAGATAAATCATTTATACCCGCGCACGCGCTCTGCCAGTATTGAACGTATCAGTTCTCAATTTCAGATAATCAATAACTTTCAGTTATAAGGAGTGACCATGCGAGTTATTACGCTGGCGGGCAGCCCTCGCTTCCCATCGCGCTCTACTGCACTGCTCAGCCTTTGCCAACACGCGTTGGAAGCACGCGGTGTTGAAGTCATTCCCTGGAATATTCACAACTTTCAGGCGGACGATCTGCTCTATGCGCGCTTTGACTCCCCAGCCCTCAACGCGTTGAAAGCCGACCTGGCGCTGGCAGACGGACTGATTGTTGCCACCCCTATTTATAAAGCTTCATTTTCGGGTGCGCTGAAAACCCTGCTTGATTTACTGCCAGAACGTGCCCTGGAACACAAAGTGGTGTTGCCATTGGCCAGCGGCGGTAGTGCATCCCATTTACTGGCCGTGGATTACGCGCTCAAGCCGGTATTGAATGCGCTGAAAGCCCAGGAAGTGCTGCATGGGGTGTTTGCCACCGATACGCAAATTGTGAATTACGACCGCCAGCCAGAGCTGGATCAACAACTGGCCGATCGCATTGATGATGCGCTCGACACCTTCTGGCATGCACTGCATCGTCGCCATCAACCTTACGCTCAAGCGGTATAAAGGAAGAATCATGAAAAGGATGTTTACGGGTTTACTGCTGCCAGCCTTTGCTGCGCTATTTGCCCTGAGTGCCAACGCCGTTGCCGCTGATGCCCCGGCGCAATTGCGTGTGGGGTATCAAAAAGGTTCGGTGAGCATGGTGTTAGCAAAATCTCACCAGATGCTGGAACAACGTTTCCCCCATACCCAGATCAAATGGATTGAATTTCCCGCGGGCCCGCAGATGCTGGAGGCGCTGAATGTCGATAGCATTGATTTAGGCAGCACCGGTGATATTCCACCGCTGTTTGCACAGGCAGCAGGCGCGGATCTGCTGTATGTCGGTTCCGAACCACCGAAACCTCAGGCTGAGGTGATTCTGGTGCCCAAAGACAGCCCGATTAAGCGTGTTGCCGATTTGAAAGGTCATAAAGTGGCCTTTCAGAAGGGCTCCAGTTCACACAACTTATTGTTGCGTGCGCTGGAGCAGGCTGGCCTGAGCTTTAAAGATATCCAGCCCACCTATCTGACCCCCGCCGATGCGCGAGCCGCTTTCCAGCAGGGCGATGTCGATGCCTGGGCTATTTGGGATCCCTACTACTCTGCCGCCTTACTGCAAGGCAACGTGCGCGTACTGGCTGATGGCAGCAAGCTCAACCAGACCGGTTCCTTCTATTTAGCCACACGCAAATATGCCGAAGCCAACGGTCCATTTATCCAGCAAGTGCTGCAAACCTTCAGCGATGCTGACGCGCTCACCCGCAGCCAACGCGAGCAAAGTATTGATCTGCTGGCACAAGCGATGGGCTTACCCAAGCCGGTGATTGCCAGCTATCTCGACCATCGTCCACCCACCACGATTACGCCGGTCAGCGCACATACTGCGCAGGCCCAACAGCAAACGGCCGACCTGTTTTATGCCAATCATTTGATGCCGGTAAAAGTGAACATCACTGACCGCATCTGGCATCCACAGTCCGCCCAGCCATAAGGAATTGAATCATGAGCATATCCCTATTTTGGTTTCTTCCCACCCACGGTGATGGGCACTATCTTGGCACCGCCGAAGGTTCGCGTCCTGTCGATCACGGTTATCTGCAGCAGATTGCTCAGGCCGCCGATCGCCTTGGCTTTGGCGGCGTGCTGATCCCCACCGGCCGCTCCTGCGAAGATGCCTGGCTGGTGGCCGCGTCACTGATTCCGGTGACGCAACGTTTGCGCTTTCTGGTGGCGCTGCGTCCGGGCGTGATTTCACCGACGCAGGCAGCGCGCCAGGCCGCGACGCTGGATCGTCTGTCCAACGGGCGCGCGCTGTTTAACCTGGTCACAGGCGGCGACCCTGAAGAGCTGGCGGGGGACGGCGTGTTCCTCGATCATCGGGAGCGTTATGAAGAATCAGCGGAGTTCACCCGCGTATGGCGTCGCGTTTCAGAAGGTGAAACCGTGGATTACGAGGGTAAACACGTCAAAGTGCGCGGTGCACGCCTGATGTTTAAACCGGTACAACAGCCACGTCCACCGCTGTGGTTTGGCGGTTCATCCGATGCCGCGCAGGATCTCGCCGCTGAGCAGGTCGATGTTTATCTCACCTGGGGCGAGCCTCCGGCATTAGTCAAAGAGAAAATTGATCAAGTGCGTGCCAAAGCGGCGGCACAGGGCCGTAAAGTGCGCTTTGGCATTCGTCTGCACGTCATCGTGCGTGAAACCAATGAAGAAGCCTGGCAGGCAGCGGATCGCCTGATTGCTCATCTTGACGATGCCACTATTGCCAAAGCGCAGGCGGCCTTTGCCCGTACCGATTCTGTCGGACAACAGCGCATGGCTGCGCTGCATGGTGGCCGCCGTGACAAGCTGGAGATCAGCCCGAACCTGTGGGCAGGCGTGGGTTTGGTGCGTGGCGGTGCCGGTACTGCGCTGGTGGGCGATGGCCCAACCGTGGCTGCACGTATGCAGGAGTACAGCGACCTCGGCATCGAGACCTTTATTCTCTCAGGTTATCCGCATCTTGAAGAAGCCTATCGTGTCGGTGAGCTACTGTTCCCACACCTTGATTTGGCCATCCCAGAAGTGCCGAAACCTCGTGTGGTGCAAGCGCACGGTGAAGCGGTAGCCAATGATTTCACCCCGCAGAAAGTGTCTCAGAGCTAAGGAGTTCAGGATGGCAAAGTTTCAAAAACAGCTGAGTAATGCCCTACTGCCCTGGGCTTTACCGGTGCTGCTGGTTGCGGTGTGGCAGCTTGCCTCTCAGGTGGGCTGGCTCTCAACACGCATTCTGCCATCACCGGAAAACATCATTATTACGTTCTGGAAGCTGACGGTGAGTGGTGAACTGTGGCAAAACCTCGCCATCAGTGGCTGGCGCGCAGCGATTGGTTTTGCCATTGGCGGCTCGATCGGTTTGGTGCTCGGCTTGATCACCGGCACCTCACGCGTGGGTGAGCGCTTGCTGGATACTTCGGTGCAGATGCTGCGCAACGTGCCGCATCTGGCACTGATCCCGCTGGTGATTCTGTGGTTCGGCATTGATGAGTCGGCCAAGATTTTCCTGGTAGCACTCGGCACCTTATTCCCGATTTACCTCAACACTTATCACGGTATCCGTAATATCGATCGTGGTCTGGTGGAGATGGCGCGCAGTTATGGTCTTTCTGGCTGGAGTCTGTTTATTCAGGTGATTCTGCCAGGTGCGCTGCCTTCGATCATGGTCGGCGTACGCTTTGCCCTCGGCCTGATGTGGCTGACGCTGATTGTGGCTGAAACAATCTCGGCCAACTCTGGCATTGGCTATCTGGCGATGAACGCACGCGAATTCCTGCAAACCGATGTGGTGGTGGTCGCCATCATTCTCTATGCGCTGCTCGGCAAACTGGCCGATGTCGCCGCTCAACTGCTGGAGCGCGTATGGCTGCGCTGGCATCCGGCTTATCAATTGAAGGAGAACGCATGAGCAACGCAACTTTGAGCCCGTCGCGTCTGAACAGCGGCACCCCCGTTGGCGTTAACGGCGTCAGTAAGCAGTATGGCGACCGCACCATCCTCAACAATATCAATCTGCATATCCCTGCCGGGCAGTTTGTTGCCGTGGTGGGCCGCAGCGGATGCGGAAAAAGTACCCTGCTGCGCCTGCTGGCAGGACTGGAATCTACCTCGCGTGGCGAGCTGCTGGCAGGCACTGCGCCGTTAGCGCAAGCACGCGAAGACACACGTCTCATGTTCCAGGATGCACGTCTGCTGCCGTGGAAAAAAGTTATCGATAATGTGGGCCTAGGTTTAAAGGGGCGTGAATGGCGGGCTGCCGCACTGGAAGCTCTGGAGGCGGTGGGTTTAGCCGATCGCGCTAACGAGTGGCCAGCGGCACTATCGGGTGGGCAAAAGCAGCGTGTGGCGCTGGCTCGCGCGTTGATTCATCGACCCGGTTTGTTGCTGCTGGATGAACCCCTCGGAGCGCTGGATGCACTGACGCGTATTGAGATGCAGGGATTAATCGAATCATTATGGCAACAGCATAACTTTACCGTGCTGCTGGTCACCCACGATGTCAGTGAAGCGGTGGCGATGGCCGATCGTGTATTGCTGATTGAAGAGGGACAGATTGGGCTGGATTTAACCGTGGATCTCGCGCGACCACGTCGCCGCGGATCGGCGCGTCTGGCGGAGCTGGAAGCAGAAGTGCTGGATCGCGTGATGAAGCGCAGTCCGGCAGATCAGCCGCTGAAATTCGCCCAGCAGCGTTAGTCGAAGTCGAGCGGGATATTGCCACTGTTACTCCACGCAACCAGAGGAAGTGGCGGTGAATTCAGTAAAAGCCGCATCATCGTGATGCGGCTTACACCTTATCAGGCATTCAACGCTTTGGTGATCTTCTCGTACAGATCGCCCGACAGCTTATCCAGCCCTTTCAGGGTTTCCAGCGCCTTGCGCATCAACGCCTGACGATCGGCATCGTAACGCTTCAGACGGATCAATGGCTCGATCATGCGCGCCGCCACCTGCGGATTACGCGTGTTGAGATCGGTCAGCATCTCCACCAGGAACTGATAGCCGCTGCCGTCTTTGGCGTGGAACGCCGCAGGATTGCCGGCAGCAAAAGCCCCAATCAGCGAGCGGATGCGGTTCGGGTTACCCATGGTAAAGGAACGGTGGTTCAGCAGTTCACGCACCTTGCTCAACACGTTGTCCGCCGGGCTGGTGGCCTGCAGCACAAACCATTTGTCCATCACCAGACCATCCTGATGCCAGCGCTCGTCGTAGGCGGCCAGCAAGGCTTCACGGCACGGCAACTGCGCTGACACCGCTGCCGAGAGCGCGGCCAGCGCATCCGTCATGTTGTTGGCTTGATAATACTGCGCCTGTACCAGTTTATCTGCTTGCTCCACATCGGCGAACGCCAGATAGCTCAGGCAGACATTTTTCAATGCACGCTTGCCGATTTCCGCATGCTCAACCTTGTATTCGTGACTCTGATTCGCCAGATACACAGCATACAATTCATCGCTCAGTTCGGTTGCCAGCGCATGCACCAGCGCCGCACGCACCGCAGAAATCGCCAGCGGATCGATCACGTCAAACAGCTCGGCGATTTCATTCTCGCCAGGCAGTGACAAAATCAACGCGGTTAACGCCGGATCGCCCTGCTCTTCCAGTAACACCGCGCGGAAGGCATCCGCCACGTGCAACGGCAGCGACAGCGGTTGTCCCTGCTGATGGCGCGCGACATTCAGACGGATATAAGTCGCCAGCAAACTTTGCGCCGCATCCCAGCGCGAGAAATCGTTGCGGGCGTGGCGCATCAGGAAGGTGAGCTGCGCATCGCTCCATTTATAATCGAGCTTCACCGGCGCCGAGAATTCACGCAGCAGCGAAGGCACCGGCTGGAAATGCACGTTATCGAAGATGAAAGTCTGGAACTCTTCGGTGACATTCAGCACGTGATGCACCGGATGGCCGTTATGCTGCAGCGGAATCACCTTGCCTTCGTTATCGTACAATTCGATATCCAGCGGGATATGCAGCGGCAGCTTCTCTTTCTGTTCGGCCGTCGGTGGCGTGTGCTGCGTGACATGAAGCGTGTACTGTTCCAGCTCAGGATTGTAGTCGTCACGTACCGTCAACACTGGCGTACCCGCCTGGCTGTACCAGCGGCGGAACTGTGACAGATCAACGTTAGAGGCATCTTCCATCGCCTGCACAAAATCGTCGCAGGTGGCTGCGCTGCCATCGTGACGTTCAAAGTAGAGCTGCATGCCTTTCTGGAAATTGGCTTCGCCGAGCAGGGTATGCAGCATGCGAATCACTTCAGAGCCTTTTTCGTACACCGTCAGGGTATAGAAGTTGTTCATCTCGATCACCTGATCCGGGCGGATCGGGTGCGCCATTGGGCTGGCATCTTCGGCAAACTGTGCGCCGCGCATCACGCGTACGTTGTCGATGCGGTTAACCGCACGCGAGCCCAGGTCAGAGCTAAACTCCTGGTCGCGGAACACGGTTAGGCCCTCTTTCAGGCTGAGCTGGAACCAGTCACGGCAGGTGACGCGGTTACCGGTCCAGTTATGAAAGTATTCGTGACCAATCACCGCCTCAATACCGAGATAATCTTTATCAGTGGCGGTCTCGGCTTTCGCCAGCACATATTTGGAGTTGAAGACGTTGAGGCCTTTGTTCTCCATTGCGCCCATATTGAAGAAATCCACCGCGACGATCATAAATATGTCGAGGTCATATTCGAGGTTAAAGCGCTCTTCATCCCATTTCATGCTGGCTTTCAAAGAGGTCATCGCCCAGTCGGCACGATCGAGATTGCCACGATCGACGAAGATCTCCAGCGCCACATCACGGCCGGAACGCGTGGTAAAGCTGTCGCGCAGCACGTCGAAATCGCCCGCCACCAGCGCAAACAGATAGCACGGTTTCGGGAACGGATCCTGCCACTTCACCCAGTGGCGACCATCTTCATGACGACCGCTCTCTAACTTATTGCCGTTGGAGAGCAGGAACGGATATTTTGCCGCATCGGCAATGATGGTGGTGGTAAAGCGCGCCAGCACGTCCGGGCGATCCAGATACCAGGTGATATGGCGGAAGCCTTCAGCTTCACACTGGGTACAGAGTGCATCACCCGACTTGTACAACCCTTCCAGCGCGGTGTTGGTATCCGGATGGATGTCATTAATTATGGTCAGGATAAAGTTGTCGGGCAGTTGGCTGATGACCAGCGCGCCCTCTTCTTCACGATAGTGTGACCAGGGATGGCCATCCACCGCCAGCGACACCAGCGTGAGGTCTTCGCCATCCAGACGCAGTTCGGCATCCGCAGCACCGAGACGCTTCACCTGGCTCACCGCCGTCACGCGCGTGCTGGCGGCATCGAGGTCAAAAGTCAGGTCGATATCGGTGATGGTGTAATCCGGCGCACGGTAGTCGTGGCGATATTTGATTTGCGGCTGTTGCGTCATAAGTCCTTCTCGCATCGTTAATATGTTGACCCGTCAAAGTCTAAGCGGGTTGTGCCTTCGTTGCCACGCACAATGCGTGCCTTCGTGCAAAAGGCTACAATTCATTAACAATGGCACAAATGACCCTCGACCTGCCACCCGCAATTATGGTGTGATCGTGGTCATTACTGTTTTATACTCCTGCGTCTTTATGACTTTGTTGACACCGGGCTCTGCTCCGCGGAAGAGGATGCTGAAACGCACCATGACTGGACATGCTTCCCCGATTTTGACCACGCTGCTTGATACCGATGCGTATAAGCTTCATATGCAGCAGGCCGTTTATCATCGTTACTACGATGTCCCGGTAACGGCAGAATTTCGTTGTCGCGGCGATGAATTGCTCGGCCAGTATGCCGATGAAATTCGCGCGCAACTCGATACGCTGCCTTCTCTTGCCCTGAGCGACAACGAATATCACTATCTCAGCGGCTTACCTTTCTTTGAATCCGATTACCTCAACTGGCTGCGTCAATTCCGCTTTGATCCCTCTCAGGTCAGGGTGCGCAATGAGAATGGCCGTTTGTCTATTCAGATCAGCGGGCCATGGCGCGAAGTTATTCTTTGGGAAGTGCCGCTGCTGGCGCTGATCAGTGAAGTGGTGCATCGCCATCGCACACCGGAGATCGGTGTGGAACAAGCGGTCACTCAGTTACAGCAGAAGTTGGTCGATTTCCGTCAGCAGGTGGGCGATCTCGATATGTCCCGCTTCCAGCTGATGGATTTTGGCACCCGTCGCCGCTACTCCAAAGCGGTTCAGGAAGCGATCGTCAGTACGTTAAAAGCGGAGTTCCCGTGGTTAGTGGGCACCAGCAATTACGATCTCGCCCGGCGCTTACAGCTCAATCCGGTGGGCACTCAGGCCCACGAGTGGTTCCAGGCACATCAACAGATCAGCCCGGTGCTGGCGAATAGCCAACGCGCGGCGCTGCAATCCTGGCTGGATGAGTATGATGACCAACTCGGTATCGCGTTGACAGACTGCATCACCATGGATGCCTTCCTGCGTGATTTCGGCCCGGGCTTTGCCCATCTCTATCAGGGTTTGCGCCATGACTCGGGGGATCCCGTGGAATGGGGTGAAAAAGCCATTGCGCACTATCAGCGTCTGGATATCGATCCGAAGAGTAAAACGTTGGTGTTCTCAGATAACCTCAATCTGGATAAAGCGTTGGCGTTATATCGTCACTTTGGTCAACGCGCCAACGTGGTATTTGGCATTGGTACGCGCCTGACCTGCGATATTACTGGCGTCACACCACTGAACATCGTGATTAAACTGGTGAGCTGCAATGGCAAACCGGTGGCGAAACTCTCTGACAGCCCAGGCAAAACTATCTGCCAGGACAAAGCCTTCGTGCGCGCCCTGCGTAAAGCATTCGACCTCCCGCTGGTGAAAAGAGCCAGCTAATCATGGATGCAGGGTGCCCGCACCCTGCTCTTTCACAACAAATCTCCCTTTTTCCCCTGCAAAATTGCTTGTTTCCTGATGGCTCGCAAGTAACATAGCAAAACCCCGAAATGGGGCTTTTATCCACTTCTATATATAGAGAGATATTTATGAGCGTAGTGCCTGTAGCGGATGTACTGCACGGCCGTGTCGCGGTTGACAGTGAGGTCACCGTACGTGGTTGGGTGCGTACCCGAAGAGATTCCAAAGCCGGTCTTTCCTTTATCGCCGTTTATGACGGTTCCTGCTTTAATCCCGTTCAGGCCGTCGTCAATAATTCTCTGAATAATTATCAGGATGAAGTGCTGCGTCTGACCACGGGCTGTTCTGTGATTGTCACCGGTAAAGTGGTGGAATCACCGGGCGAAGGCCAGGCCTTTGAACTGCAGGCGACCAACGTAGAAGTCACCGGCTGGGTAGACGATCCGGATACCTATCCCATGGCGGCAAAACGCCACAGTATCGAATACCTGCGTGAAGTCGCACACTTGCGTCCGCGCACCAATCTGGTCGGTGCCGTAGCGCGTACACGTCATACTCTGGCGCAGGCGCTGCATCGCTTCTTCCACGAAAATGGCTATTTCTGGGTTTCTACCCCGCTGATCACCGCATCGGATACAGAAGGTGCGGGCGAGATGTTCCGCGTCTCTACGCTGGACATGGAAAACCTGCCGCGCGATCCGCAGGGCAAAGTTGACTACGACAAAGATTTCTTTGGTAAAGAAGCCTTCCTGACCGTTTCTGGCCAGCTGAATGCTGAGACTTATGCCTGTGCATTGTCAAAAGTCTATACCTTTGGCCCGACCTTCCGCGCAGAAAACTCCAACACCAGCCGTCACTTAGCGGAATTCTGGATGCTGGAACCGGAAGTCGCTTTCGCTAACCTTGACGACGCTGCTGCACTGGCTGAGGCCATGCTGAAGTATGTGTTCAAGGCGGTGCTTGAAGAGCGTGCTGACGACATGGCGTTCTTTGCTGAACGCGTAGACAAAGATGCGATTGCGCGCTTAGAACGTTTTGTCACAACCGATTTCGCCCAGGTAGACTACACCGATGCCGTCGACATTCTGCTGAAAAGCGGTCAGACGTTTGAGAACTCAGTGTCATGGGGTGTGGATCTCTCCTCCGAGCACGAACGTTATCTGGCGGAGAAACACTTCAAAGCGCCGGTGGTGGTGAAGAACTATCCGAAAGACATCAAAGCGTTCTACATGCGCATGAATGAAGATGGCAAAACCGTTGCAGCGATGGATGTCCTGGCGCCGGGCATTGGCGAGATCATCGGTGGTTCACAGCGTGAAGAGCGTCTGGATGTACTGGATGCGCGTCTGGCTGAAATGGGTCTGAATAAAGAAGATTATTGGTGGTATCGTGACCTTCGTCGTTACGGCACCGTGCCACATGCTGGCTTTGGATTGGGTTTTGAACGATTAATTGCCTATGTCACCGGCGTACAAAATGTAAGGGATGTTATCCCCTTCCCACGTACTCCACGTAACGCTAATTTCTAAAATTCGCGATTAAATATAAGTAATTCATATATATAACGAGGTCGGCCTAGCCGGCCTTTTTTTATTTTTGTAAATTTTGAGTTCTCTCACAAAGTTCCCGATATTTTACAAATTGTAATACAAAATTTCTTTTTGATACGTAATTGCGAGATTTGAATCATTTTCGGGCTAGAAATAGCAACCCTGTGATGGAAAGATGCGTGCAGACACAGGAGACATCAAACTTCTTTCAAGGTTCCCGTAAAGGTTTCTTGACGGCAGTGGCAGATGTCCAAATAACTCCAATGAGGGTAATAAAAAATGATGAAGCGCAACATTCTTGCAGTGGTTATCCCTGCTCTGTTAGCTGCAGGCGCAGCAAACGCAGCAGAAATCTATAACAAAGACGGCAACAAACTGGATCTGTACGGTAAAGCTGTTGGTCTGCACTACTTCTCTGACAACGCTGGCGATGACGGCGATCAGACTTATGTTCGCTTTGGCTTCAAGGGTGAAACCCAGATTAACGACCAGCTGACCGGTTACGGCCAGTGGGAATACAACGTTCAGGCGAACAACTCTGAAGGTTCTGACGCGCAAGACGGTAACAAAACCCGTCTGGGCTTCGCGGGTCTGAAATTCGGTGATGCAGGTTCAATCGACTACGGTCGTAACTACGGCGTTGTATACGACGCAATCGGCTGGACTGACGTTCTGCCAGAATTCGGTGGTGACTCTGGTTACTCAGATAACTTCATGAACGGTCGTAGCACCGGTTTGCTGACTTACCGTAACACCAACTTCTTCGGTCTGGTCGACGGTTGGAACTTCGCATTACAGTATCAGGGCAAAAATGATCGTACTGATACTCGTCGTGCCAACGGTGACGGCTACGGTATCTCCACCTCTTACACCTCACCAATTGGTTTGGGTGTAGCTGCAGCATATAGCAGCAGTGATCGTACTAATGCGCAGTCAGCTGGTGCTCAGACTACTTACACCAACAGCACAACTGGCGGAGCTACAGTTACTGATGTAACAGGTGAAGGCGCTGGTAAGCGTGCTGAAAACTGGGCTGCTGCACTGAAGTATGATGCGAACAACATCTACTTAGCAGCGATGTACGGTGAAACCCGTAACTCCACACCAATTTCAGCTTCAGGCTCTGGTACTTTTGTTGCTCAGAACGGTAACACCTACTCCAATGCTTCTATCACTGGCTTTGCTAACAAAGCACAGAACTTCGAAGTTGTTGCACAGTACCAGTTCGACTTCGGTCTGCGTCCATCCATCGCTTATGTCCAGTCTAAAGGCAAGGACATCGAAGGTATCGGCGATGCTGACCTGGTTAAATATATCGATGTGGGCGCAACCTACTACTTCAACAAAAACATGGCTACCTACGTTGATTACAAAATCAACCAGTTGGATGACAACAACCCTCTGGGTCTGGCTACCGACGACGTAGTTGCTGTAGGCCTGGTATACCAGTTCTAATCTCTCGATTAGATATGTGTATCGCCTAAAAACGGAGCCTTCGGGCTCCGTTTTGCTTTTCAGTGATCAGCTTCTCAATTAGCGCCTCTACTTTATACACGCGGCTTATTTCTTTTTTATGTCAGCGGTTGGCAAGCGTATCATCTGACGCTAACCTGATAGCTCATTTCGCTAAAGTTCACCCAAACGGAACTGACTCATGTTTGAATCGATCTCTGCCGCACCCGCCGATCCTATTCTGGGACTGGCTGACCTGTTTCGCGCCGACGACCGCCCGAATAAAATCAACCTTGGCATTGGTGTCTATAAAGATGAAACCGGTAAAACACCGGTACTCACCAGTGTTAAAAAAGCTGAGCAGTATCTGCTGGAAAATGAAACCACCAAAAATTATCTGAGCATTGATGGTCTGGCCGACTTTGCTCGCTGCACTCAGGAATTGCTGTTCGGCAAAGAGAGCGCGCTGATTTCAGCGGGCCGCGCGTGCACAGCACAAACTCCAGGCGGCACCGGTGCATTGCGCGTCGCTGCGGATTTCCTCGCGACGCAGACCAATGTGAAGCGTGTGTGGGTAAGCAACCCTAGCTGGCCGAACCACAAAAACGTATTCAACGCGGCGGGTCTGGAAGTTTGTGATTACCAGTATTACGACGCGGCCAACCATAGCCTCAATTTCGCAGGCATGATCGCTTCGTTGCAGGAAGCCAAAGCCGGCGACGTGGTTCTTTTCCACGGCTGCTGCCACAACCCGACTGGCGTCGATCCTTCCGCGGACCAGTGGCAACAGCTGGCGAAGCTATCGCAGGAAAAAGGCTGGCTGCCACTGTTCGACTTCGCTTACCAGGGCTTTGCACGTGGCCTGGATGAGGATGCAGAAGGTCTGCGTATTTTCGCCGCGTCTCATCAGGAGCTGATTGTTGCCAGCTCTTACTCCAAGAACTTTGGCCTGTACAACGAGCGTGTCGGTGCACTGACGCTGGTTGCCGCCAACAGCGATGTCGCGAAAACCGCCTTTAGCCAGGTGAAATACAGCATCCGTGCTAACTACTCTAACCCACCTTCACACGGTGCCGCTGTGGTCGCCACCATCCTCGGTAACGACGCGTTGCGTACCATCTGGGTGCAGGAGCTGACAGACATGCGTCAGCGCATCCAGCGCATGCGTCAGCTGTTCGTGAATACCCTGGCAGAGAAAGGCGCGAAACAGGACTTCAGCTTTATCATTAAGCAGAATGGCATGTTTTCGTTTAGCGGCCTGACCAAAGATCAGGTTGTGCGCCTGCGTGACGAGTTCGGCGTATATGCCGTTAACTCTGGTCGTGTGAACGTGGCCGGGATGACGCCAGACAATATGTCTGCGCTCTGTGAAGCGATTGTCGCTGTACTTTAAACAAGTCAGTAGAATGAGAAATGGGCCTTAATGGCCCATTTTTTATTGCAGGAACGGATTACTGATACGCTCCCGACCCAAGGTGGAAATCGGACCGTGGCCCGGCACAAAGGTCACATCATCACCCAGCGGTAACAGCTTAGTGTTAATCGCATTGATTAAATCGCTGTGGCTGCCCTGCGGGAAATCGGTACGTCCGACACCGCCATTGAAAATCACATCACCCGATATCAATAAGCGCCCAGCCCGGTCAAAGAAAACAATGTGTCCCGGCGTATGACCCGGGCACAGCAGCACTTCCAGCGTGACATTGCCAACCTGAACCGTTTCGCCCTCTTCCAGCCAGCGATCCGGCGCCAGTGGCGCACATTCCGGCAGGCCAAACATACGGCTTTGCGTCGGCAAATTATCCAGCCAGAACGCATCCAGCTTGTGAGGGCCAACAATAGGAATTTGATAGTGTGCGGCGAGTTCAGCAGCGGCCCCCACATGATCAAGATGACCATGCGTCAGCAGAATTTGCGCGGGGGTTAATCCCCGCTCAGCTAATACGGCAATAATCGTCTCGGCATCGCCGCCGGGATCCACCAGCGCCGCCTGCTGAGTTTCGTCATCCCAGATGACCGAGCAGTTTTGAGAAAAGGCCGTAACCGGAATAATGTGGTAATTCATAGCGCTCCATGACCGACACACGCAGCGCTGCCGGTATCAGGACCAGTGCCTTGCAGGCCCGGTATCTATGTGTACGAAGTTGCTGCGCGGGTAATATCCTACACCACCGGCGCGCATAGATAACGCCGCTTTGCGAACATTGCTCAATGAAATTCCCTCGATATGGAAATCCATCGCCTGCCCTTTGGTGTGATAACTGTGTTTGGCCACGCCAGGACCCGATTCACGCAGCATATTGTTAGTGGCCAGCGTACGGTAGCCTGAGATAAGCTGCACCGGTTTGCGGGTGTTGAGCACCATCTGTAAGCGATAGAGCTGATCAAACAGATGCGGATCGATGTGTTTCACTTGATTGGCGCGGTAATCACGGAAGAAGTGATTTAAGCGGGCTAACTCATCCTTGTCATAACTCTTGCCGTTAAAAAACTCCGTTTTAAGGGTTTCACCGGTGTGAAGGTTATTAAGCGTCAATACTCGGGGGCGCGAGGTGGAAAGCGAAGCCAGCGCTGAACCAGGAAGCAGAGACAAACCTGCCGCTGCGCCTCCAATCAGGAGCAATCGACGACGTTGAGAATCAAAATTAGCCATGTAGCGGGGTTACCTAATCTAAAGCGATAAAAAAATGTGTAAAAAGTACACAAGGCCGAACAGTAACCGCAGCCTGGAGGTCAGTCAACCCGCAATGTGTCACAGAATGACCAAAACCCGCGCAAAACCGAAATTTTGCGACGGGCCCTGATCTTTTCGAAGAGAGGTGAAATCCGGCAAATCAATGACTAGAGGAGAAGTTTTCCTGCTTTTGACAGAACCTGGCTACCGGAGCGCGCAGGGTTATCATAATTGTAAATATCTGTACGATATTGCGGCTGTCCATCCGCCGCGACCCATGCGGTTAAATAATAGAGATTAACCGGGATGCGGTGGCGAATCGGCACATAGCGCGTGTCGCCCTGTTTCAGCGTGTCGGTGATGCGGCTGTCATTCCAACCCACATCCTGCAGCAGCAGGTCGGCCAGTTCAGAGGCCTTATTCACGCGCACACAACCAGAGCTCAGTGCGCGAATATCGCGCTGGAACAAGCCATGGTTAGGCGTGTCGTGCAAATAGATGGCATCGGAACTCGGCATATTAAACTTATATCGACCCAGCGAGTTCATCGCGCCCGGCGCCTGACGAATGCGATACGGGAAACTGGCTGCAGAAACCATATGCCAGTCAATCATCGACGGATCGATCACTTCGGCATCCGCACTCCAGCCCGACAGTAAGGTATAGCCGTGCTTGTAGAGGTATCCGGGATCCTGTTTGACCTTCGGCACGATATCCTGACGCACCAAAGTGGTAGGTACATTCCACGGTGGATTGAGCACCACATTGTTCAACGCACTGCGCATCAGTGGCGTTTTACGATCGGGACGACCGACAATCACCCGCGATGACAAAATCGTGGCTCCGTTGTTGTAATAGGTGAGTGAATAGTTGGGAATGTTCACCATAATGCCGTTATGCATATCATCCGGCAGCAGACGCAGGCGCTGGATATTCAGTGCCAGTAACGATGCGCGCATCTGCGGTGACACATTCAACCACTCACGCGTGCGAGGGCCTATCGCCCCATCATCTGCCAGACCTTGCCAGTGCTGGAAGCGTTTTACCCCTTCCACCAGCGCGGCGTCATACACATTATCACCAGCAGGCGTGGTATTCGCCACCACGTTGCCGGTTGCCGCAGGTGCCTGTGCAGACAAATCATTGACGCTGGCCGCCGATGGACTCACCGCGATCGGCTGATTGCTCTGGCTGACCGGCACAGGTGCTGTCGGCACGGCATCATCAGCTGGCGTCGGTGTGCTGCTGTGCATTGCGGCAGTCAGCATGCCGGTCCGCTGCAAAATCTCTCTGAGCGCAGGCACATCGTTGCTAATTTGGCCGGGGCGGAGCGTCCCGCTGTCGCGCAGTTGTGGCCATGGACGGTTATCGGTCAGCAGCGCTTTGAGCGCACTGTGCATCGGCGCATATTGAGGATGTTGCGGTGCCAGCGAGATGATAAACGCGCGACTGCCACCACCGTTTACCGCATTTTGCCACTGGTTAATGGCAGCTACGCCCGGCATCGTCAATTTGTAGGGAACATTACTGTACAGCCAGGTTTCACCCTGCGTCGGCACATTAGCGACAAACTGCAAATAGCCTAACATGGCATCGCTCAGCACGATGTCGCGCGCCATGCCGGTAATCGTGGGATTAGTCAGTAATTCAACCCAACGAGTAAACTGTGGCTGGACGCCGGAAAGCGCCACCTCCGCCAACTGTTGCTGGAAAGCCTGCACCGCTTGCTGATCCTGCCAGAGTGGCGCCATATTACGCGCGGCGTAGATACCGGCTAATCCCGGCAGATAGAAAGGCTGCTGACTGGGGCTAAAAGCCTGCTGAATTTGATGCTGACTCGCCGCCACTGACATGGCGCTATGTGAAGTTCCGGGTAAAGCGGCAATGATCGCGGCATGGCTGGTGGCCAGCGGCGACAATACCAGTGAAACACTGAGTGCGAGTACCGCACGATTCATTCTGCTTCTTCTATTCAGCCACATCCCTGCCCCCTTCTCACCTAAGACACAGCGCCCTGTTTTCGCTATGTACAGCCTTACTCTTATTGTTGAGTATACAAATAAAAAACGGCATCTGCCTCAGTGTGCAGATGCCGCTTACAGATTAAACGGTGCGCTGTTTTTTAACCAGATTCAGCGTCAGGTATTTTCTGTTTCTAAATCGATATCACTGGTGTCGCGTTTTGCTGGCACAGGATCTGCCGAGAATCCACGCAGCCCCGCCACATGCACGTGTTCAGTGTTGTTAAACACTTTACGCACCAGCTTGTAGGTGGTGCCTTTCTCCGGGCTGATGTTCTCTGGCGCAGCAATCACCAGCTGCATCTCCAGACGCTCACACAGTTCGAACAGGGTGGCGATGGAGCGGGCATCGAGACGCGCCGCTTCATCAAGGAACAGCAGTCGGCATGGCGAAATATCTTTACCGCGCAGACGACGTGATTCCTCTTCCCAGCTTTGCACCACCATCACCAGAATTGACATACCGGTACCGATCGCTTCACCGGTCGACAACGCTCCACTCTCTGCGCGCAGCCAGCCATCGGAGCCGCGGTTCACTTCCACTTCCATCTCAAGATAGTTGCGGTAGTCGAGCAGCTCTTCACCGATGGTTTGTGGTGTGCGCTGCCCCATATCAATTTGTGGATTCAGACGTTGATAGAGTTTCGCCAGCGCTTCGGAGAAGGTCAGACGATTGCTGGTAAACAGATCCTGATGCGCTTCATGTTCTTCAGACAAGGTATCGAGCAGCGTAGAGTGCGCTTCACGCACGTTAACATTCAGACGTACACTGCGCACCTGACCAAAGCTCACGGCCTGCAAGCCCTGGTTCAGCTGACGAATACGATTCTGCTCACGCTGAATGGTTTTACGAATGATATTCGCCGCGCTGCGTGAACTGATGGCCAGCGTCTGCTCGCGTGCCGTCAGCTCTTCCGTCAGACGATTCAGCTCAATCTCCATCTGCTCGATGGCTTCAACCGGATCGTCAGTACGAATGATGTCCTGACGAATACGTTCGCGCAGATGCTGATAAACTGCGATAAAGAACTGTACTTTGCGTTCTGGACGTTTTGGATCTTCCGACATGCGCAGCACATCACGCAGATGTTCGTTATCCGCCACCGCCAGACGCAGTGCACCCAATGCCTTATCCGACATTGAACGCAGTTCATCTCCGCCCAGATAGGCCATCTCACGACGATGCAGGCGACGCTCCATGCCGTTCTCTTTGACCAGACGCAGCACCGTACACCAGCCTGCTTTAGCGCTGACGACCTGCTCACGAATCTGGTGATAATCACGCTCCAGCTTGCGCAGTTTCTTCTGCAGGCCGTCCATTTCGGCTTCGCAGAACGTGAGCTGTTTCTCCAGCTGATTACGACGAGCACGGTTATGGCTTAATGCGGTATAAAGTTCGTCGCGTCGGGCGCGGGCGCGCTCTTCGGCGCTGGCATCGGCATGCACGCCGATATCCTGCATCTCCTGCTGCAACTCTTTCAGCATGTCACGCTTGGCGTCATAGGAACTTTTCAGTGATGCCAGCACTTGTGAATATTGTGTCAGCTGCGCCTGATGTTCGCGCAGACGTTCACGCGCACGACTGCGCTCACCCTCCGCCTGATCCAGACGCTGGCGCAGTTTTTCATTGAGATCGCTGTTGCCGGTCAGCATGCCGGCAGAATCTTCATAGCTAAAGTGGGCGCGACGTTGCACCACCTCCGTCAGGGCAAAGGCCTGCTGACGCGCATCACGCTGCTGCTGCTGTGCTTGCTGGTAATCGCGCTCCAGCTGATCATGCTGCTGCGGATCGCTTTGCAACACCGACACCAGCGGCTCCAGCTTGCTGATTTTAGCGCCATGCTGATGCAGGAAGCGCGCCGCTTCCTGAGCTTCTTCGACGCGTTCACGGATCTCTTCGCAGCGATCGCCAAGTGAATCATCCAACAGCAGATTCACGCGTGGCAGCAGGCGGTTGAGCTGGCTGACGCCCTCTTTAGCCTGTTCAAACTGGGCACGCTGCTGCTGGTTATCATTCTCATGCTGTGCCAGACCCCGTTCCAGCTCGCCACGACGGCTGTTTAGCTGGCGGATCAGCGCTTCAGGATCCTCATCAAAGGCCACCGCTAAATGGCTACCGATAAAGCGGCTGAAGGATTGATGCAAGCGCTGCGTTTTCTGCACGTCAAAGGACAAAGTGGCAAACCGTTCTGCCAGCTGGTCGCGTTCATTGTTCAGCAGTTCCAGCTGGTTTTCACGCGCAGCGCGGCCAAACAGCGGCACTTTAGGGAAGCGGGAGTAGCGCCACTGACGCTCAGCCACTTTCACTACCACGGCGTTTTCCAACTCATCAACACTGAAGACGCTGTCATCAAACGCCTGCGGATCCCCTTCAATCAGATAGAGATCTTCCGGGCAATCCTCCAGGCCATCCAACAGTTCACGCACCAGAGATAAATCGGGTACCACAATCGCATGACGCGATGGGCCATACAGCGCCGAGAAGTACGGTGCGTCATCCAGTGTGACGTCATCGTAAATTTCCGACAGCAGTACGCCGCCAAATCGTTCCGCCAGTTGCGTCAGGCGAGCATCTTCCGCACCACCAGGTTGACTTAAACGCTCGATCTGCTGCTCGACTTCACGTTTACGTGCCGCCACATTGTCACGTTCAACGGTGGTTTCACGCTCACGCTCCAGCAACTGCTGCATGAACTCAGTGATCTGCTGGCTGTTAGTCAGCGCCTGACCCGTTTGCTCGCTAAGCTGCGTCAGGATTTCCTGCGCGGCCAGCCAATGTGGCGCACGCGCCGTCAGTGCAGTGATGCGTTCACGCAGCTGTTCCAGTTCCTGGCGCATCAGCATGCGGCGTTCACCGGCATCGGACACGCTTTCGTTCAGCTGTTCAATCTGTGCTTCCAGCTCGCGCTGCAGCCCTTCCAGCGCGTCGGCATCGTACTGTTGCCCCTGACGCTTGCAGAAATCGGCTAACAGGCGCTCGGCATCATGCTGCTCGCGCAGGCGCGTTTCCAGCTCATTGAGACGCAGGCGCAGCGAAGAGAGCTGATCGGCATGATGACGCTGGTTAGCGGCATCGCGCAATAAGTCGCGTCCCACTTGCCATGCATCCTGACGGCTCACTTCGCCGGCGATACTGGTCACCAGCGCTAATGCCTGCTCAAATTGACTGTGCGCCGCTTCGGCCACGCTGAGTTTCTGCTCCAGACGTAAAAGTTGCTCGGTGGCTTCTTCTTCGCGTGCCTGGAAGGTTTCCTGCCACTCCGTCGCATTATCGATGGTCAGATCGGGCAACTGACACTGCGCGCGCGCTTTATCCAGCGCCTGCAATGCTTGCTGATACTGAATGGCCCGCGTTTGTTGCACATCGAGCGCCTGCTGGAAATCGGCTAACTGGCTTTTCAGCTCATCCACTTCAATTTCAGCCGCTTCGGCACGCGCTTCATTCTCTTCCTGCACTTCGCGGGCTTCCGCCACCACTTCATTCTGTTCTTCGAGGCGGTAAGTCAGCTCTTCGAGATCGGCATCATAGCGCTCGATCTTCTCCTGCTGACGCATGGCTGTCTGGACCAGATTCAGGTGATCGCTGGCGCCTTGATAGTCGGTTTCCAGATCGCTTTCTGCACCGTTGTGCTCAGAAAGTTCACGCGCCATTTCGATGTGGCGATACTGCTCCGAAGCCAACTGGTTACGGCTGGTAAACAGCTCATTGCGCAGTTGCAGTGCCCCATCGAGATGAATGCGACGCTCGTTGGCGTGACGCATATAATCTGCCGACACATAGCTGGTGGCTTCAGAGATCAAATGCTTAAACAGGTCGCGATCGGACTGCGTAACGCGAATCGCTTCCAGCGTCATGCGGTTTTCACGCAGCGCGGCTTCCATATCCTGGAAGGCTTTGCGCACGCCACCATTTTCTGGCAACAGATAATCACGCAGTGAACGGGTGATAGCGCTGGAGATACCGCCGTACAGCGAGGCTTCAATCAGACGATAGAACTTACTGCGGTCGCTGGCGGTGCGCAGACGACGCGGCACCACGCCCAGCTCGAACAGGACGGCGTGGTAATCCGTAACCGAGTTGTACTGACGGAACTGCACGCCTTCCTGCGCTTCAACGCGTTCTTTCACTTCCGCCAGCGGTAATACGCGCGCCTGGCGGCTGTTAAGGATTTCGGTCAGCATATCGGTCGGCTGCGAATCGGTCGGCAGGCCATGAATACTGAAGGGTTTGATATCGACTTTTTTATCGCGTCCAGCAACCTGTTGCAGACGCACGCCGACCACCACGCGCTGATGGCGCGAATTGACCACATCCAGCACCGCATAGCAGACACCCGCGCGCAGTTTACCGTGCAGACCTTTATCGCGAGAGCCCGAGGTGGCCCCCGCTTCGGTGGTGTTACGGAAATGCAGCAAGGTGAGGTCGGGGATCAGCGCCGTGACAAAAGCCGCCATGGTGGTGGATTTACCCGCACCGTTACCGCCGGAGAGCGTGGTCACCAGCTCATCGAGATCAAAGGTACGGGCAAAGAAGCCGTTCCAGTTGATCAGCGTTAGCGAACGAAACTTACCGCGTTCAATCATTCCTGTTCATCCTCCGCGTTATCATTCGCATCGCTTTCAACGTCATTGTCGTTATCTGCATCATCACTCTCGTTGGCCGCGGCTTTGTTCTCCAGCATCATGGCTTCGCCGTCGCGGATCAGACGCAGCTGTGCTTCACGCGCATCGTCACCGCTGCGCACATCCGCACCGAAGCGGAACACCGACTCCATGATGCGGAACTTGCTGCTGTCGTTGCCCGTGTACCACACCATACCTAGGCGGCGCAGGCGGCTGATCGAAGCACGCATTTTTTCCTGCAGCTTGGCACGATCCAGGTCAGAACCGGTCGAACGCTGGTTTACCAGCTTGAGCAGTTTGCTCTCATCCGCCAGTGACAGCAGTTCGTCATACAGCTCCTGCTGGGTGAAAATCCCCTCATTGGCCAGACGCTCTGGGCTGAGGTAGAGGTAACACAGGATCTTACCGACCATCATATCCAGCTCGGACAGCACCGAGCGTGGAATCAGCGTCGTTGAACGTGGACGCAGATAGAAGAAACCTTCCGGCGCGCGCATCAACTCAACGTTGTAGCGCGCATAAAACTCTTCCAGGTACTCCTGGTAATCCATCAGAAAAGCGTGATTATCCAGTTCCTCAATACCAATGTGGCGTCCCGCGCGTAACTGGCTATCGAGCGCCGGGAAAATCGGGTTTGCCAGTGCCAACGCCAGTTTAACTGGCATCACTTGTTCAATATTTGTCGATGACATGTGCCTGCACCTTGGCTCCGTAATCATTAATAGTCTGCCATTCTGCCGGCAGACCGGCTAAATCAGCTTCGGCGACACCGAGGCGTACTGCCTGATCGATGACGATACGCGCCAAATCAAAGTGGCGCGCACGCGGGTATTGCGCCAGATAATCGCGCATCACCGTAGCGAGATGGAGCGGCTTTTGCTCCAGCTTATAAATCTGCAATGCTTCTTCGATCATCGCGGCAAGCTGCTCACGAATCTCGTTAAACTCTTCGTACTCCATCTCTGGCGGCAGTTCGCCCATCACCTCATCATTACGCAGCGTCATCTCTTCATCGCGCATATCGTAAAGACGGTCGGCATTCGCGTAGGTCAATGCCCAAGGCTGGTCGAAGTAGTTCTGCACCGACAGGCGTAAACGTTGCGCGAAGACGCGGTTCTTATCCATGTCGATAGCGGTACGGATAAATTTATGTACGTGGCGGTCGTAGCCAATCCACAAATCGATGGCCTGCTGACCCCAACTGATGATGCGGTCCAGCTTATTTTGCAGGTCAAACACCAGCTTATCGACAAAGCCCAAGTCGGGGCTGCTCAGCGTAGCATCCTGAATGCGCAACAGATTGGCCTGCAATTTGTCACCCGCCGCTTCCAGCGTATCCTGCAGTTCACGCAGTGTGCCGGAGGTTTCGGACAGCAGCAGTTCACAGCTTGAAATCGCGGCACGCCAGTCTTTGTTGAGCAGGTCCGCAATATCGGTTTTCACCGCTTGTTGCTGCTCATCCATCAGACGTTGCGTCATGTCGATGCTGTCAAAAATCTCGGCCACGGAATATTTCAGCGGGGCAAAGACATTGCGATGCCAGTGGAATTCATCACCGTCTTCTTCAGCGGCATCCGCAGCGCGCTTCAGTTCCTGCGCCACAATCGACAGCTGCATTGACAGGCGCAGCGTGGAAAATTCACGCTGGCGAATGTAGTAGTCGGTAATGCCGATGGCCAGCGGCGTCAGACGGTAAATCGCGTGGCCTTCAGTGAGCTCACTGGTAAAGCGATTGAGCAGACGCTGACGCACCATGTCATTGATGGCGTTGTTGGCACGCACCTGCACGGTTTCATGGGTTTGCTCAAAGGCTTTACTGACGTGACGAAACGCATCGATCAGTTCACCTTCACTCATTTCACCGTCCATGCGCTCACCGTTTAAGGTGGCGATAGCCAGCAAAAAGGCCAGACGTTCTACCGGCAACGCAAGTGAAAAGTCATTCTTGCGCGCCCATGCCACCAATTCGGGGACCGTCTGGGAAAATTCGCTCATAGTTGATCCTTCTACCTGGGTTTGCGCGCGGTCACGTGGATATAGCGCCCTAAACTTAAAAAGGGCTCCTGACGACAGTAGCGCCGTTCCATCTCAATAATCTCTTCAACGCTTTTGACGACGCCGGGCGGTGGCGGTTTCATGTAATCACAAAACACGCGAATGCCTGCACGCTGTTCAATTTCAAAGCCCGCATCACTTAACCAGCGATTGACGTCCTGAGGATCGCGCGGGAAATCCGGTGACAGCGTACGCTTTTTGCGTTTGGTCATATTGGCACGCAGATAGCCGAAATTGCCGAGTTGCAGGGTGCGGAACGTCAGGGCATGCGCATTGTAAAACATCAACGACAGCACGCCACCGGGCTTCAGCGTGTGCCACAAGGCACGCAGCACCGCTTCCGGTTCTGCCACCCACTCCAGCACAGCGTGAAACAATACCAGATCAACCGGCTGATCCAAATGTTCGCCCACCTGCTGCGCGCTAATTTGTTTGAATTGCATGTTGTGGCTCACACCCTCGGTGTGCGCATGCGCTTCAGCCAGCTTTAACATCTCCGCGGAGAGATCGCACAACAGCACCTGATGGCCACGTGCCGCTAATCCACAGGAGATTTGTCCTACGCCACCGCCGGCATCCAGCACTGACAGTGCGCCTTCAGGCAGTGTCGGTAACAGCGCATCCAGTTCGTCCCACAGGATCGCCTGCCGTACCTGCCCTTTGCGGGTGCCATAAATGTTCTGCGAAAATTTGTCCGCCAGATCGTCAAAGTTACGATCCTGCATGATGATGGCTCCACTGTGCTGCATTCAACTTGTGCTATTTTGTCACAGGCTCAACAAGAATGAACCTTTCACGCCACAGTAACTGTCTGGCTGCTGTTTTTTCGGACAAAAGGAGCAAATTTCGATGTTTTTTGCCTTAAAGAAATGGATTGGCGCGATGTTATTACCTTTACCACTGCTGTTGTTGCTAATGGCAGTAGGACTTTTACTTCTCTGGTTTAGCCGTTGGCAAAAAGGCGGCAAAATCCTGATCTCTCTGAGTTGGCTGCTGCTTTTATTGCTCAGCTTGCAACCCGTTGCCGATCGTCTGTTGCGCCCCATCGAACAGCATTATCCAACCTGGAACGGTAGCGAACCGGTGGATTATATCGTCGTGCTGGGCGGTGGCTACACCTTCAATCCGAATTGGGCACCAAGTTCTAATTTGCTCAACAACAGCCTGCCGCGCGTAACAGAAGGTGTGCGCCAATGGCGTCGGAATCCACAAGCAAAAATGATTTTCACTGGCGCTGCTGCTGGATACAACCCCCGCAGCAACGCCAGCGTGGCGGCAGAGGTAGCCGAAAGTCTGGGAGTGCCACGGTCGGCGATTATCACGCTGGACCAACCACATGATACGGGCGAAGAAGCGCTGGCCGTCAAACAAACTATCGGCAATCACCCTTTCCTGCTGGTCTCATCGGCGAACCACTTGCCACGTGCAATGCATTTTTTCCTGAGCGCAGGTCTGAACCCCATCGCCGCACCGGCCAATCAGCTCGCGATTACCTCGCCAATCAGCGCCTGGGACCGCATGTTGCCATCGCCAATGTGGCTGGGTCACAGTGAACGTGCGATTTACGAAACCCTGGGCCAGATTTGGCAACGGCTGCGTGGCGATGATTTGCTGTCATCCGAGCCAGGGAAGTAACTGCTCGCGGGCATGATCAAAGCGCGGACGGTCAAACTGTCCGCTGCTTACCAACGTATCGACACAATCCCATAGCTGATACAGCCAGCGCCGCCAGATAAAGCCTTCAGAAACCGGCGCGCGTTGCAGGTAATGCTGCAGCAGTGAGGCTTCAGCCCCGCTATCTGCCAGCCGGATTAATTCATACTCACGCGGAGCCCAGAGAATATTGCCTGGCTGCATCATCGCTACCAGTTGGTCACTGCGTGCATCTTTCAGCATGCTGGATAAACGCAGGTTGCCGTGCATCAGCACGCAGGGATCGTCGAAGTCTTTGAAGAGATGAGTTAACTGCTGTCGGCTGCGGTACAGGATCTGCCGATCTTCCAATGTGAAAAATGGCGGTGACAGATAGCCCAACGTGGCCCACAGCACCTCGATGCGCTGGCGATACCAGGCTGGCCAGTTGTTTTCCTGGACACTATCAACCCTTCCCACTAATCCGTGGCTGTCGATACGGTGCCAGCCGAGTACACCCTCGACAATTTGCTCACACAGTTGCTCCCAGCGCACGGCGGTGCGCGCTGGCGCTTCGGCGGAGACGCCATTGAATCGCGCCATCAGTAGCATTTCATGTACCGGCGGCTGCTGACTCAGCACCAGGCCAAAAACCGCAGGTACTGTGACCAGTCCCTCATGGCCCAACATGGTGAGTTTTTTGGCTTCCAGCGCCGCACGGCCTTGATGGCGAAAATACTTCGCCACCAGCGGCATCGGTTTACCGTCGTTGTCATAGAGTGCGTACAGCCGCGACTGCGCCTGTTCGCTAATGGTTTCGAGGCGGCTGATACCTTCACCCAGTATCAACGCCAGTTCTGAACGGAGCTGTTCCATGCGTTATCCTCCGCAGTCAATTGACTTCACTATCCTGGAGGTCATGGTGGCGCGAAACTTAGCGCCAGATCAAACTTTATGGCCAGCGCGAGCGGCTGGCCGGTCGGGCTTTACCCCTGCATGGCCGCACGAACACGGACCAGATCCTCTGGTGTGTCCACGCCAACACTTGGCACGGTTTGCGCTACGGCAACGTGAATCTTCTCGCCGTACCACAGCACGCGCAACTGCTCCAGCAATTCAATGTGCTCTAACGGGCAAGGTTCCCACGCAATGTAACGACGGATAAAGCCAGCGCGATAGGCGTAAATGCCAATGTGACGCAGCAAAGTGTCACCAATCTGTTCGCGCGATTTCGCATAGCGCTCGCGATCCCATGGAATGGTGGCGCGTGAGAAATAAAGCGCATAGCCTTTCGCGTCCATCACCACTTTAACCGCATTGGGGTTAAACGCTTCTTCAGCGTCGGTAATCGGCACGGCTAATGTCGCCATCCCTGCATCAGCCTGCGCCAGATTATCGGCGACCTGACGTACGATTTCTGCCGGAATCATCGGCTCGTCGCCCTGCACGTTGACGATAATGGTGTCATCGGCAAACTGATATTTCTCAATCACTTCTGCCAGGCGCTCGGTGCCCGACTGGTGATCCGCGCGCGTCATGCACACTTCGCCACCGGCAGCGGTTACCGCTGCAGCAACCTCGGGGTGATCGGTCGCCACAATTACGCGATCGGCGCCCGACTCGCGTGCGCGCTCCATCACGTGTATCACCATCGGTTTACCGTGAATATCCACCAGCGGTTTGCCGGGCAGGCGCGTTGATGCATAACGCGCCGGAATGATGGCGACGAAACTCATGGATGGATCTCTTCAACAGACAGCGTACGCGCTTCCACTTCGAGCAATACCGGAATGCCATCGCGCACCGGGTAAGCCAGGCCGTCTGGTTTACAAATCAGCTCCTGCTGCTCTTTGTTGAAATACAGTTTTCCGTTGCAAACCGGACAGGCAACAATCTCAAGTAAACGGTGATCCATAATTTTCTCCTTTCAGCACCGATTTGTCAGGCGCCTAGCATACCATAGCGCACCCGAAGCACAGTGCGCCGGGCGCGGCATTATTACGATGAACTCAATCGTTGATAACCCAACGATGCGTCCAGGCAGCAAGCAGTTCGGCTGGGACATTTTCAACGATGACCTCATCGGCACCTTGCCACTGTGCAAAGCGACTGATGGCTTTTTGCACATCATTCATAAAGGCTTGGGTAACACGCACGCCGGGCTCAAGCCAAAATGCACGAATAATCAGCTGCTGTGCCTGGCGGTCCATCTTTGCATCAATACGCGCTTTGAGTGCACCTCGGTGTAACACCGGCAGAACAAAGTAACCATAGACGCGCTTCTCAGCAGGGGTATAGCACTCAATGCGGTAATCGAAATTAAACAACTCCAGAGCGCGCCGGCGATCCCATACCACCGGATCGAACGGTGACAACAAGGCCGTGTGGGTGGCGCTGGGCATTTTATCCAGCAGAGGTAACAAGCTCTTATGCAGCCACATCTCACCGAGCTGTTCTACCTCAACGCACACGATTTCGCCTTGTGCTTCGGCATCCTTAATCCAGGATTGCAGGGGTGCACGCTTCAGCCGATAGTAATCGGCCAACCAACTGGCACGAAAAATACCGAGACTGCGGGCACTGTGTCGTAGCATCGCCAGTACCGCATCAGATTCACTCACTGCATGCTGTTCGTCATCCCAATCAGGCATCACGCGGGTGCGCAGATCGTACACCCGCTGGAAGTTACGTCGTTCGACCACCATTAACTCACCTGCGCTGAACAAGTTTTCCAGATGCCGCTTGTGGGGTTTCCAGGCCCACCAGCCGGGTTTAGTGTGCTTATCACTGGTAAAATCAGCCGCGCGTACCGGGCCATTTTCGGCGATGTGATTGAGTAAGGCAGCGATTTCCTGCTGATGTTCGTTTACCCACTGCTCGTTATATTTCCATCCCAGCCGCTGCGGCTCCAGCATGCGATGGCGTAGCAACGGGTAATCTTCGAAGGGGATGAAACAGGCTTCGTGCGCCCAATACTCAAAAAGCGCACCGGAGGCCAATGTTTCTTCCAGCCACTGTGTGGGATAAGCGCCAAGGCGGCTGAACAGCACCAGATAAGGGCTACGGGCGACGACATTGATGGTGTCGATTTGCAGTAATGACATCTGCCGCACGCAGGCATGGATATCGGACAGGCGGGCGCGGCGGCTCGGTGGGCGTAACAACCCCTGAGCAGCCAGGTGTAAATGACGAGCAGTTTGGAGTGAAAGGGAAGATGTTGTGGTCATGACTCGATTCCCTTTGAGCAGGTTTAGCGCGAACGGGTGTCGCGCGCAGTCGTGCAGAGTTGGGTCACATCGGCGAGTAAAGCATCCAGGGACGCCCCCGACAGATCGGCATCAACCGGTAGATACCACCAGTTGTCACGTGCAAAACTACGGCATTTCACTGCGTCTTTTTCGGTCATCAGCAGGCATTGATGAGTCTGCGTCAAACGCTGTAACTCTTCTTTGCTATAAGCATGGTGATCGGCAAACGCGATTTCTGCCACCGGCTGGATGCCTTGCTGTTGCAGCGTTTTGAAGAACCGCGGGGGATGCCCAATGCCGGCCATCGCCACCGTTTCTGGCAATTGATCGAGGTTGGCTGTCTCACCGTTCACCAGATTGATCGCCTTGCCGGGACGCAACGTCATGGCGATCTCACCGGCTTGCGCCTCTCCACCATTGACGATGATGGCATTGACGCTTTGCAGCCGGGATGCGCGCTCACGCATCGGACCTGCGGGCAGCCACCAGCCATTACCGAAGCGACGGACACCATCCACTACCACAATTTCACGATCGCGCTGCAACGCGTAATGTTGCAGCCCGTCGTCGGTAATAATCACATCCAGTTCCTGTGCGGCCAGCAGTCCTTCTACCGCCATACGGCGTTGAGGCGCGACGGCTACCGGCGCCTGAGTACGCTGCGCGATTAATACCGGCTCGTCGCCGGCTTGTGATGTCGGGGTATCGGCCGTCACCAGCAGTGGATAACGCTCAGCCTTTCCACCATAGCCGCGTGAGACAACGCCAACGCGCAGGCCACGCTGTTGCAGTGCCTGAACCAGCCAAATCACCACCGGCGTTTTACCGTTGCCGCCAGCCGTCAGATTACCTACCACAATCACCGGACAGGGCGCACGCCAGCTTTTACGCCAGCCACGCTGATAGCTGAGGCGAATCAAACTGCTGATTGCGCCATACAGCAAACTCAGTGGCCACAATAGCAGCCACAGTGGCGAGCGCCCGCTCCAGATGCGTTCAATCATTGACCAAACTGCAGTTTGTGAAGCTGTGCATAGGCACCCTTTTCGGCCAGCAACACGCTGTGCGTACCGCGTTCAACGATACGACCATCCTCAACGACCACGATTTCATCGGCTTTTTCGATGGTCGACAGGCGGTGCGCAATCACTAGCGAAGTGCGGTTTTTCTGCAGCTCATCCAGTGCGGCCTGAATCGCGCGCTCGGATTCGGTATCCAGTGCTGAGGTCGCTTCATCAAGGATCAGAATCGGGCAATCACGCAGCAATGCGCGCGCGATGGCGATACGTTGACGCTGGCCACCTGACAGCAACACGCCGTTCTCACCAATCACGGTATCCAGACCGTTATCCATCTTCTTAATAAAGTCCATGGCGTGCGCCATAGTCGCTGCCTGTTCAATCTGCTCGCGGGTGTATTCTCCATTGCGTGCATAAGCAATGTTATTGGCAATGGTGTCGTTGAACAGATGAACATTCTGAGATACCAGCGCCACCTGATTACGCAGCGAACGCAGGGTGTATTCACGCAGATCGTGGCCATCCAGCAGAATTTCACCGGAGTCGATATCGTAGAAACGGGTCAATAGGCTCGCCATGGTCGATTTACCCGATCCTGAGCGTCCTACCAATGCCACGGTTTTGCCCTCGGGCAGTGACAGATTGATATCACGCAGCGCCGGGACTTCACGGCCAGGATAGGTAAAGGTCACATTGCGGAATTCGACATCGCCTTTGGCACGCGTGATTTCACGCTTGCCATTATCGATTTCCTGTTCGCTATCCAGAATTGAGAACAAGGTCTGACAAGCAGCCATACCGCGCTGGAACTGGGCATTGACGTTAGTCAGCGACTTCAGTGGACGCATCAAGGCAATCATCGATGAGAACACCACAGTGATGGTACCGGCGGTGAGAGTTTCCATCACGCTGGGGAAACTGGCGGCGTAGAGCACAAATGCCAGTGCCAGAGAAGCAATCAGCTGAATGACCGGATCGGAAATGGAAGATGCCGAAACCAGTTTCATGCCCTGCTGGCGCATTTTGTTGCTCACCTGGGAGAAACGCTGTGCTTCAACATCCTGACCACCAAAGATCAGCACCTCTTTGTGCCCTTTCAGCATCTGTTCAGCACTGGTGGTGACTTGTCCCATGGTGTTCTGCATGTTTTTACTGATGCTGCGGAAGCGTTTGGACACTGTGCGAATCGCAAAGGAAACAATTGGCGCAAGGACAATCAAAATTAATGACAGCTGCCAGCTGTAGTAGAACATCATGATAAACAGGCCGATGATCGAGGCGCCTTCACGTACGACCGTCACCAGTGCACTGGAAGAGGACGAAGCAACCTGCTCGGAATCATAAGTGATGCGTGACAGCAATGTGCCGGTTGATTGCTGGTCAAAGAACGCCACGGGCATGCCCATCATGTGACCAAACAAGCGGCGGCGCATATTCATGACCACGTTGCCCGATACCCAAGAGATGCAATAACTGGAGATGTAGCTGGTCACGCCACGCACCAGCATCAGGCCAATCACCACCAGTGGCATCCAAAGCATGACGGAGCGGTCGGCCTTGCCGAAGCCATCATCCAGTAAAGGTTTCAACAGCGACAGCATTAAGGTATCGCCGGCCGCATTGAGAATCAGCGCCACCGCAGACACAAACAGTCCTGCTTTGTGCGGCGCAATCATCGGCCAGAGTCGGCGGAACGTCTGCCACGTTGAGAGATCTTTGTCTTGATGCATTATTTATTCACGCTGTTTGAAATAGCCGCTCATTCTACCTGGATTCACGTTTGACGCCAAACCACTGATGATACCAGCGAGGTTTTATTTGCTCCCTCAATCCCTTGATCTGCCATTCACCCTGCCGAATACCAATGTGGACCTGCCCGGATTGTGCCGTGTCATACCAGAGATAGCCCTGCTGGCGATAGCGTTCAACCACCGCTACGGCAGGCATGCGCCAGGCGTTATAGCGCGCCACCGACGCCACCGCGCCCTTTCCTGCAACACTACGTAACAGTAAAGGCCCCGAAGAGGTTCGGCTACCATGATGAGGGACCTGCATTAACGTGCTGGTGAGCTGGGTTTTCTCTAATGCCACCAATTTTCTTTCTGCTTCTGACTCAATATCCCCGGTGAGCAGCAGGCTGACAGCTCCATCGTCTACGCGTACGACACAAGAGTCATTATTTTGCCCTTGCGTATTCCCTGCGGGCGGCCAGAGTGCCGTAAAGGTCAGTTTGCCCCATTGCCACTGCTCTCCTCGCTGACAGGGTAAATGTCCCGCTTCACCCAATGCACTGCGGATCATCATATTGGGATTTGCCTGATGCAGTGAATTCAGCCCACCCCGATGATCCAGATGCTTATGACTTACCACCACCGTGTTTAGCTGTCGTCCCTTATACAGTAACCATGGCAGTATCACACGCGCGCCCGCATCATCTTCATTCCAGCGTGGACCCGCATCGTACAACACCACTTCATTACCCTGTGTAATCGCGATCGCCAGACCATGGCCCACATCCAGCACATCAATCTGCCAGTCATCTTGTTCAGACTGATGACGCCATAACAGAAATGCCAGTGCGCAGCCGCAGCAAAGCATCAGCGTGTTATTCAGCAAACCACTGCGCCACATAAATAAACCGCCCCATAGCAGGGCCACTGCCGGCAAGGCATCATTTAACGGCCACCATCCTGCTGGCAAGTATGCCAGGCCCTGCATCACCTGATTGACAGAAAAATCCGCCAACCGCCACAGTACCGAAGCGATGGGTTGTATGGGCAGCAAAAGCGCCAGCAGTATCAATGGCACGGTGAAAAGCGATACCACAGGCACCGCGATGAGGTTAGCGGCCAGTGCACTGAGGCTGATTCCCTGAAATAAAAAAATCTGCAGAGGAGCCATCAGTATCATCATGCCGAGCTGTAAGTGCAGCAATCTCAGCGGCAGCCAGCGCCAGGCCTGACGGTATCGATCCGGCAAGGCAAACCACTGGAACCAGATGATTAACATGGCGACGGCAAGAGCAGAGAGCCAAAAGCTTTCAGATAAGACGGTGAGGGGATCAAGCCAAAGCAGTACACCCATGCACAGTGTCCAAATCTGCCAGCCTGTTAACTGCCAGCCAGCGATTCTTATCGTTGTCCACATTAGTAGCGCGACCAGCGCGCGCTGTGCTGGTGCATGGCTGCCCGACAGCCAGCAGTAGATTGTCGCGGTAATGATGCTCCCCATTAGTGGCAGCAGATAACCGATGGTGTGCGCAGGCTGCAGCAGCTGCAAGCCACGTACTATCATCCAGCCAACGCTGGCCGCTAGCGCAATATGCATACCGGAAATCGCCATTAAGTGTGCGGTTCCGGTCTCACGTAATAATTGTCGCTGGGTTTTGGTCATGTTCTCACGTTCGCCAAAAGCCAGCGCCTGCAAAATGGCCGGTTGTTGCAGGTGTTCAAAAAGAGGTTGATGATGGCGCATAACCTGCGTTCGCAAATTACAATCTACCGATTCCGCCAGCTGGTTAATGATTCTCCCCTGCAAAGGTGTGTGGTTTGCCAGCGCAAAACGTTGGGCATCAAACCCGCCTTCATTCAAGCGACCATGCACTGCACGCAAGCGTAAGGTCATTTTCCAGCGTTGCCCTGCACAATACCCCGATTCACCTGGCTCCGCATTGATACTGACAAACAACGGCGGGAACTGATATCGCTCACCCACACGGATAATCTGGGCTTTAAATTGCTGTTGATTTTCCTTCACATCAACAATACGCAGCGTCACTTCGGCTGGCGCCATTGAAAGCTGGTCAATCACATTCAGCATCTGTCTCGCTTCCAGTAGCGCCCACGCCAGAAGCAGGATACCCATGCCAATAAGACGCAGCCCATCCCAAGGCAGGGATGCCACAATAAGTGCTAGTAGCACCATCACAGCGATCATTTCCATGGTCGGTATTTGAGGTAACAAACCCAATGGTAGCGCCGCCAGGATCATGATTCTGGCTACTGTAATCCCTGTTATACGCATCACTTTTCTCCCGCAATGGGCACCAGTTTGCGTGCAATTGGCAGGAATAGCTTTCAGGAATGGGGAGAGCTGGATTGCGGATGCCAAAAAATCGAAGTGGCTTTCATTGTTGATGTGGGTTTAGGAATCAGATTCACAACAACGAATTTAGAGCAAAAAAAAACGACACCCAGAGGTGTCGCTTTGTCGTTCGGTAACGGCTTAGCCGTAGATATTTGCACGGTCACGCAATTCTTTGCCCGGCTTGAAGTGGGGAACGTATTTACCTTCCAGATCCACTTTGTCGCCCGTTTTCGGGTTACGACCAGTGCGCGGTGCGCGGTAATGCAAAGAAAAGCTGCCGAATCCCCGGATTTCAATGCGCTCGCCCTGTGCCAACGTGGTGGCCATGTGCTCAAGCATCTCTTTAACTGCATCCTCAACGACTTTCGCCGGAATATGAGTATGCTGTCCAGCAAGTCTTTCAATAAGTTCTGACTTGGTCATGTAACCTCCGGTTAATCCTTAATGGGAAAGGTATGACAGCTTTTACCGAAACCGGACGACTTACATCGTCCGGTGCCTCGGGTCGATTACTCGCCTTTAGCCGCTTTGAACGCTTCAGCCATAGCGCTAGAGAAGTTGCTTTCTTCCTGTTTGGTGTTAACAGTGTTGATAGCTTCTTTCTCATCAGCCTGGTCTTTAGCACGAACAGACAGGCTTACAACGCGGTTCTTACGGTCAACGCCGGTGAACTTAGCTTCAACGTCGTCACCAACACTCAGAACCAGAGTTGCGTCTTCGATACGGTCCAGTGAAGCTTCTGAAGCGCGCAGGTAACCTTCAACGCCATCAGCCAATTCTACTGTAGCACCTTTAGCGTCTACTGCAGTTACTTTACCGTTAACGATAGCGCCTTTCTTGTTCAGGGTGATGTAGTTGTTGAATGGATCTTCAGCCAACTGCTTCACGCCCAGAGAGATGCGCTCGCGCTCTGCATCAACCTGCAGTACAACAGCAGCGATTTCGTCGCCTTTTTTGTACTCACGAACGGCTTCTTCGCCAGTCGCGTTCCAGGAGATGTCTGACAGGTGAACCAGACCGTCGATGCCACCGTCCAGGCCGATGAAGATACCGAAGTCAGTGATTGACTTGATTTTACCTTCAACGCGATCGCCTTTGTTGTGGGTCTCAGCGAACTGCTGCCATGGGTTGTTTTTGCACTGCTTCAGACCCAGGGAGATACGACGACGTTCTTCGTCGATGTCCAGAACCATAACTTCAACAACATCGCCCACGTTAACAACTTTAGATGGGTGAATGTTTTTGTTGGTCCAGTCCATTTCAGAAACGTGTACCAGACCTTCAACGCCTTCTTCGATTTCAACGAAGCAGCCGTAATCAGTCAGGTTGGTTACACGGCCAGTCAGCTTGGTGCCTTCTGGGTAACGCTTAGCGATAGCAACCCATGGATCTTCGCCCAGCTGTTTCAGGCCCAGAGATACACGAGTACGCTCGCGGTCGAACTTCAGCACTTTAACAGTGATTTCGTCGCCCACGTTGACGATTTCGCTTGGATGCTTAACGCGTTTCCAGGCCATATCGGTGATGTGCAGCAGGCCGTCAACGCCACCCAGGTCCACGAATGCGCCGTAGTCAGTGAGGTTCTTAACGATACCTTTAACTTCCATGCCTTCCTGCAGGTTTTCCAGCAGCTGATCGCGTTCAGCGCTGTTTTCAGATTCGATAACTGCGCGGCGAGAAACCACCACGTTGTTACGTTTCTGATCAAGCTTGATAACTTTGAACTCAAGCTCTTTGCCTTCCAGGTGCAGAGTATCGCGAACCGGACGAACGTCAACCAGTGAACCTGGCAGGAACGCACGAATACCGTTCAGCTCAACTGTGAAGCCACCTTTAACTTTGCCGTTGATAACACCGGTAACAGTTTCAGCTTCTTCGTAAGCTTTTTCCAGCGTGATCCAAGCTTCGTGACGCTTAGCTTTCTCACGAGACAGCAGGGTTTCACCGAAGCCGTCTTCAACTGCGTCAAGCGCAACGTCAACTTCGTCGCCAACCTGGATTTCCAGTTCGCCGGCTGCGTTCTTGAACTGCTCTGCAGGAATTGCAGACTCAGATTTCAGACCCGCATCAACCAGGACTACGTCTTTATCGATAGAGACAACAACGCCACGAACGATGGAACCCGGACGGGTTTCGATTTCTTTCAGTGATTCTTCAAATAGTTGAGCAAAAGATTCAGTCATATTGATAATCTTAGGATTCTTCAATTTAACGTCCACCTGACGTCATTGTCGGATGGGGTTGTTTCACATGCCCAGCACCGGATCCGTGGTACAGGGTTACTACAATTCAGTTACCGAATAGATTAAATGCCCAGCTTTTGGCGGGCATAATCAAGTGCCTTTTCAATCACTTGCTCAATGGACATACTGGTTGAATCCAGCACCAGAGCATCAGCGGCAGGCACTAAAGGCGCAATTGCACGATTACGATCGCGGTCGTCGCGTTCCTTTATCTCGGATAAAAGGCGATCAAAGTTAACATTAAAGCCCTTCTCCTGCAACTGTAGCATACGACGGTGAGCACGCTCTTCCGAACTTGCATCCAGGAAGATTTTTACCGGTGCATCGGGGAATACCACGGTGCCCATATCGCGGCCATCCGCAATCAAACCCGGCTCTTCACGGAATGCTCGCTGGCGACGCAGCAGCGCTTCACGCACGCGTGGGAAAGCAGCAACCCGCGAAGCCGTATTGCTCACTTCCTGCGTACGGATTTCACCGGTCACATCCTCACCTTCCAAAATGACCTGCATTTCGCCTTCAACAGACAAGAAACGCACGTCGAGGTGAGCCGCCATAGGCACTAATGCTTCTTCGGATTCAATATCCACCTGATGATGAAGTGCAGCCAATGCAAGTACGCGATAAATGGCACCAGAATCCAGCAAGTGCCACTGCAATGACTCCGCCATCGCTTTACACAAAGTCCCTTTACCTGCGCCACTTGGGCCATCAATGGTAATTACCGGGGCGATTGCCGTCATTGTTCTCTCCTGTTGCTGCGTGCTTATTATCAGCCTTCTTGGCTGTTTGAATGCGCGGCATTATACGCTGCCCGCGTCAGGTTAGTTACCCTTTAGCGTAGACAGCGCCAGAATTTTCGACAGATTCAGAAGAATTTCCGCCCAACAAGACCAGAAGAGAGCGAGGAAACCCGGCACAAGCGTACCGGGTAGCGTGATTAAGAGGTCTGGCTGATTTTCGCCAACTGCTGGAAGTAATCCGGGAAGGTTTTCGCCGTGCAGCCAGGTTCAAGAATGGTGACAGGCGTGTCCGATAACGCCACCAGCGCAAAGCACATCGCCATGCGGTGATCGTTATAAGTGCCAATATCCGCATGCTGAAGCTGAGCCGGTGGAGTGACACGAATGAAATCGTGACCTTCTTCTACTTCCGCACCCACTTTGCGCAATTCGGTCGCCATCGCCGCTAAGCGGTCAGTCTCTTTCACACGCCAGTTGTAGATATTTCGCATCAAGGTGGTGCCTTCCGCGAACAACGCCGTGGTGGCAATGGTCATCGCCGCATCTGGAATATGGTTCATGTCCATATCAATCGCGGTCAGAGAACCTCGTGTGCAGGCAATATAGTCATCACCCCACTCGATCACCGCACCCATTTTTTCCAGCACATCAGCAAAGCGGATGTCGCCCTGAACGCTGTTGCGGCCAATCCCGGTTACGCGAACCGTTCCACCTTTAATGGCGGCGGCGGCGAGGAAATAAGAGGCAGAAGAGGCATCGCCCTCCACCAGATAATCGCCCGGAGATTGATACTGCTGCTGGCCTTTCACCACAAAGCGCTGGTAGTTCTGGTTATCGACTTCGACACCAAAACAACGCATCAGGTGCAGTGTAATATCAATGTACGGCTTAGAAACCAGATCACCTTTGATGGTAATCACAGTGTCTTTCGGTGCCAGCGGAGCGGTCATTAGCAATGCGGTCAGGAACTGGCTAGAAACACTACCGTCCACACTGACATCGCCACCTACAAACCCGCCGTTCAGACGCAGCGGCGGATAATCCGTCTGCTCCAGGTAATCAATTTTGGCTCCGCCCTGACGCAACGCATCCACCAGATGACCAATTGGGCGCTCTTTCATGCGGGGTTCGCCAGTCAGCACAATCGACTGTTGACCCAGGCACAGTGCGGCAGCCAGCGGACGCATAGCAGTACCGGCGTTGCCCAGAAAGAGTTCCAGGGCCTGGTCACTGTGCAGCGGACCTGCATTTCCCACCACTTCGCACACGGTACGATCGGCAGAGAGCGTGTAATTGACGCCCAGCGCCTTCAGCGCATTCAGCATGTGTTTAACGTCATCGCTGTCCAGCAAATTGGTCAGGCGAGTCGTGCCGTTGGCCAGCGCGGCCAATAACAATGCGCGGTTAGAAACGCTTTTTGAACCCGGTAAGTTTACCGTGCCGTCAACGCGAGCAATCGGTTGTAGAGTCAGGGAGTCCTGCATGTGAAACCAAATCTCCAGAAAAGACAAAACCCCGTTGTTTAACGGGGCCAGTGGCCAGCCAGGCTGGCCGATGATGAGTAATTAGCCGTGACGACGTTCGAAGTCGATCATGAACTCAGTCAGGGCTTTCACCCCTTCCAGCGGCATCGCATTGTAGATCGACGCACGCATACCGCCAACCACGCGGTGTCCTTTCAGTGCATGCAGGCCTGCCTGCAGAGACTCGTCCAGGAACACTTTATCCAGCGCGGCATCAGCCAGCTGGAACGGCACGTTCATACGTGAACGGTTAGCAGCGGCAACATCGTTACGGTAGAAGCTGCTGTTATCAATGACGCCATAGAGCAGGTCTGCTTTCGCCTGATTGACCTTATCCATCTCAGCAACACCGCCCTTCTCTTTCAGCCATTTGAATACCAGACCAGAGAGGTACCAGGCAAAAGTCGGCGGTGTGTTGAACATGGATTCGTTTTCAGCCAGCACCTTGTAATCAAGGATAGAAGGCACATAACGCTGCGCTTTGCCCAGCAGATCCTCACGCACCACCACCAGCGTTAATCCCGCTGGACCGATGTTTTTCTGTGCGCCTGCGTAGATCACACCGTAACGGCTGACATCGATTGGGCGAGACATAATGGTTGAAGAAAGATCAGCCACCACGACTTTGTCACCAAAGTCAGGCTCTTCATCGATAGCAATACCATCAATGGTTTCATTCGGGCAGAAATGCACATAGGCGGCATCATCGTTCAACTGCCATTCACGCATTGGTAACAAAGCACGCTTACCGTCAAGCGTGGTTTTGACGTCGATGGTGTTCGGGGTGCAATATTTTTCCGCTTCTTTGATCGCGCTGTGTGCCCAGTAACCACCATCAATGTAGTCAGCGGATTTCGCATCACCTAACAGGTTACCCGGGATAGCTGCGAACTGCGCGCGAGCGCCACCATGGCAGAATAAAACTTTGTAGTTCGATGGGATCTTCAGCAGATCGCGAAAATCCTGTTCTGCGGCTTCAGCGACAGCAATGAACTCTTTACTGCGATGGCTGATCTCCATTACAGAGGTGCCTAATCCTTGCCAGTTTGTCAGTTCTTGTTCTGCACGACGGAGCACTTCTACCGGCAGCATCGCTGGGCCGGAGCTAAAATTATAAACCTGCGTCATTTCCCCTCACCACTGTCATATCGAACGGTTATGAATACCGTATCGGTTTTATCATTGCCTCCGAATGGCTGCAATCATTAATCCGATAGCGATCACAATTCCGGGGCGGGCTCCACCGCAGCTTATGTCATAAATGCAATAAGCCACGGAATTTTGTGAGGGAAATTCCCGATGTAAAATCAGAATGCTGCCAGGTGATGAAATAGCCATGACAATACCGCGATAAATTTAGACCACTGAATAGCGAAGCAGGCGCAAAACCCGTATCATTGCGCGCTTTACGCCCACCCCATCGACTTGAGAGAGCGCCAACATGACGCAAACGTTTATTCCAGGAAAAGACGCCGCACTGGAAGACTCCATCGCACGTTTCCAGCACAAACTGCAGGACCTGGGCTTCAACATTGAAGAAGCCTCCTGGCTGAACCCGGTTCCACACGTCTGGTCTGTGCATATCCGCGATCGCGACTGCCCGCTGTGCTTTACCAATGGTAAAGGTGCCAGTAAGAAAGCGGCACTGGCTTCGGCGTTAGGCGAATATTTTGAGCGTCTCTCAACCAACTACTTCTTCGCCGATTTCTGGCTCGGTCAGTCCATCGCCAACGGCGATTTCGTTCACTACCCGAATGAGAAGTGGTTCCCATTGACCGACGATGACAGTTTGCCAGCAGGGATTCTGGATGCGCGTCTGCAGAAATTTTACGATCCAGAAGATAGTCTGAGCGCCTCAGATCTGATTGACCTGCAGTCAGGTAATGTTGACCGTGGTATCTGCGGCCTGCCATTTACTCGTCAATCCGACCAGCAGACGGTGTACATCCCGATGAACATCATCGGCAACCTGTATGTTTCTAACGGCATGTCTGCCGGTAACACCGCGAATGAAGCGCGTGTACAAGGCCTGTCTGAAGTCTTTGAGCGCCACATCAAAAACCGCATTATCGCTGAGTCAATTAGCCTGCCAGAAATTCCCGCTGAAGTGATGCAGCGTTACCCCGGCGTGATTGAGGCGATTGAACGTCTGGAAGCCGAAGGTTTCCCGATCTTCTCCTACGATGCTTCACTGGGCGGCAAGTACCCGGTTATCTGCGTAGTGTTGTTTAACCCGGCCAACGGCACTTGCTTTGCTTCATTCGGCGCGCACCCTGACTTTGGTGTGGCATTGGAACGTACCGTTACTGAACTGCTCCAGGGCCGTGGGCTGAAAGACCTGGATGTCTTCACCCCACCGACCTTTGATGATGAAGAAGTGGCTGAACACGCCAACCTGGAAACCCACTTTATCGATTCCAGTGGTTTAATCTCCCGGGACATGTTCAAAGATGATGCGGATTATCCTTTCGTCGACTGGAGTTTCTCAGGCAGCACGCACGAAGAGTTTGATACGCTGATGGCTATCTTCCGCGCGGAAGGTCAAGAGGTTTACATCGCGGATTATGAGCATCTGGGCGTTTACGCCTGCCGTATCATCGTACCGGGCATGTCAGATATTTATCCGGCAGAAGACCTGTTATTGGCCAACAACAGCATGGGCGCGCCGCTGCGTGAAACGTTGCTGGCGCTGCCAGCCAGTGAGTGGGAACCGGAGGCGTATCTGAACCTCATCGAGCAGTTGGATGAAGAAGGTCATGACGACTTCACTCGCGTCCGTGAGCTGCTGGGTCTGGCGTCAGGTAAAGACAATGGCTGGTACACCCTACGTATTGGCGAGCTGAAAGCCATGCTGGCATTGGCGGGCGGAGATTTGGATCAGGCTCTGATCTGGACGGAATGGACCATGGAGTTCAACCAGTCAATCTTCAGCCCTGAACGCGCCAACTATTACCGTTGCCTGCAAACCCTACTGTTGCTCGCCATGGAAGAAGAACGCGATCCTCTGCAATATCATCGTGCCTTTGTGCGGATGTATGGCGAAGCCGCCGTTGATGCCGCTTCTGCAGCGATCAGCGGTGAAGCGCCATTCTACGGCTTGCAGGCAGTGGACCTCGATCTCAAAGCCTTCCCGGCTCATCAGGCCCTGCTGGCCGCCTACGAAAAACTGCAGGCAGCAAAACGTAACTATTGGTCAAAGTAATATTCACGGGCGCTTAGCGCGATATTTTTGCTAACGTTGAGAATGGCACTGATTAATCCCGGTGCCATTTTTTGCTTCAAATTGTCATACTCAACATTGAATATTGATAATTAACAATTCAGTTTCATTGATTAAACTGAATTAACATTAAGTCAATTTCAAAGACCCTCATTAAACTTATTTTGTATAAATTAAAAATTTTTTAGTTGTTATAATTCAAATTGTTACATGCGAATTTCATAGTTTAACGCCTCGCTTATCCCGTACCTCCCTGCCATTTATGATCCACATCAATTCCTGACCTATACTCCTTTGTTAGTATCTTTACAGACAATTTCAGGAGAGCGTTAGTGTGAAAGCTGACAACCCTTTTAATGCATTATTACCCGCGGCCATGGCGAAAGTTGCTGAAGATGCCGGCGTCTATAAAGCCACTAAACATCCTTTAACCACCTTCTTCTTAGCCATCACTGCTGGCGTATTTATTTCTATCGCATTTGTTTTCTACATTACTGCCACCACCGGTAGTGGCGCGATGCCCTATGGTATTGCGAAACTGATTGGCGGTATCTGCTTCTCTCTGGGTTTGATGCTGGTTGTGGTATGTGGCGCGGACCTTTTCACTTCGACGGTTTTGATTGTGGTGGCGAAAGCCAGCGGGCGCATCACCTGGATGCAACTCGGTCGTCATTGGCTGAATGTCTATATCGGTAACCTGTTTGGTGCGCTGTTCTTTGTCGCGCTGATTTGGTTAGCAGGTGAACATATGGTTGCCAACGGTGCGTGGGGGTTGAACGTCCTGCAAACCGCCGATCACAAAATGCATCACACGTTTATTGAGGCCGTTAGCCTCGGCACACTGGCTAATCTGATGGTTTGCCTGGCCGTATGGATGAGTTACTCCGGCCGCAGTCTGTTTGACAAAATGTTTGCCATGATATTGCCGGTCGGGATGTTCGTTGCCAGCGGATTTGAGCACAGCATCGCCAACATGTTTTTAATCCCTATGGCCATTGTCATTCGCGACTTCGCCAGCCCGGAATTCTGGCAACTGGCCGGCTCCAGCGCCGCACAGTTCCCCTCTCTCAGCGTTGGCGACTTTATTGTTAACAACCTTATTCCCGTGACAATCGGCAACATTATCGGCGGCGGATTGTTAGTCGGTTTGACCTACTGGGTCATCTATCTTCGTGGTGATGAGCCGGTTCACTAAGCAATTGATACGGGCGTGCTCAAGGGCACGTCATCGTCAGAGTCTCCCTAAATAAGGCAGGTATATCATGTCCGAACTTAACGAAAAAATGGCGTCAGCCTGGGAAGGATTTAGCGCCGGCGAATGGCAGAACGGTGTCAACGTCCGTGACTTTATCCAGAAAAACTACACCCCCTATGAAGGTGACGAATCTTTCCTCGCAGGCGCCACACCCGCCACCACTAAACTGTGGGACAGCGTGCTGGAAGGTATAAAGATTGAGAACCGCACCCATGCACCGGTTGATTTCGATACCGACCTGGCTTCTACCATCACGTCACATGATGCGGGTTATATCAATAAATCGCTGGAGACCATCGTAGGTCTGCAGACTGAAGCTCCACTAAAACGCGCCATTATCCCGTTTGGCGGCATCAAAATGGTCGAGGGCTCTTGTAAGGTTTATGGCCGTGAACTCGACCCAGCGCTGAAAAAAGTCTTCACCGACTATCGTAAAACTCATAACCAGGGTGTGTTCGATGTCTATACCCCTGATATTCTGCGCTGCCGTAAATCCGGTGTCTTAACCGGTCTGCCAGATGCTTATGGTCGTGGTCGTATCATCGGTGACTATCGCCGCGTGGCGCTGTACGGCATCGATTATCTAATGAAAGATAAAGTGGCGCAGTTCAATTCACTGCAAAGCGATATGGAAAATGGTGTCAATCTTGAAGCCACCATCCGCCTGCGTGAAGAAATCTCCGAGCAACACCGTGCGCTTGGCCAGATTAAAGAAATGGCTGCCAAATACGGCTCTGATATTTCTCTGCCCGCTACCACAGCGCAAGAGGCTGTACAGTGGACCTACTTCGGCTATCTGGCCGCGGTGAAATCACAGAACGGCGCCGCGATGTCATTCGGTCGCGTATCCACCTTCCTCGATGTTTATATCGACCGTGATATTAAAGCGGGCAAACTGACTGAAGAAGGCGCGCAGGAGTTAATTGACCACCTGGTGATGAAACTGCGTATGGTACGTTTCCTGCGCACTCCAGAATATGACGAACTGTTCTCAGGTGACCCAATCTGGGCAACCGAGTCTCTGGCCGGTATGGGTGTCGATGGCCGTACTTTAGTCACCAAAAGTACCTTCCGCTTCCTGAATACCTTGTACACCATGGGCCCATCACCGGAACCTAACATGACCATTCTGTGGTCAGAAAAGCTGCCGGTTAACTTTAAGAAATATGCGGCCAAAGTCTCTATCGATACGTCTTCATTGCAGTATGAGAATGACGATCTGATGCGTCCTGACTTTGATAACGATGACTACGCGATCGCCTGCTGTGTGAGCCCAATGATTGTCGGCAAACAGATGCAGTTCTTCGGCGCCCGCGCCAACCTCGCTAAAACACTGCTGTATGCAATCAACGGTGGCGTGGACGAAAAACTGAAAATGCAGGTTGGCCCGAAAGAAGCGCCAATCACTGATGAAATTCTGGATTTCGACACGGTGATGGCACGTCTGGATCACTTCATGGATTGGCTGGCTAAACAGTATGTCACCTCATTGAATATCATCCATTACATGCATGATAAGTACAGCTATGAAGCTTCACTGATGGCGCTGCATGACCGTGACGTCTATCGCACCATGGCGTGTGGTATCGCAGGCTTGTCAGTGGCGGCGGATTCCCTGTCTGCCATTAAATATGCCAAAGTAAAAGCCGTGCGTGATGCGGATGGTCTGGCCGTAGATTTCGAGATTGAAGGCGAGTATCCGCAGTTTGGTAACAACGATTCACGCGTCGATGATATGGCGTGTGACCTGGTTGAACGTTTCATGAAGAAAATTCAGAAACTGCAAACCTATCGTAATGCAGTACCTACCCAGTCGGTGCTGACCATCACCTCTAACGTGGTGTACGGTAAGAAAACCGGTAACACCCCTGATGGTCGTCGTGCAGGTGCGCCATTCGGTCCAGGTGCTAACCCTATGCACGGTCGCGATCAGAAAGGTGCCGTTGCCTCACTGACCTCTGTTGCCAAACTGCCGTTTGCTTACGCGAAAGATGGTATTTCCTATACCTTCTCCATCGTGCCAAATGCACTGGGTAAAGATGACAACGTGCGTAAAACCAACCTTGCGGGCCTGATGGATGGTTACTTCCACCATGAAGCCAATATCGAGGGCGGTCAGCACCTTAACGTCAACGTCATGAACCGTGAGATGCTGCTGGATGCGATGGAACATCCGGAGAAATATCCACAGCTGACCATTCGTGTTTCCGGTTATGCTGTGCGCTTTAACTCGCTGACCAAAGAGCAGCAGCAGGATGTGATTACCCGTACGTTCACTCAGTCCCTGTAATCCTCCCTGAAATGTAAAGGCTCCTGCGGGAGCCTTTTCTCCACAAGTCTGTTTTGCCAGTTTGCTTTCGCTGGCAGCCTGGCAAAATCGACTTTAATCCAAGAGCACAACACAGATTGTGCCGCCTGTTGTTAAGGCTAACCCGGAGAATACATCGCAATGTCAACCATCGGTCGTATCCACTCATTCGAATCCTGCGGCACCGTTGACGGTCCCGGCATCCGTTTTATCACCTTCTTTCAGGGCTGCCTGATGCGCTGCCTCTACTGCCATAATCGCGATACCTGGGACACGCATGGAGGTAAAGAAGTCACGGTGGATGACCTGATGAAAGATGCACTGTCGTATCGTCACTTTATGAATGCCTCTGGCGGAGGAGTAACGGCATCAGGTGGGGAAGCGATCTTACAAGCCGAGTTTGTGCGTGATTGGTTCCGTGCCTGTAAGGCAGAAGGCATTCACACCTGCCTGGATACCAACGGCTTTGTACGTCGTTACGATCCAGTGATCGACGAACTGCTGGATGCCACCGATCTGGTGATGCTCGACCTAAAACAAATCAATGATGATGTGCACCAGATTCTGGTTGGCGTCTCTAATCATCGCACCCTCGATTTCGCGCGCTATCTGCAGAAGAAAGGCAAACGTACCTGGATTCGCTTTGTCGTGGTGCCTGGCTATTCCGATGATGATGACTCTGCCCATCGCCTCGGCGAATTTACGAAGGATATGGAGAACGTCGAGAAGATTGAGCTGCTACCCTACCATGAACTGGGCAAGCACAAATGGATTGCCATGGGTGAAGAGTACAAGCTGGATGGGGTAAAACCACCCAGTAAAGAGACCATGGAACGGGTCAAAAGTATTCTGACAGGATATGGTCACGAAGTGATGTACTGACAAAAAAGGGAGCTTAACGCTCCCTTTTTTCATTTGTTCATTCAGATATTATGCATGTGCAATTGGCGTGGCATGCTGGTCAGCTTTACGCAGCAGCATCACCAGATAGACCAGCGCCACAGCGGCTATCATCACAAACAGCAATCGGTCAGAGTAATTTTGCATCAGCATCGATGTCATACCCGGCCCGACCAGGCTGCCGATGGTGTAGCTAAACAGCAGCGCCTGATTCATCGCAACCAGTTCATGGTGCGCAACGGTTTCACATGCCCATGACATCGCCACTGGATAGAGCGTGAAGCCAGCCAGCCCCAGCACAAACAGCGCAGGCGCCATGGCAGTATCGCCCAACATGGCAATCGCCCCTAAAATGACCACAAACACCTGAACGCGCAACACCATCAGACGGCCAAAGCGGTCGGCAAGACGTCCCACTGGCCATTGACCGACGATGCCTGAACTCACCAGCAACGCCATCCAGTAACCGACGTTAGCATCACTCATTCCCCGATGGGACAGATATAGCGGCATCAGTCCATACAGTGAGCCCAATACAATACCGGAAATAATGCAGCCGTTAATGCCCAGACGTGAGCTGCGACGGCGCAACATGGTCCAGATGCGACCGGTAGAAGCCTCTTCAGTCGCGGAGCTGGCATTAACACGCAGGAAGACCACCGGCAGCACGGCACAGACGATCAGCGCGGTAACCCATGGGATCACCTGCAGGAGCTCAGTCGAAACGCGACTCACCAGCAACTGACCCGCTACCGTGCCGAGATAGTAGATGATCATATAGGCAGCCAACAGTTGACCGCGATTACGCACTGTACCGCTGCACAGCAACGCACTCTCCACCACCACCCAAATCAGCGCACAGCCGACACCCGCGACAAAACGCAGTGCAGTCCAGCTGTAAAAGCCTTCTAACAACACCATTCCCATGGTTGCGACGGCAAACAGGGCGCTGGCCAGATAGAAACAGCGATTAAAGCCATAGCGGTTGATTAACCAGCCCGCCAGCAATGTCCCCAGCAGATTCCCGGTGTAATAGGCTGAGCTGGCCATACCCACCTGCCATGTCGGCAGTTGATCGTGAGTAAGCCAAAGCGGTACCAGCGTATTAAGCACAGCAATAGACACCGTCATGAGCATTAAGCCGCAGAGCAGCAACACGACGGGGCGTGACCAGGTAGACATAGGGATTAAAAACCAAAGAAATGGAGATAATTGCGCGCAGTTTGCCATTCGCTATTTTAAAGTCAACGGGCAAAAAATCACCACAGCACAATTTGCTGCTGAACAATTTATTATTTTTATCTTCAGCAGCTTAGAGGAGATATATCATCATCACAACACATCGCTATCTTCATGAATTTATGGATTTTAGTGTTTTGAGAGACTCTGCTGACGATGACGTTTATTTCTGATTAATTCTTACTAAAAAATAATCGCTCGCTCCTGAAAATAAAAAACCCGGCATTGCCGGGTTTGACTATCAGAAAGCTGGGGTTAACCAATGATTTCCAATCCGCCCATATAGGGACGCAGCACTTCTGGTACTTCGATACGGCCGTCAGCCTGCTGGTAGTTTTCCAGCACCGCCACCAATGTACGTCCAACTGCCAGGCCTGAACCGTTCAGCGTATGCACCAGGCGAGGCTTCTTGTCGGTTTTACTGCGGCAGCGAGCCTGCATGCGACGCGCCTGGAAATCCCACATGTTGGAACAAGAAGAGATCTCACGATAGGTATCCTGCGCCGGCAGCCACACTTCCAGATCGTAGGTTTTGGCGGAACCAAAGCCCATATCACCAGTACACAGCAGCACCTTACGGTACGGCAGGTTCAGCAACTGCAGGACTTTCTCAGCATGACCAACCAACTCTTCCAGTGCGTCCATTGAAGTCTCAGGCGCAACAATGTGCACCATCTCAACTTTGTCGAACTGGTGCATACGAATCAGACCACGCGTGTCGCGTCCGTAAGAACCTGCTTCAGAGCGGAAGCACGGCGTGTGCGCGGTGAGTTTGATCGGCAGATTTTCTTCTTCCACGATCTCATCACGCACCAGGTTGGTCAGCGGCACTTCCGCCGTCGGGATCAGTGCGTAGTTGCTGCTGCCCGCTTCTTCACCCAAAGGCTTGGTGTGGAACAAGTCTTCACCAAACTTAGGTAATTGGCCCGTACCAAACAGCGTCTCATGGTTGACCAGATACGGCACGTAGGTTTCCAGATAACCGTGCTGTTGAGTGTGCAGATCAATCATGAACTGGCTGAGCGCACGATGCAGGCGAGCGATCTGCCCCTGCATCACGATGAAACGTGAACCGGTCAGTTTCACTGCAGCGGCAAAATCCAGCCCTTTAACGGCTTCACCCAGCTCAACGTGGTCTTTTACCGGGAAATCGAACTGGCGCGGCTGGCCCCAGCGGCTGACTTCCTGATTCTCGCTATCGTCTTTACCCAGCGGCACTTCATCGACCGGCAGGTTAGGCAGCGAGAGGGCAAAATCGCGGATGGTGTTTTGCAGTGTATCCAGCTCAACCTTCGCCGCATCCAGGCGTTCGCCCAGCATGTTCACTTCCTGACGCAGTGGCTCGATGTCTTCCCCACGCGCTTTGGCCTGACCGATGGATTTGGATCGGGAGTTACGCTCTGCCTGCAGATTTTCAGTTTCTACCTGCAGTACTTTACGACGCTCTTCGAGCGAACGCAGCGTTTCCACATCCAGTTTGAATCCTCGGCGTGCCAGTTTTTCAGCGACTGCGTCTGGCTCATTACGCAGCAGATTGGGATCGAGCATGCTTATCCTGTGTAATTAAGGTTGGTTGAACGAATGAAGGGATGCATCCCACTGGAATGCATTGAAATACTTGCTCACCTTACCGTAAGGCGTTTATCAGCGGTAGCGTTTTATCGGGCTATTTTGATCCTGTTCAGCCAACCAGGCGAGTTTTTCGCCGATTTTCCCTTCAAGCCCCCGATTGGTGGGTTGATAGTAGCGCGTTTGCGCCATTTCAGGCGGGAAGAACACCTCTCCTGCCGCGTAAGCATTGGGTTCGTCATGTGCATAACGATACTCTTTGCCCAGCCCCATCTCTTTCATTAATTTGGTGGGCGCATTGCGCAGGTGCTCTGGCACATCATAATCCGGGAATTCTCGTGCGTCGCGCATGGCCGCCTTGAACGCCGTGTAAACCGCATTACTTTTGGGCGCGCAGGCCAGATAGACGATCGCCTGTGCGATGGCGCGCTCACCTTCTGCAGGCCCGACGCGAGTGAAACAGTCCCAAGCCGAAATAGCCACCTGCATACCGCGTGGATCGGCGTTGCCCACATCTTCCGAAGCGATCGCCAGTAAACGGCGTGCAACATACAGCGGATCACCCCCGGCCGTGATGATGCGGGCATACCAGTAGAGAGCGGCATCTGGCGCCGAACCGCGCACGGATTTATGCAGCGCCGAAATCAGATCGTAGAAACGATCGCCTTTATTATCAAAACGCGCCGCCCTTTCTCCCGAGACTTCATTCAGCAGCTGTGGCGTCAGCTCACGCTGACCTTGCGCGTTGCTCTCTGCCATATCCGCCATCATTTCCAGCGTATTCAGCGCACGACGTGCATCGCCGTTAACCAACTCAGCAATCATGCGCCGGGTGTTTTCTGGGAGCAGAATGTCGCTGTTACCGTAACCCCGCGCACTATCCTCCATCGCCTGGGTGAGCACCTGTTCAATATCTTCCGTGGTGAGCGATTTCAGCAGATAGACACGAGCACGCGATAGCAGTGCCGAGTTGAGTTCAAACGATGGATTCTCGGTGGTCGCACCGATAAAGGTAATGGTGCCATCTTCAATATGGGGCAGGAATGCATCCTGCTGGCTTTTATTAAAACGATGAACCTCATCCACAAACAGGATGGTACGGCGGCCCAGTTGACGATTCTGCCGCGCGCGCTCGATGGCTTCACGGATCTCTTTCACGCCGGATGTCACGGCAGAAATTCGCTCGACATCCGCCTTGCCATAGTGCGCAATGATCTCTGCCAGTGTTGTTTTCCCTGTTCCTGGCGGCCCCCACAAAATCATTGAGTGCAAATGCCCGGCTTCAATCGCGCGCGGCAGCGGTTTACCCGCCGCCAGCAGATGCTGTTGCCCGATATACTGCTGCAATGTGCCTGGCCGCATACGCGCGGCCAGCGGCTGGAACTCATTTGAAGAGGCGAAATCCAGGGACAGGTTACTCACCTCGACCTCACTGACGTTGATCGTCCACCGTTACCCCTTTTGGCGGTGTAAAGGTGAACTTATCTGGGCTAATCGCACCGTTTTTCTGGCTCTTCAGCTGATAATCACTGTGTTGACCATCTTGCTCAATCGCACTGAATTTGTTGATGGTGCCGGATGCAGAGACGTTGATGGTGAATTGCTTCAGGTTGCCATCGCTGCTTTTTGGCGTCAGTTCGAAATTATCACCCTGCTGCTTGATGTTGTACTGCTGCCAGTCGCTTGGCTGATTTCGGGCAATCAGCATGAATGGCGTATTGCTGGTGGCGTTCTGCAGCAGGCTAACGCTGGCTTGCTCGACGAACGGATTATAGAACCACAGGTTTTTACCGTCGGAGATAATCACGCTTTCGTCTGGCGCGGTCATATGCCAGTTGAATAAGCTTGGGCGTTTAACCCACAGCTCACCTTCACCATCCTGTACATTTGCACCGCTGCCATCTGTCACTTTCTGGCTAAAGCTGGCATGGAAGCTGTTCACTTTGTTCAGACGCTGCTGCAAATCGCTCGACGCATCCGCCAATACCGACGAAGAAACAAAACCGGCCAGCAGGCCGCAGGCAATAACGCGTAATTTCATCTGATTCGATTCCTTATTCATGGTTTCCCGACACTTACTGCATTAAACGTAGTTGCCGCTCTGTCTGTTCGACAGAAGAAAAAGCCGAAAGCTCCCAACGATATGGGGATCGTTCTGCAGATAAACAACGGGCCAGTGTTAACTGGCCCAGAAGTAAGTCATGGCGTGCGCTAGATTACATCTCATGCGGCGGCGGTGATAGCACCTCGCGGTTACCATTATGGCCCGGTTCAGAGACAATACCCTGCGCTTCCATCTGTTCAATGATGCGCGCTGCACGGTTGTAACCAATACGGAACTGACGCTGAACCCCGGAGATAGAGGCGCGACGTTTCTCGACCACAAATGAGACCGCCTGATCGAACAGCGGATCAAGCTCTTCATCACCATCAAGACCGCCCGCTGTGCTCTCGCTCTCTTCACCCGCGGTAATGCTGTCGATGTATTGCGGACGTCCACGTGCTTTCCAGTCCTGCACCACCGCATGCACTTCCTGATCGCGCACGAAGGCGCCGTGGACACGCACCGGCATTGAGGAGTTAGGCGGCATGTACAGCATGTCCCCCATCCCCAGCAGTGATTCCGCGCCGCCTTGATCAAGAATGGTACGTGAGTCAATTTTACTGGACACCGTAAAGGCGATACGCGTTGGGATGTTGGCTTTGATCAAGCCGGTAATCACATCCACCGACGGACGCTGGGTTGCCAGCACCAGGTGAATACCCGCCGCACGCGCTTTCTGTGCCAGGCGAGCAATCAACTCTTCAACTTTCTTGCCCACCGCCATCATCAGATCGGCGAATTCATCGACCAACACCACGATATACGGCAGTTTTTCCAGCACTGGCGGCGTAGTGTCCATGCTGTCACCCGGCTTCCAGAACGGGTCTGGAATTGGACGCCCCATGGCAGCAGCCTGCTCAATTTTCTCGTTGTAACCGGCAAGATTACGCACGCCCAGCGCAGACATCAGTTTATAGCGGCGTTCCATCTCACCCACACTCCAGCGCAGCGCGTTCGCTGCATCTTTCATGTCGGTGACCACCTCAGTCAGCAAATGCGGAATGCCTTCGTAGACGGAGAGCTCCAGCATTTTCGGGTCGATCATGATAAAGCGCACTTCTTCTGGTGTGGCTTTATACAGCATGCTGATGATCATGGTGTTCACACCAACCGACTTACCGGAACCGGTCGTACCGGCAACCAGCAGATGCGGCATCTTCGCCAGATCGGCCACCACCGGCTGGCCCGAAATGTCTTTACCCAGCACCACTGACAACGGTGACGGGTTATCACGGAACTTGTCGCAATCCAGCACTTCGCGCAGATACACGGTTTGGCGATGTTTGTTCGGTAATTCCAGGCCGACGTAAGGTTTGCCTGGAATCACTTCCACCACACGCACCGCGACGGCAGAGAGCGAACGGGCCAAATCGCGCGACAGGTTAGAGATACGTGCGGCTTTCACGCCAGGAGCGAGATCCAGCTCAAAGCGGGTGATAACCGGGCCAGGCGAGATGCCCACCACCTCAGCTTTCACACGATAATCGGCCAGACGCGCTTCAACCAGACGTGCTGTCTGCTCAAGCGCGAACATATCCACCGGTTCCTCTTCCGAAGGTGGAGAGGTCAGCAAATCAAGCGTCGGCAGCGGCGTAGAAGGCTTTTCCAGCGGACGTTCATGACGAACCAGGAACGGATGGAACAGGCTATCTTGCGCAGGTGCGACCGGTTGAGGCGCTTCTGCTGGCGCAGCATAGCTTTCGGTCTCGGGTGATGACCATGGACTATTGTGCTCATTCAGCGATGGCATGGCTTCCGGCTGCGGTGCTGCAGGTTGTTGCCACTGCGCAGGTGCTTCAGATTGCGGTGCGGCAGGCTGCTGCCACTGCGAAGGCGCTTCAGGTTGCGGTGCGACAGACTGCTGCCATTGCGCAGGCGCTTCCGGCTCAGGCGTGGCAGCGATGGTAAACAATGGCTCGCTTGGGCCGTCATCAACCAAATCTTTCATCGGCGAAAAATCAAAGGCTGATGAAGTATCAAGGTTAAATACTGGACCTTCATTGGTATCAGATTGCTGATAGCGTTGTTGCTGCTGAGCGGCAAACTGATTAGCCAACTGCGCCTGATGTAAAGCCTCTTCATCTTCTTCGACTTGATGCTGTCCGGTCTCTGCATAGCGCTGCTGTTGCTGAGACGCAAACGCTTCACGCAGTTGGGCTTCCTGCAACGCGGCATCCTCTTCATGATCCTGTAACGGTTCATGATAGGTCGCGGTCATTTCAGGCAGTTGCTGTTCGGCTTCTTCGCGCGCTTTGTCTTCAGCCATACGCTGTGACGGCAACTTAATGCCGTAAGAAGCCAGTTCACGACGTGTTGGCAGTTTAACTTTGTTCGGACGCGGCAATTCAGGGCCAATACCCTGCTTCACCTGCGGGTTGTAATCGCGCTCCGGCACCACATCGAAAGCGGGTGTATACGCAGAAGCCGTTTTCGCTGCAGCTGCCCCCACTGCTGCGGCTGCCGCAGTGTTCAGAGAAGCAGATGATTGAGCGGCATCCTGCCAGTTCCCCATGCGTGGCCCTTCATTGTCATCAACGGGTGAAAACGCTGAAGGTGCAGGTTCGCCCGGAACTTCAAAGCGATACAGCGGCGGTGCGGGTTGAATAACCGGTTCAGGCGCAGGCGGTACCGCAACAGGTGCTTCTGCCGCTCGCACTTCCGGGGTATGAACAACAGGTGCCGCTTCGGCTGGTGCATTGAACACGGGGGAAGGCACAACTGGCGCCTGGTGTGCTGCTTCGGCGGTCACAGCAATGGCTGCAGCTGTCGCGGCACTGGCTTTGGCTAGCAGAGGATCATCCGGCAGCTGTTCGGCGATAGGCTCAGCCACCTTACGCGGCTTAGCCAGTAGAACGTCATCATCGTCATCATGCGATTGCGCAGCACGCAGTTGAGGCGCAGCATGTTCGGCATGCTCTTCCTCTTCTTCGTACTCATCTTCTTCCTGCCAGGGTTCGTCATGACGAGAGCGGTTGCTGGCGAAGGTCAGCACGCCCATCACCACGCTCCCGATTTTTTCGGCGATCGTCAACCACGACCAGCCTGTGTACAGGGTTATGCCTGCCGCCCAGACGCAGATCAGCGTTAAAGTACCGCCGGCAGAACTAAACCAGGGTGCCATCGCATTACTGACGAGGCTGCCAATCACACCGCCCGAAGCAAAGTACCAGATGTCATCGACGTTCAGCGCGGCTAAACCACAAGTGGTCACCACCAGCGCCAGCACGCCAATCAGGCGTAAGCCCACCGCAAAGTAATCGATGTAATCCTGGCGATCGCGCTGACGGAATGTAATCCAGCACAAACCAATGATGACCGGAGGTATGGCATACGCCATCACGCCGAAAATGAATAAGAGCGTATCCGCCAGCCATGCGCCGACACTACCACCCAAATTATGGATCGGTTCATGCCAGGCGGTCTGAGACCAGCTGGGATCGGAAGGGTTGAAGCTAACCAGCGACACCATCAAATAGATGGCGAACAGGGCCACAAGGATGAGCAACGCTTCCAGCAGCCTGCGTCCACTGCTCAGCGGTTGTAACGAAACGTCTTTATCTTCTGTATATTCCTGGCTCAAGAGAACTCTCCAGGTGCCTGTAAATTAAGAAGGCAACAGCGCCGGGCAAGCCCGACGCTGGTCCTGTATGAATTCACAGGAGTGTACCGAATTCCTGCAAGTTTTGCACCTGCCCTGCATTACCGGGTTTTGATCACCAGACGATTGCTCTGTTTGACCTCTTCCATCACCACGTAAGTACGGGTGTCGTTAACGCCCGGCAGGCGCAGCAAGGTTTCACCCAAAAGCTTACGGTAGGCGGACATGTCCGGTACACGGGTTTTCAACAGGTAGTCAAAGTCACCGGAAACGAGGTGACACTCTTGAGTTTCCTCAAGTTTTTGCACAGCGGCGTTAAATTGTTCAAACACATCTGGCGCACCACGATTCAGAGTAATCTCAACGAATACCAGCAGTGAAGCATCCAGATAATGTGGGTTCAGTTGTGCGGTGTAACCCAAAATGAAGCCCTGACGTTCCAGGCGACGCACACGCTCAAGACACGGCGTAGGTGATAAGCCAACACGTTTTGAAAGCTCAACATTAGAAATACGGCCGTCTTTTTGCAATTCATTCAGAATGTTTCTGTCGATACGGTCCAGATCTTTTCCGGGGCGTTTCTTATTGTCTACCATTATTATTGTCTCTCTTAATTCCTTCCCTTTACCTGCCACACCCTGAAAACGCTCATTGTTCAGGGCCTTACTGAAGTGAAGACGATAAGTCTGTGCAGTAATGCTTCCATCCGTATGACGCATGTTGTCTGTCCACATCATGCGTCATTACCAATGTCAGACTGAGTTTATCCGGCAAAAACGTGCAAAACAGAAATGAAATTCTGTTTTGAACCGCTAAATATTCTCCGCTTCTGGTAATGTTTTCGCAAAACAGCAGGCGATTGTCAAAGTAAAACATCCAAATTCAGTACAAGATGCCAGATAGAGTTCTGGGTTGCTGTTTTTAAATGAGAATTTTTATGCTGCTGCACCAAAATTTGCCGAGCATTGCCCCCTTTTGGCGCAATCGACGTGCAGAATTTGCACTCATCGACTACGCCGCTTGCAGCGATTGTTATCAAAATTGCTGAAACCTTTTTTTGCTGCGCTAATTTCCCTACAATCAAAACTATGTTGTCGCAAAAAACTGAGGAACGCATGAGTACGGCCAAACACAGTAAGCTGCTCATTTTAGGCTCCGGCCCTGCCGGATATACTGCGGCAGTCTATGCCGCCCGCGCTAACCTGAATCCGGTATTGATTACCGGGCTGGAAAAAGGCGGTCAGCTCACCACCACAACTGAAGTGGAGAATTGGCCAGGCGATCCGAACGATCTGACAGGCCCGGCGTTGATGGAACGTATGCAAGAGCATGCCGAGAAATTCAACACCGAAATTATTTTCGACCATATTCATACGGTAGATTTGCAGAATCGCCCGTTCCGTTTAACGGGGGACAGTGGCGAATACACCGCTGACGCGCTGATCATTGCTACTGGCGCCTCCGCACGTTATCTCGGCCTGCCCTCTGAAGAAGCGTTCAAAGGCAAAGGCGTTTCCGCCTGTGCGACCTGTGACGGTTTCTTTTATCGCAATCAAGAAGTCGCGGTGATTGGTGGCGGTAATACCGCGGTGGAAGAGGCCCTTTACCTGGCAAATATCGCGGCGAAAGTCCATTTGATTCACCGTCGTGATAGCTTCCGTGCGGAAAAAATCCTGATCGATCGTCTGATGGATAAAGTGCGCAACGGCAACATCGTACTGCACACTGATCGCACACTGGAAGAAGTGGTCGGCGATCAGATGGGTGTCACCGGTGTGAAACTGCTTTCCACCAAAGGTGAAGAGCCGGAAACGCTGGATGTTGCCGGGCTGTTTGTGGCGATTGGTCATAGCCCGAATACTGCCATTTTCGACGGCCAGCTGGCGCTGGAAAACGGCTATATCAAAGTGCAGTCCGGTCTGCAGGGCAATGCGACCCAGACCAGCATTCCTGGCGTGTTTGCGGCGGGTGACGTGATGGATCATATTTATCGCCAGGCGATCACCTCTGCCGGCACCGGCTGTATGGCGGCGCTGGATGCAGAACGCTATCTTGACGGGCTTGTTAAAACCGATCTGTAACTTGTTAATAAGCTGATCATAATTGCAAAGAGGCGACCTGTTTAGGTCGCCTTTTTTATTGCCTGCATGCTAAAGTTCATGCGCTTACTATTTCCGGATACTTTATCCGGTTTTGCCTCTCTCCATCAGTGATCAAACGGCTTCGCATGGAAAAATCACGGCAGCAACATCTTCTTCGCTGGCTCCGCCAGCAACGTCTTCATGGCGCACGAAGTTTACGTGCCGCATCGCTATTCGGTTTTGCCGGTGCACTGGTGATTATTGCTCAAGCCTGGTTGCTGGCCTCGCTGCTGCAGAATCTTATTGTCGCCCAACAACCGCGCGGTGACCTGCTGACTGATTTCATCCTGCTGCTGTTGTGCTTTGCTCTTCGCGCAGGTCTGCACTATGCACGAGAAATGGCAGGTTACCGTGCTGGCGTTGCCATCCGCCGCGCTCTGCGCAAGCAGGTACTGGATAAGCTGAATGATTTAGGTCCTGCCTGGGTTCAGGGCAAACCAGCGGGAAGCTGGGCAACGCTGCTGCTTGAGCAAATTGAAGAGATGCAAGAGTATTACGCGCGGTATCTGCCACAGATGTCACTGGCCGTTTTTATTCCCTTCGCCATCCTGATAGCCATCTTCCCGATTAACTGGGCGGCAGGATTGATCCTGCTCGCGACCGCACCGCTGATTCCGATTTTCATGGCGATGGTCGGCATGGGTGCCGCCGATGCAAACCGTCGCAACTTCCTCGCACTGGCGCGTCTGAGCGGCGATTTTTATGACCGCCTGCGCGGGCGTGAAACCTTGCGCCTGTTCTACAGGGCTGCCGCTGAACAGCAGGCGATTGCTGAAAGCACCACGGATTTTCGTCAGCGCACCATGGAAGTGCTGCGCCTTGCTTTTCTCTCTTCCGCAGTGCTGGAATTCTTTGCCTCACTGGCGATTGCCGTGGTCGCGGTCTATTTTGGCTTCTCCTATCTTGGCGAACTCAATTTCGGCCATTACGGCACTGGCGTGACCTTGTTCGCCGGATTCCTCGCGCTGATATTGGCGCCTGAGTTTTTCCAGCCGCTGCGCGATCTGGGTACTTTTTACCACGCTAAAGCGCAAGCTGTGGGGGGCGCCGATGCACTGGATCGTTTTCTTAACGAAAGTCCGGAAATCCCAGCTTCCGCCTCCAGCCTGTCAGTCGCTTTCGATACCCCTTTAAGCCTTGAAGCACAAGATTTGGTGGTGATGACAGCCAAAGGTGAAGCGTTATCACAGCCGCTGAATTTTACGCTTAAGGCGAATAAACGCGTGGCGCTGGTGGGTCAGAGTGGAGCAGGTAAATCAGCACTGATGAACGTGTTGCTCGGCTTTCTACCCTATCAAGGATCGCTGCGGGTCAATGGGCATGAACTGCGGAATATCAGCCGTGAGAACTGGCAGCAGCATCTGGCGTGGGTCGGTCAAAATCCCCATTTGCCCGCGACCACGTTGCGCGAAAACCTGTCTCTCAACAGCAGCATGGATGAAGCAACACTGCGCAGCGTTTTGCAACAGGCGGGCGTGGATGAGTTTCTCGCCCGTTTACCGCAAGGCCTCGACACATCCATTGGCGATGGTGGAATGGGCCTTTCTGTTGGCCAGGCACAACGCGTCGCCGTTGCGCGTGCACTGTTGAAACCGGCACAACTCCTGCTGCTGGACGAGCCCGGTTCAGGTCTTGATAGCCAAAGTGAGCAGCATGTGTTGCGCGCATTAAATCAGGCAGCCACACAGCAAACCACCCTCATGATCACCCACCAACTTCACGATCTTGCCAGTTGGGATGAAGTTTGGGTGATGCAATCCGGGCAACTGGTGCAGCAGGGGCAGTGGCAACAACTGATTGCTCAGGACGGGCCGTTGCGTGCCATGGTGCAGCATCGCCAGCAGGAGATTGTCTGATGAATCCACTATTGCCGTTTCTGCGCCTGTTTCGTCGTCATCCCTGGCGTTTAGGTCTGGGCATCGTGTTAGCCATTGCGACTTTGCTCGCCAGTATCGGCTTGCTCACCCTATCTGGCTGGTTCCTTGCCGCCTCATCGCTGGCTGGCGTGGCTGGCCTTTACAGTTTCAACTATATGTTGCCCGCAGCAGGGGTGCGTGGCGCGGCCATCACTCGCACTGCGTCGCGTTACTTCGAACGCTTAGTTAGTCACGATGCCACTTTCAGGGTGTTGCAGCATTTGCGTGTGTTCACCTTTAGCAAACTGATCGCACTGGCCCCCGAACAACTGGCCTGTTTCAGACAGGGCGAACTGCTTAACCGCTTTGTCAGTGATGTCGATACGTTAGACCATCTCTATCTGCGCGTCATTTCACCGCTGGTCGGCGCGGCGGTAGTGATAGTGGTAGTCACTTGCGGTCTGGCGATATTGGATGTGCCACTGGCGCTGCTGTTGGGCGGGATGATGTCACTGACGCTTTTGCTCATGCCGCCGCTGTTCTGGCGATTAGGCACCTCAGCCGGGCATCGCATCGCCCAGCACCAAGCCAGCTGGCGCTTGCAACTGACGCAATGGGTAACCGGACTGGCTGAACTGCAAATTTATGGTGCTGCGGCCTTATGGCGTCAAAAACTGGATGCGGAGGAAATGCGCTGGCAGCAGGCACAGCAGCGTCAGCATCGTCTGCAAGCGCTGGCGCAAAGCCTGTTATTGTTAACTAGTGGATCAACCGTCGTCTTGCTGCTGTGGATCTCCGCAGCGGGCGTGGGCGGCGATAGCGCACCTGGCGCATTCATCGCACTTTTCGTGTTCTGCGGCCTGGCGGCATTTGAAGCGCTGGCACCGGTAGCAGGCGCCTTTTTGCCGCTTTCGCAGGTCACTGGTGCGGCGCAACGCGTACAGGAAATCATTGAGCAAGCGCCTCTGATTCGTTTTCCATCCTCGACCGTGCCCTCTGATTCGGGCATCAGCCTGACGCTGGAAAAAATCACTTTCAGCTATCCGCAGCGACCGGAACCGGTACTCAGGCACTTCTCGCTGACACTGCGAACCGGTGAGCATCTGGCACTGCTCGGCCCCACCGGCTGCGGCAAATCCAGTTTGCTGGCACTGATCACGCGTGGCTGGCAGGCGCAGCAGGGTGACATTCGACTGAATAATATTCCCCTAGCTGAGTGGGACGAAAAAAGTCTGCGTCAACGTATCAGCGTGGTCACGCAGCGCGTGCATCTGTTTAGTCAGACGTTACGCGATAATTTACTGCTGGCACACCCTGCCGCCAGTGATGAACAACTGAATGCAGCACTGCATCAGGTTGGACTCACCCATTTGGCGGAACATGATGAAGGGCTCAACGCATGGATGGGCGAAGGTGGCCGCCCGCTGTCGGGAGGCGAACTGCGCCGCCTGGCCATTGCACGCGCCCTGTTGCACAACGGCGATCTATGGTTGCTTGATGAGCCCACCGAAGGCCTGGACGCCACCACCGAACAGCAGATATTGACGCTGTTGCGCCAGGTCAGTCAGGGTAAGACGGTTATCATGGTGACCCATCGCCTCAGCGGCCTGGCAACAATGGATCGTATTTGCGTGATGGACCAGGGACAGATTATTGAGTCGGGCACGCATGACGAATTAATCTCAAAAGCAGGACGCTATTGGCGTTTCCACCAGCGCTTTGCGCTATAGTCTTAGCGAGCAGCCCGAAGGGTAATTGACGCAATGAGACTGGTACAACTTTCACGGGATTCATTAAATTTTCCTCCGCCGGAGATGGCGCTGCGCGAGCCGAATGGATTATTGGCGATGGGCGGCGACCTCTCCCCTGCCCGACTGATGAACGCCTATCAGCGCGGCATTTTCCCCTGGTTTTCGCCCGGCGATCCGATTCTATGGTGGTCGCCCGATCCGCGTGCCGTGATGCTTCCTGAATCTTTTCATCTCAGCCGCAGCATGGCGCGTTTTCATCGCCGTTCACCTTTTCGCGTTACCATGAATCATGCTTTCCCGCAGGTACTGGAAGGCTGTGCCAGCGGCAGACAAGAAGGCACCTGGATTACCTTTGAGGTGAAACGCGCCTGGCTGCGTTTGTACGAGCTGGGTCACGCGCATTCGATTGAAGTCTGGAATGATAATCGGCTGGTAGGCGGCATATATGGTCTGGCGCTTGGGCAGATTTTTTGTGGCGAGTCGATGTTTAGCCGCCAGGAAAATGCGTCAAAAACTGCGCTGTGGGTGTTCTCTCAGCATTTTCTCGCTCATCAGGGACGCTTGATTGATTGCCAGGTGCTTAACCCACATACGGCTTCGTTGGGCGCCGTTGAAATCCCGCGTGTCGATTATTTACAGTACGTGCAAACACTGGCGTGGCAGCCTGTTTTAAGCGGTTGCTGGCAAACACAAACCCTTTTTTGACCCTGCTCGCAGATGTTTTGCACACAATTCCCGACAAAAGTGATACAATAAGCGAGTTTGGTATGTCGTCCGCGCTTCGCTGTGGCGAGCCGGAATTGCCAGGTTGGGAATCTCATCCATTTCCCGAAGCTGTTACCGTTGTGCACTTGATGCCAATTGCGACAACTTCTTAGCCCGCTAATCCCCCGCAGACGTCAATAAAAACACCCGAATTTTTCCGTAATGCACGCGCAATGGCGCGACGCACGGCGAAGCGTTGGCAAAATCGCCAACGGTTCTTTACATAAATCATGGAATTCGGCATTATCTTGCCGGTTCAACAGTTTGGTAGTTCACCCCAGAGGATTCGATGGCCAAAGAAGACAATATTGAAATGCAAGGTACCGTACTGGATACGTTACCTAACACCATGTTCCGCGTAGAACTTGAAAACGGGCACGTGGTTACCGCTCATATCTCCGGTAAAATGCGCAAAAACTACATCCGCATCCTGACGGGCGACAAAGTGACTGTCGAGTTGACCCCGTACGACCTGAGCAAAGGCCGCATTGTCTTCCGTAGTCGCTAAGTTGTTGTCCACATCTCGCGTTTGTGGCAATTAACTGAGCGCGAAAAAAAAGGCCGGATTTTCATCCGGCCTTTTCTTATCTGCAACTCAGCACATCAGTGCACAGTCCCTTCGGTTTTACGTTTTTCCGCACTCAGGAAATGGTAGGTCAGCTGGTTTTTTTCTTTATCCAGCGCCACCGAGACTGAACCGCCATCCACTAATGAACCAAACAGCAGTTCGTTAGCCAGTGGTTTCTTCAGATTCTCCTGCACGGCACGTGCCATTGGACGGGCACCCATCGCTTTGTCGTAACCTTTATCCGCCAGCCAGTCACGAGCATCATCACTGACTTCCAGCGAGACGCCTTTTGCATCCAGTTGCGCTTGCAACTCGACGATGAACTTATCCACCACCTGATGGATCACCGCGGTATCCAGATGACGGAACCAGATAATGTTATCCAGACGGTTACGGAACTCAGGCGTAAAGATCTTTTTGATCTCTTCCATCGCGTCGGTGCTGTTGTCCTGCTGAATCAAACCAATCGACTTGCGCTCAGTTTCACGAACACCGGCGTTGGTGGTCATCACCAGCACCACATTGCGGAAGTCCGCTTTGCGGCCGTTGTTATCGGTCAGCATGCCGTTATCCATCACCTGCAGCAGCAGGTTAAAGACATCCGGGTGCGCTTTCTCGATTTCATCCAGCAGCACCACCGCATGCGGATGCTTAATCACCGCATCGGTGAGCAAACCACCCTGATCGAAACCAACATATCCCGGAGGTGCACCGATCAAACGGCTAACGGTGTGGCGCTCCATATACTCGGACATATCGAAACGCAGCAGCTCAATCCCCAGGGCCTTCGCCAACTGAACCGTCACTTCGGTTTTACCGACGCCGGTTGGCCCAGCAAACAGGAATGACCCCACGGGTTTGCGATCCTGACCGAGACCGGCACGGCTCATCTTGATCGCTTCAGTCAGTGCTTCAATCGCGTTATCCTGGCCAAACACCAGCATTTTCAGACGATCGCCGAGATTTTTCAGCGTGTCGCGATCGGTGGCTGACACACTTTGCTCTGGGATACGCGCAATACGTGCCACCACAGATTCAATATCCGACACGTTGACCGTTTTCTTACGCTTACTCACCGGCACCAGACGTGCACGCGCACCTGCTTCATCTATCACGTCAATCGCCTTATCCGGCAGATGACGATCGTTGATGTATTTCACCGCCAGTTCCACGGCTGCACGCACTGCCTTCGCGGTATAACGCACATCATGGTGAGCTTCATACTTCGGTTTCAGTCCGTTAAGAATCTGCACGGTTTCTTCGACAGAAGGTTCGGTAATGTCGATCTTCTGGAAACGACGCGCCAGCGCACGATCCTTCTCAAAGATGTTGCTGAACTCCTGATAGGTGGTTGAACCCATCACGCGGATTTTCCCGCTGGAGAGCAACGGTTTGATCAGGTTAGCGGCATCCACCTGTCCACCGGACGCGGCACCCGCACCGATAATGGTGTGAATTTCATCGATAAACAGGATGCTACTGGTGTCTTGTTCCAGCTGTTTCAGCAGCGCTTTGAAACGTTTTTCAAAATCACCACGGTACTTGGTACCCGCAAGCAGCGAACCGATATCCAGCGAGTAGATGGTGCAATCTTTCATCACTTCCGGAACATCGCCCTGCACAATGCGCCAGGCCAGCCCTTCTGCAATCGCAGTTTTACCCACGCCAGATTCACCCACCAGCAGCGGATTATTCTTACGGCGACGGCACAATACCTGAATGGCACGCTCCAGCTCTTTATCGCGGCCGATCAGCGGGTCGATTCCGCCGACACGAGCAAGCTGATTAAGATTGGTGGTGAAGTTTTCCATACGTTCCTCCCCGCCTGCTTGCTCTTCGTTAACCGGATTCTCCGCATTGTTCTGCGGCTGGCCCGGCTCATCTTTACGCGTACCATGGGAGATGAAGTTCACCACATCGAGGCGGCTGACTTCGTGTTTGCGCAGCAGGTAAGCCGCTTGAGACTCCTGCTCGCTGAAAATGGCGACCAGCACGTTCGCGCCTGCCACTTCGCTGCGACCGGATGACTGGACATGGAATACCGCACGTTGCAACACGCGCTGGAAGCTGAGCGTTGGTTGAGTATCACGCTCCTCTTCACTGGCTGGCAGCACCGGCGTGGTTTGTTCGATGAAGGCTTCGAGTTCCTGTCGCAGAGCCACGATATCCACCGTACAGGCTTCCAGTGCCTCTCTGGCCGACGGGTTGCTAAGCAATGCCAGCAACAGATGCTCGACGGTCATAAATTCATGACGGTGCTCGCGCGCTCTGGCGAAAGCCATGTTTAAACTGAGTTCCAGTTCTTGATTGAGCATTTGGCACCTCCCCCAATTATCGCTCTGACGACCTTTCCCCTATATGGAGACGGGCTCAGGCTTTTTCCAGCGTACACAGCAACGGATGTTCATTCTCTCGTGCGTAATTGTTCACCTGGGCGACTTTGGTTTCCGCCACTTCTGCAGTGAATACACCACAAATCGCCTTTCCGTGGTAGTGAACTTTCAACATCAGTTGCGTTGCACGTTCAACATCATAAGAAAAGAACTTTTGCAGAACGTCAATAACAAATTCCATAGGTGTATAATCGTCATTATTCAGAATGACTTTATACATTGAAGGCGGCTTTAACCCTTCGCGTACTTTATCTTCGGCTAGATGTTCAAAATTAAGCCAGTCGTTTGTGTTTGCCATAATGTTCCGTCGAAATTCTGCGTTACGATTGCGCGCATTTCTGCGCCCATTCCTAAGTTTAACATGTCTGTCAAGCCACCTTTCCCTTAAGAAAAAACGGCCCTAAAAGCCCATGCGCGACCTGTATCACAAAATTTGCAATAGCGTTAACTGCCTCAAATTTTGATGAATTTCTCCCCGTGCGCCAGGGCCGTTTGCTTGACGATAAGGACCGTTTCTCTACATTCTACTTACACAAGCTGATTGAGTTTTAAACAAACTCGACTCACAGCTTCAATGACCTCACCTACTGTTCAAAATGTCTTGCGAGGGAAGTAAAAGCATGGAGACGGGTACTGTTAAATGGTTCAACAACGCCAAGGGCTTCGGCTTTATCTGTCCGATTGGCGGCGGCGACGATATCTTCGCACACTACTCCACGATTCAGATGGAGGGATACAGAACGCTGAAGGCCGGCCAGCAGGTTCAGTTCGATGTCCATGAAGGGCCAAAAGGCAATCACGCCAGCTTGATTGTGCCCTGTGAAGTCACGCAAGTCGCCTGACGCGCGCCTCTTCATTCATTCTGACCACTCCCGAAAAAAAATGCCAGCCGCAGACGCTGGCATTTTTCTTTTGCGGATTTTCCCGCCCCTCAATCTGCACGTCCGCGAGCTAACCACATCACGCGAGCAAAAAGCTGATCCAGTAACGAGGGAATCGCCTGCGGCCCACGCTCTGCCGCCGCCATGGCTACCGCAATCGCCAATTCGGGTTTTGAGCTGTGATGAATCGCTTTAGTAATAATACGCCGCGCATTCATCGGCACGTTTAACGGCAGGTGCGCCATGTCGTGATAAACGTCGCTGAACCCCTGCTTATAGAGAAAATGTTCTATATCCGGAGCCGGGAACTGCGTCAGATGATCGTCTTGCTGCTCATGCTCCTGCAGTTGGCTCCGTGCGCTGGCTGCATACTTATTGCCCGCTTCGTCGCCGTCAGTCAATACATGCCAGGCAATGCCCATGCGTCTGGCAAACTTCAACAGCGGCTTAAGACCAGACTGCGCAAATTCGATGACTTTGACCCCTTCGGCCGCAAAATGGTAACCGCGCTGCCGTGCCAGTTCATTGATGATCCACACTTCCGTCTCCCCCTCCACCAGCAACCAGCAGCGGGCAAAGAGTGCCGAGGGGCGATTCACGCGGATATGAAAGCCAATACGGCGGCTCTCCTCAGCGCTCAATCCTTCAGGACCAATCCGCCATGCCGCAACGCGTGTAGGTTCACGCACCAGGCGACAAATATTCTCTAACGGCACCTGAGATAACAGCTCCCCCGAATTGGTGGTGGTGATTTTTTGCAGCGGCATTAAATCCAGCAGATTCCACGCCACTGACAGCATAATTGGATGCAGTCGCGTTTCCGGATCCTCCACCAGCAACAATGGATGAGCGCCCGGCGGCAGCGCTTCATTGCCGTGCGCCTGAATCAGTAAAGAGAACATGCGCAATAAAATGACCTGCCGACTGCGTGATTCCGTTCCCGCAATCAGGTGGTTAAGCTTGTCAAGTGAACGCCAGCCTTGCGAACCATCGCGTAATTCAGGTGCGACACGCGCCGCGCTGACCCCCGGTTGCTGCACAAGGAAGTAGTGCTCCAGCAATTGCTGCATGGTGTGCAAGCCCTGACGCAGTAAATCGTCGCTCAGATTCTGCGGCTGCACCACCAAATCCCGGGTTAATTTCTCGACTTCCTGTGACAATTCACTCAGCGTCGTGGCCCGGCGGTCCGCATCGGTGCTGCTGTGCCGTCCACGCCGGCCAAAGCGCGCATCGCGCAGTCTGAGCACGGGATAGTAGGCACGCAGATGGGCCAGCGCCGCCTCAGTGCCTTCCATCGCCAGCACATCGCCATTTTGGTCGATGAAGCGCCAGGTGGTTTTCACACCATGCTCGTTGCGGCGCGCACGGGTGCTGAAGCGGATAAAGCGCCCGTTTTCATCGCGCTGCCAGAAAGGCTGGAACACTGCTTCGTCATCGCCCGCTTCTGCTCGAAAGCGGAACACCAGTTGCAGCTGGCGCAGGCGTGCTTCCAGATCGCCCGGTGGGAAGTGAAAATCATGTTCGGTAAACTGATAAGGTTCAGTCGCAGGCGCCAGTAATAATGTCAGCGCATCCAGCAAGCTGGATTTACCCCAGGCATTTTCACCAATCAGCAGATTGGTATCAGTGAGCGGCAACGACAGCCGATTGATGCCACGAAAACCGCGAATATCGATATGTTCCAGAAACATCATGCTATCCCTTGAGTGCTTTGCCTGAGCATGGTTCGCCTCGTTAAGTTGGTCAAGTTAATGCACGGGTAAAAGGTTTACACTTCAACTGTTTTCCGATAGCTTGCGGCCCTCTCCCACGGATGGAAACGCGCTATGTATGGCTTGATCATCATTCTGCTGCCACTGATTGCTGGCTATTTACTGCATGTGACCCGTGCCAATCTGCTGCGCGGCGTCGCCCGCATGCTGAGCGCACTGGTGTACATCATCCTGTTTTTTATGGGCACCAGTCTCGCTTTCCTCGATAACCTCAGCAGTAATCTGCTCACCATTTTTCATACCGCGTTGATCAGTATGCTGTGCATTATCGCCTGTTCTCTGCTGGCTTTCTGGCTACTGGAGAAGCGCGTGCCGTGGCATCACCCGCACAAGCAGCAAGCCCTGCCTTCACGTCTGCACATGGCGCTGGAATCCCTCAAGCTGTGCGGCTCGGTACTGGGCGGATTCCTGTTGGGATTAAGCCAGTGGTCAGTTCTGCGCCACGCATCAACCATCAGTGAATATGCCCTGATGCTGATGTTGTTCCTGGTCGGCATTCAACTGCGCAGCAGCGGCATGACCTTGGGTCAAATTACGCTCAATCGTCGCGGCATGCTGGTAGCCGCGGTGTCGCTGTGCAGCGCCTTAATCGGCGGAATGCTGGCCGCATTATGGCTCGATTTGCCAATCAAAACCGGCCTGGCGCTTGCCAGTGGCTTCGGCTGGTACTCGCTGTCCGGTATTCTGATGACCGAATCCTTCGGCCCGGTGATTGGCAGCGCGGCCTTCTTTAACGACCTGCTGCGTGAGCTGATCACCATCATGTTAATTCCGCTACTGATCAGCCGTCAGCGCAGCATGACGCTGGGATTGAGTGGTGCCACCTCAATGGATTTCACCCTGCCGATTCTGCAACGCACTGGCGGCATGGAGATTGTTCCAGCGGCGATCGTGCACGGTTTTATCATGAGCTTATTAGCGCCGATTCTTATCGCGTTGTTCTCAGCCTGACCGCAGAGCGCATTTTTTCACGGCTGCGCGTCGTCTCCATCGTCTACGCTTTCTGACTGACACGTTTCCGCCATCGGGATGGATGGCAAAACACCAGAAAGGAGCGAATGATGAAGCAAACTGTGGCAGCACTGTTGGCCAAAACCCTGGAAAATGCGGGCGTAAAGCGCATTTGGGGCGTGACGGGCGATTCGCTCAACGGGCTGAGCGACAGCCTCAACCGCATGGGAACCATCGAATGGATGCCCACGCGCCATGAAGAAGTGGCGGCTTTTGCTGCCGGCGCTGAGGCTCAAATCAGCGGCGAGCTGGCGGTATGTGCCGGTTCCTGTGGCCCCGGAAACCTCCATCTGATTAACGGACTGTTCGATTGTCATCGCAACCACGTTCCGGTACTGGCGATCGCCGCACATATCCCTTCCAGCGAAATCGGCAGCGGCTATTTTCAGGAGACGCATCCGCAGGAGCTATTCCGCGAATGCAGCCATTACTGCGAATTAGTCTCTAACCCAGAGCAGTTGCCGCAAGTGTTGGGGATTGCGATGCGCAAAGCCATCCTTAATCGTGGTGTATCCGTGATTGTCATTCCCGGCGATGTGGCGTTGAAACCGGCACCGGAAGGCGCACGCAGTGAATGGTATCCACCGCAGTTGCCACATATTGTGCCCAACGCCAGCGAGATTGCCCGCCTGGCTGAAACGCTGAACGACGCAGAAAATATTACCTTGATGTGCGGCAGCGGCTGTGCTGGCGCGCATGCAGAAGTGGTGAAGCTGGCAGAAACGCTGAAAGCGCCCGTGGTGCATGCCATGCGCGGAAAAGAGCACATCGAGTACGATAATCCTTACGACGTCGGCATGACCGGCTTAATCGGCTTCTCATCCGGTTATCACGCCATGATGAACGCCGACACGCTGGTGCTGCTGGGCACACAGTTCCCTTATCGCCCGTTTTATCCGGCTGATGCCAATATCATCCAGATTGATATCAATCCCGCCAGCCTTGGCGCACACAGCCATGTCAATATGGCGCTGATTGGGGATATCAAAGCCACATTGCAGGCGCTGCAGCCGCAGCTCAACAGCAAAAACGATCGTCATCATCTCGACAGCGCGTTGGAACACTATGTAGATGCGCGAAAAGGTCTGGATGAGCTGGCCACCGCCAATGATAAACAGGCGATTCATCCGCAATATCTGGCGCAGCAAATCAGCCATTACGCGGCTGAAGATGCCATTTTCACCTGTGATGTCGGCACGCCCACCGTTTGGGCCGCACGTTACCTGAAGATGAATGGCAAGCGCCGTTTGCTGGGATCGTTCAACCACGGTTCGATGGCTAACGCGATGCCACAGGCGCTCGGCGCTCAGGCAATCGATAAGCAGCGTCAGGTCGTGGCGCTGTGCGGTGATGGCGGCTTCAGTATGTTGATGGGCGACTTTATTTCGGTGGCACAACTGAAACTGCCGGTGAAGCTGGTGATCTTCAATAACAGCGTGCTGGGCTTCGTGGCGATGGAGATGAAAGCCGGTGGTTACCTTACCGACGGCACCGATCTGGAGAACCCGGATTTTGCCGCCATTGCCACCGCCTGCGGCATTAAAGGCATTCGCGTCGAGAAAGCCTCTGAACTCAACAGCGCGCTGGAACAGGCGTTTGCGCATGATGGCCCGGTACTGATCGATGCGATCACCGCTAAGGAAGAGCTGTCGATGCCGCCGCAGATCAAAGCCGAGCAGGCCAAAGGATTCAGCCTGTACATGCTGCGCGCGATTCTGAATGGACGGGGTGATGAGATTGTTGAACTGGCGAAAACCAACTGGCTGAGGTAAAACGGATAACCAGGCCAGATAACTCACAACGCGGGCGCTCAGCCCGCTTTTTTGTTTCAGGAGAGCGATGTGATCGATTTACGCAGTGATACCGTAACCCGCCCAAGTGCCGCCATGCTGGATGCGATGATGGCCGCCGAAACTGGCGATGATGTCTATCGTGACGATCCCACCGTCAATGCGCTGGAAATAGAGGCCGCCCGCCTGAGTGGCAAAGCCGCAGCGCTGTTCTTCCCGACCGGCACGCAAGCCAACCTGGTGGCGCTGCTGTGTCACTGCCAGCGCGGCGATGAATATATCGTCGGTCAACAGGCACATAACTACAAATACGAAGCGGGTGGCGCGGCGGTACTGGGCAGTATTCAGCCACAACCGATCTCGCACGCCGAGGATGGGTCGCTGCCGCTGGCGGATATCGTTGCCGCTATCAAACCCGATGATATCCACTTTGCGCGCACGCGCCTGCTGAGCCTGGAAAACACCCATCACGGCAAAGTGCTGTCGCAGAGCTATCTGGAACAAGCGTGGAAGTTAACGCGCGAACACAAACTGGCGCTGCACATTGATGGTGCCCGTATCTTCAACGCCGTGGTGGCGCAAAATATTGAGCTAAAGGATATCGCGCGTTATTGCGACACGCTGACCATCTGCCTGTCCAAAGGACTCGGCACCCCGGTGGGTTCACTGCTGTGCGGTGATGAAGCCTACATTGAGCAGGCGCGTCGCTGGCGTAAGATGACCGGCGGCGGCATGCGTCAGGCGGGCATTCTGGCGGCGGCGGGTCTGTACGCGCTGAAGCACAACGTCGCGCGCCTGAAAGAAGATCACGACAATGCCGCGTGGCTGGCTGAACAGCTCAGCGCCATAGGGGTTGAGGTACTGAATCAGCACACCAACATGTTGTTTGTGAAAGTACCGGCGGATCAGGTTGACGCACTGAAAAGCTGGATGCACTCCGGCGATGTGCTGATGAGCGTGGGTCCGGTCACGCGCATTGCCACCCACCTCGATGTCAGCCGCCAGGATTTACAACGTCTGGTTGCGCACTGGCAGGCGTTTTTAGCGTAACAGGGCGCAAAGTGTCTTGCAGGGACGGCTTTCGGGCCGTCCACAAGCTCACCAACGCGAGGCCCTGTTTCAGCCGCACCGTATTTCACCAGCAGCGCCCGAGCTATCGCCAGCGTTTCCGCATCGGCGATGTCATACACCGTCTCTTCACTGCGCTGCGCCGTATTTCGCCAGCAGCGCCCGAGCTATCGCCAGCGTTTCCGCATCGGCGATGCCATACACCGTCTCTTCACTGCGCTGCACCGTATTTCGCCAGCAGCGCCCGAGCTATCGCCAGCGTTTCCGCATCGGCGATGCCTCGATAATCCCGCGCACGGAAGTGCATCTGAAACGCCGCAATCAGCTTACGCTGCATTGTCGGGGTATTCGCTGAATTGACGTCATAACCATAGCGCTGCAGCACATCCAGCAGTTCGGCCTGATCGATGGGCGCATCCGCTGCGAGCCCATTGAGATAGCGCTGCACGGTGGCGCTATCGGGCCATGCGCCCAGCCCCTGCTGCGCCAACTGCTGCCACGGGAACAGGGGGCCAGGATCCTGTTTACGCTGCGGCGCGATATCGCTGTGCCCCACCAGATTTTCAGGCGTGATGGCATAACGCTGCGTGATATCTTTCACCAGCGCCACCAGCACGCTGATTTGCGCGGGCGTAAAAGGCTGCCACTCCACGCCGGTTAATGTTCGCGTGTAGCCACGATTGACGATCTCAATGCCAATCGAGGTGTCATTGATACGGGTCGCACCGCGCCAGAAACTCGGCCCGGCATGCCACGCCAGTTCGCGCTCCGGCACCAGTTGCCAGATGACGCCCTGGCCGCCTTTTTGCGCCGGCTGCTGCGGGATCAAATAGTGGGCACTGACTTCACGATCGGTGAGCGTGGCCAGCGAGGATGGCAGATCTTCGGCGGTATAATGGATCACCACCACTTTAATGCGTGGCCGCGCACCCTGCGCCGGATGCGCGGTATCGACCCAGTAGCCGTTGCGCGGCTCAACAGACGACTGACAGGCACTCAGTAAAAACGCCAGCGCCAACAGAACAGCAAAACGCATCAGCGAATAATCACTGCAGTACCGGTCACACTGACCATCAGCATGCTGCTGTCTTTGAACACGGTTTCATAATCGATATCAATGCCGACGACCGCATTCGCGCCCAGCGCCTTTGCCTGCTCTTCCAGCTCTTCAAACGCGATCTGTCGCGCTTTGCGCAGCTCTTTTTCATAAGCACCGGAACGACCACCGACGATATCGCGAATCCCGGCAAAGAAGTCACGGAAAATGTTGGCCCCGAGAATCGCTTCACCGGTAACCACACCGCAATATTCACTGATGCTGTGCCCTTCTAAGGTGGGCGTGGTGGAAAATTTCATTTTTCTCTCCTGAGGTGAACAGCTCGTACGGCGTAAAAGCAAGACTATACTCTATGCTAAAAATGACGCTTTGCCAGTGAACAATAAGGAAATCGAGATGAGAAACAATGCCTTTGCGCTGCTTGTTCCCGCTGCGTTACTGCTCAGTGCCTGTACCACCGTTGAACCGGTGATCAAGGATAACGGACCGCGCACTGCCAGCTGTGCCGACGGTGGCCCAGATAGCGTCGCGCAGCAGTTTTACGATTTGCGCATCAGCCAGCCCAGCCAGGGTCTGCCCGATAGCACCGCGCTGGCGAAATATCGCCCTTACCTGAGCGATCGCCTGTACCAGAAACTACTGAGCGCCAGCACGCAGAGCAGCAAACCTGCCTCCTGGAGCCAGGGCGATCTGTTCTCTAGCCTCGCACAGGGTCCCACGTCCGCCGATGTTGCCAGCGCCTCAACCATTCCTAATCGCGATGCACGAAACATCCCACTGCGCGTCGATTTGAGCCGTGATGGCAAAAGCTGGCATGACGAGGTATTGATGATTCACGAAGGAACCTGCTGGGCGGTGGATGATATTCGTTACGTCGGTGACTGGCCGCACGCAGGCGGCGGATCGCTCAGCCAGCTGCTGGAAGAGAAGAAATAGCTGTTCAATTTTACAGCACTCAGTTCTAAACATAAGCGCGCCGCATCTTTGCGGCGTTTTTTGTTAATTTTTCATCAATAAATTGCAGCCAGCGAGCCCTTCCCGGCGTTGACCTGCGCGATATTGTGCTACGCTTTTGGGACTTCACTGCTGTTTAATAAATTTTAACCCACCACAATTGCATAACTATTCTGGTGACGTTAAGATTCGCGGCACTAATTACTATTCATTTTTTGCGCATGAGTATTCAACTAAACGCCATAAACTGTTTTTACGGTGCCCATCAGGCACTGTTCGATATCAACCTGGCTTGTCCGCAGGGAGAGACGCTGGTGTTGCTCGGGCCGAGTGGCGCGGGTAAAAGTTCGCTCCTGCGCGTCCTCAATCTGCTGGAGCTGCCGCGTTCAGGCAGCCTGCAGATTGCCGGGAATCACTTCGACTTCAGCAAAGCGCCGTCAGACAGCGCGATCCGTGAACTGCGCCAAAACGTGGGCATGGTGTTCCAGCAATACAATCTGTGGCCACACCTCAGCGTGGTGCAGAATCTGATTGAAGCGCCGTGCCGCGTGCTCGGTCTCAGCAAAGACGCCGCACGCGCGCGCGCTGACAAACTGTTGGAGCGTCTGCGTCTGACCCCCTTTGCCGATCGTTTTCCATTGCATCTTTCTGGTGGCCAGCAACAACGTGTGGCGATTGCCCGAGCGTTGATGATGGAGCCGCAGGTGCTGTTGTTCGACGAACCCACCGCCGCCCTCGACCCTGAAATCACCGCGCAAATCGTCAGCATCATTCGTGAGCTGGCGCAAACGCAGATCACCCAGGTGATTGTGACCCACGAAGTCGAGGTGGCGCGCAAAACCGCCAGCCGCGTGGTGTACATGGAGAACGGCCATATCGTTGAGCAAGGCGATGCCAGCCACTTTACACAGCCGCAAACCGAAGCGTTTGCACATTATCTTTCGCACTAAGTCAGGATGCATCTAATGAAAAAAGTCGTACTTGCTGCACTGCTTGCCGGTCTGAGCCTCAGCGCTTCTGCTGCGCAGACCCTGCGTTTCGCCACTGAAGCTTCATATCCTCCATTTGAATTTGTGGATTCTGACAACAAAATTCAGGGCTTCGATGTCGATCTGGCCAATGCGCTGTGTAAAGAGATTGATGCGACCTGTACCTTCACCAACCAGGCATTTGACAGCCTGATCCCCAGCCTGAAGTTCCGTCGTTTTGACGCCGTGATGGCGGGTATGGATATCACCCCAGAGCGTGAAAAGCAGGTGCTGTTCTCCAAGCCTTACTACGATAATTCCGCGATCTTTATTGCCCAGAAAGGCAAGCTGGCGAATGTGGATGCGCTGAAAGGGAAACGTGTTGGCGTTCAGAACGGCACCACGCACCAGAAATACCTGTCTGATAAACACAGCGACATCACCGTTGTGCCTTATGACAGCTACCAGAACGCGGTTCTGGACCTAAAAAATGGCCGCATTGATGCGGTATTTGGTGATACCGCTGTGGTGAACGAATGGCTGAAACAGAACGCCAACCTCGCACCGTTGGGTGAGAAAGTGACCGATAAAGATTACTTCGGTACCGGTCTGGGTATCGCGGTCCGTCAGGGTAATACTGAGCTGCAGGGCAAATTCAACACCGCTCTGGAGAAGATCAAAGCTGACGGCACTTACAAAACCATCTACAACAAATGGTTCCAGCAGTAATCTTTGATGAATGAAATGATTCCACTCGCAAGCGCCGCCGGCATGACCGTCGGGCTTGCTGTTTGTGCACTGATCGCCGGCCTTGTGCTGGCGATGATTTTTGCTGGCTGGGAAACCGTCCGCTGGAAACCGCTGGCGTGGATCGGTACCGGGCTGGTGACACTGATCCGTGGCCTGCCGGAAATTCTGGTGGTGCTGTTTGTCTACTTTGGTGCCTCACAGCTGCTACTGACCTTATCCGATGGCTTCCATATCAATCTGGGCTTGTTTAGCATTCCCGTGCAGGTTCAGATTGAAAACTTCGACGTCAGCCCTTTCCTGTGCGGCGTCATTGCCCTGGCAATGCTTTACTCGGCCTACGCCTCCCAAACGCTGCGTGGCGCGCTGAAAGCAGTGCCTGTCGGCCAATGGGAATCTGGCCAGGCGTTGGGTATGAAGAAATCGGCGATTTTTTTCCGCCTGATCATGCCACAAATGTGGCGTCATGCGCTGCCGGGCCTGGGCAATCAGTGGTTGGTGTTACTGAAAGATACTGCGCTGGTGTCGCTAATTAGCGTGAATGACATCATGCTGCAAACCAAAAGCATTGCCACACGCACCCAGGAACCCTTTACCTGGTATCTGGTGGCTGCGGCCGTCTACCTGATCATCACGCTGTTCAGTCAGGCGATACTGCGCCGTATTGAATCACGCACCACGCGTTTCGAGCGGGGGGCCTGACGCATGCTGGATTACTTACCCGAACTCCTGAAAGGGCTGCACACCAGCCTGACCTTAACCATTGCGTCACTGATTGCCGCGCTGGTGCTGTCGCTGCTGTGTACCATTGTACTCTCACTGAAAGTCCCGGTGCTGAACTGGCTGGTGAAAGGCTACATCACGGTGTTCACCGGCACGCCGCTGCTGGTGCAAATCTTCCTGATATATTACGGTCCCGGCCAGTTTCCCAGCATTCAGAACGTGCCGTGGTTATGGCATCTGCTATCACAGCCCTGGCTGTGCGCGCTGATTGCACTGTCGCTCAACAGTGCAGCCTATACCACTCAGCTATTTTACGGTGCAGTACGCGCCATCCCTTCGGGTCAATGGCAATCCTGCGCTGCGCTGGGGATGAACCGTAAAGACACGCTGCGTATCCTGCTGCCGTATGCGTTTAAACGCGCCCTCTCCTCTTACTCTAACGAAGTCGTTTTAGTGTTTAAGAGCACTTCACTGGCGTACACCATTACGCTGATGGAAGTGATGGGCCATGGGCAATTGCTGTATGGCCGCACTTATGACATCACGGTGTATGCTGCTGCCGGGCTGATCTATCTGGTGGTCAACGGTTTGCTCACGCTGATGATGCGTTTAATCGAAAAGCGCGCATTGGCATTCGAACACCGTAATTGAGTGTTGTAGTGGCGCGAAGTATCGCGTTTGTCTGAGGTGAAAGTGCTGCGGACAAACGCGTCATATCTCGCGCTGCTACGCCCCAATAACGCATGTAATTTTTTAATCATATTATTTGCATATAAATTCATTTACTGGCATCGTGTAACCCGTTCTATCTCTGGCATGGTTTACAGGAGTCACATAATGAAAAAATGGATTGTTGCTGCGGCGCTGGCAACACTGGCAATGAATGCTTATGCTGCGGAAAAAATCCGCTTCGCCTCTTCTGCGACCTATCCCCCGTTTGAATCCCTCGACCACGACAACCAAATCGTTGGCTTCGATATCGATCTGGCAAAAGCCTTATGCCAGCAAATGAAAGCGGATTGCACCTTTACCAATAACGCGTTTGACAGTCTGATCCCTTCGCTGAAGTTCCGACGTTATGATGCGGTTATCTCGGGTATGGATATTACCGCCGAGCGCAGCAAACAGGTCGATTTCACTCAGCCCTACTACGCAAATTCCGCGATTGTGATTGCACATAAAGGCCAGTACACCGACTTCAGCCAACTGAAAGGCAAGCGTGTCGGCGTGGAGAATGGCACCACGCATCAGAAATACCTGCTGGAGAAACATCCTGAAGTGATCGCCGTGGCCTATGACAGCTATCAGAATGCGATTCTCGATCTGAAAAATGGTCGCCTGAACGGCGTATTTGGCGATAGTGCGGTGGTCAATCAGTGGCTAAAAGCCAATGAAGACCTCAGCCCAGTGGGTGAACATATCACCGATACCGAATACTTCGGCACCGGCTTAGGCATTGCGGTGCGTAAAGGCAATGCAGCGCTGTTAAAAGAGATGAATGACGCGCTGGTGGCGTTGAAAGCCGATGGCACCTGGCAGCAAATCAACCAGAAGTGGTTCCCGGAATAAGCATTATGGAGCCTCGTGGCGTGCCACCTGACAGGTTCTGCACGTCCTCCGTTCAGGCGGTGGCTACGTGGCTCCACCCTTCTTAATCAGTAATGTCAGCACTTCAAAATGTGCGGTGTGCGGGAACATATCAAACAGCTGGACGCGGCTCACCGCGTAATCGGCCAGACGTGCAATATCCTGCGCCATCGTGCTGGGATTGCAGCTTGAATAGAGAATGTAGTCTGGCGCCATTTCACTGAGATAAGCACACAGCTCAGCACCAATCCCGCGACGCGGCGGATTGACCAGCACCAACTGTGGCACCTGCTCACGCGATGTGGCGAACTGGGTCGAATCCAGCGCGGCGAAACTCACCTTATCGAGTCCTAACTGTTCAGCCGACTGCTGCGCACAGGCAATGGCTTCCGCACTGATCTCAATACCGGTCAGCTGCATCTCGGGCGTGGCACAGTGCAAGCCGAAACCGCCCACGCCGCAGAACAGATCCCACATGCTGGACACCGGCAGCTCCGCGACCCAATCACGCGCCGTGGCATACAAATCGGCGGCGACCTGCGGGTTAGTCTGGAAGAAACTCTGCGGGCGAATATACAGCGGCACCTGATTGAAACACTCCGCCAGCGCCTGATCCGGCGTCAACGCAATCTCTTCATCCCCTTCCAGAATCGCCATATGCACCGGCTGGATGTTGGCGGAGATCACTTTCAGCTGCGGCAACTGCTGCTGCAGCCAGGGTAAAGCCGCGCGTAACTGCTCAAGTTTGCTGGTGGATCGCAGCACAAACCGCAGCATCATGCCACCTTGCGAACTCTCGGTCAGCAGCAAGAATTTCAGTTCACCGCGTTTTCGCGCCACGTTGTAGGGCGTTAATCCGGCGCGGGCAATAAAGGGTTTCAGCACATCGAACACCGGCGCAAAGCTGGCGGGATAGAGCGGGCAATCACACAGATCAACTGGATCGCCATCACGCGCCACCATGCCAAAAATCGGCCGCTCTACGCTGCCGCTCACCACCATTTTGGCTTTATTACGAAAACCCTGCAGCGCGGAGGTCACCGGCGGTAAATACTCAGCCACCGCGGTCTGCGACAGTAACTGCTCGAGCAGCGACTGCTTCTCGCTGAGCTGCTGCGGATAGGGTTTCTCCAGCCACTGGCACGAACGACAGCGACCGGCATCATAAAGCGCGCAATGCATGGAAAGGCCTATATTCAGAATCGGGAGAAAAATCGGGGGCAGATTGTATCACCGGGCGCGGAAAAATGCGCGACTGCTGGCCGGCACAAACAACAGCAGTACCACCAGCGCATCCGGCACTTTCTGCATCAGCGTGTGATGAATGATCTGTGCATTAGTCTCACCGGGAATACTGAAGATTTCCGGGTAGATCCACCCAACGGACGCCATCAGCATATAACCGAGCACGATAATTTGCGCCATCACATAACCCCATCGTCCGCGATTGCTACCGCGCAACAGGGTAAAGGCACAGCGTAGTTCAAACAGAAAGATCAGCTGACTGGCGATAAAAATTAGCGTGGAATCCCACGCCTGCGCGCTACGGTGGACAAAGTTAGCCATTTCGTCGTAACCCAGTTCATTGGCCAGCATCAGCACGCTGAGACAGCGCGTGGCAATAATGGCGATCCCCGCCACCATCACCGGTGCAGGCGTAGAATTTGCCATCGCGTTTTTGAGGGTTTCCGACATGGTTTGACTCCGTAACCATAAAAAAACGGGCCATTAAACCGGCCCGTTCTTATATTGGCAAATGTTACGGCTTTCAGCCACGTTTAGCTTTCTGAATATCGCGTAAACGTTGCTTTTCTTCGTGCGCCATAAAGCGCCAGGCGATGAAACCGACCAGGCCGACGACAAACAAAATCAACGAGGCTAACGCATTGATCTCTGGATTGACGCCGCGTCGCACGGTAGCAAAGATCGCCATTGGCAACGTGGTAGCGCCTGGCCCGGTGACGAAGCTGGCAATCACCAGATCATCGAGTGACAGCGTAAAGGCCAGCAGCCAGCCGGTGACAATTGCCGGAGCAATCATGGGTACGGTTATCACGAAGAATACTTTCAGCGGCGTCGCCCCGAGATCCATTGCCGCTTCTTCGATGGAACGATCCAGCTCGCGCAGACGGGAGTTGATCACCACCGCCACATAAGCGGTACAGAAGGTAACGTGCGCCAGCCAGATGGTGAGCATGCCGCGATCGCTCGGCCAGCCAAAGGTGTTGCCCATTGCTACAAACAGCAGCAGCAGTGACAACCCGGTGATCACATCCGGCATCACCAGCGGTGCAGTGAGCATAAATGCAAAACCGCTATGCCCACGGAAACGGCCGAAACGCACGATGATCACCGCCGCCATAGTGCCCAACACCACCGCCATGGTGGCCGAGAGCGCGGCGATAGTCAGGCTGAGGCCAACGGCATCCAGCATCGCATCGTCCTGGAACAGCACTTTGTACCAGTGGAATGAGAAGCTCTCCCACACGGTGACCAACTGCGAGCTGTTGAAGGAGTAAACCACCAGCAGCAGCATCGGCGCGTACAGGAACAGGAAGCATGCGGCCAAAATCGCCGTACGCCATGGAGAGCGAATGGTCGGTAACTGATTCATTCCTTCTCTCCTAACTCACGATTTTGATGCTTGTGGAACCAGATGATCGGCAGAATCAAAATCAACAGAATGATCACCGCCAGCGCTGAAGCCACCGGCCAGTCACGGTTATTAAAGAACTCCTGCCATAGAATACGGCCAATCATGATGCTGTCCGGCCCTCCCAGCAGTTCTGGGATCACGTACTCCCCTACCGCCGGGATAAACACCAGCATCGAACCGGCGATAATCCCGCCTTTGGTCAGCGGCACAATCACGCTAAAGAAGGTTTTAAGCGGACGCGCGCCCAGATCCAGTGAGGCCTCGACCAGCGAGTAGTCGATACGGGTTAGCGCGGTATAGATCGGCAACACCATAAACGGCAGATAGCAGTAAACAATGCCGATATACACCGCAGTATTGGTGTAAAGAATCACCAGCGGGTGATCGATAACCCCCAGCCACATCAGGAAGCGGTTAAGAATGCCGTTGTTGTTCAGCAAGCCCATCCACGCGTACACGCGCACCAGGAAAGAGGTCCAGGAGGGCAAGATCACCAGCAACAGCAGGATGGTGCGCATTGAAGGTTTGCTGTGCGCTACCGCCCACGCCAGTGGATATCCGATCAGCAGACAGATCACGGTAGAAATTGCCGCCACCTTGAGTGAAGTCAGATAGGCTTCGGCATACAGCGGATCATCCGTCAACGTGATGTAGTTACCGAGATTCAGCACCAGATTGAGCTGGTCATCGGCCCAGGTCACCAGATCGGTGTAAGGCGGAATGGCACGCGCAATATCGGCGAAACTGATCTTCAGCACGATCAGGAACGGCAGCAGAAACAGCAGGATCAGCCAAAGATAAGGCAAGGCAATCACCAGCTTGCGGCCATGCAGCATTTTAATGCGCGTGCCCCAGCGCTGCAGCGGTGTGCCCACCACTTCCGGCTCGCTGCGTTGAGAAATCTGGCTCATTACGCCTCCTTAAACCGTCAGAACCACACAGCTGTCGGCGTCCCAGCACAGGCGAACTTCATCACCCCATGTTGGCGCACCTTTGCGGTAGCGATGTGCATTCTGCAGCTGCGCGCTGATCATCTGACCGCTGCGCAGGCGAACGTGATAAATCGACAGGTCACCGAGATAGGCAATATGCACCACTTCGCCGACGGCAAAGTTGCAGCCATCCGCCGGCACCTCTTCGCACAGCATCACTTTTTCCGGACGTAAAGCGACATGCACGGGCACGTTATCGATGATAGAGACATCGGTCTGCACTTTAAGCGGATGTACCAGGCCCGGCGCATCAATGACCACGCCCTCTTCCGTGCGCTCACGCAGCAGGCCGTCAAACACGTTGACCGATCCAATAAACTCGGCACTATAGCGGCTGGTAGGATGCTCGTAGATCTCTTCCGGCTCACCAATCTGCACGAACTTACCGCGGTTCATGATGGCAATACGACCGGCCATGGTCATGGCTTCTTCCTGGTCGTGCGTCACCATCACGCAGGTCGCGCCGACGCGCTCCAGAATATCCACCACTTCATGCTGCATGCGGTCGCGCAGTTTCTTATCCAGCGCGCCCATCGGCTCATCCAGCAGCAGCAGTTTGGGGCGTTTCGCCAGGCTACGCGCCAGCGCCACGCGCTGACGCTGACCGCCGGAAAGCTGATGCGGTTTACGCTTAGCAAATTCCTGCATATGCACCAGCGTCAGCATTTCGGCCACGCGGCTGCTGATTTCGCCTTTCGGCAATTTATCCTGCTTCAATCCAAAGGCAATGTTCTGCTCCACCGTCATGTGCGGGAACAGCGCGTAGGACTGGAACATCATATTGATCGGGCGCTGATAAGGCGGAACGTGCGACAGGTCTTGCCCATCCAGCACAATCTGCCCGCTGGTCGGTGGCTCAAAGCCCGCCAGCATGCGCAGCAAGGTCGATTTACCACAGCCGGAAGCACCCAGCAGGGCAAAAATCTCACCTTTATAAATGGTCAGGCTGACATCATCTACGGCGTGCTGGCCGTCAAAAGATTTGGTCAGGTTGCGAATTTCCAGCAGCGGCGTTAACGCCTTAGCCGTTTTATTTGGGGGGCGGGGAATCGCGTCGTTCACTAACATTTCTCCGGCGCTAAGCGGTGTAGCGCGGCACAGCCAGCCGCTAAAATGGCACAACAGAGGCCATCACCGCACCTCTGTTGTCGTCTTCAGGTAACGAATCCGTTTAGAACGAATTACTTACCACTTTTTACTTTAGTCCATGCACGGGTGCGCGCACGATCCAGTTTCGGATCCTGGACTTTGAGCACAAACAGCTTGGCCATCGCATCCGGCGTTGGGAAGATGCCCGGATTGTTGCGCACATCCGCATTAATCAATGGCAGTGACGCCTTGTTGCCGTTGGCGTAGTTCATCTTGTTAGAGACATCCGCGATCACTTTTGGATCCATGATGTAGTTCAGCCACTGATAGGCTGCGTCGAGGTTTTTCGCGTCTTTCGGAATCGCCATCATGTCGAAGAAGGCCAGAGCGCCCTCTTTCGGCACGCTGTAACCCAGGTGCACGCCGTTGTTGGCTTTGGCTGCACGATCTTTCGCCTGCAGGATATCGCCAGACCAGCCGATCGCCACACAGATGTTGCCATTCGCCAGGTCGTTAATGTACTGAGACGAGTGGAAGTAGCGGATATTAGGACGCAGCTTCAGCAGCAGATCGGTCGCGGCGCCGGTGTAATCTTTAGCGTCAGAGCTGTTCGGATCTTTGCCAAGGTAGTTCAGCACGGTGGCGAAGATCTCTTCCGGCGCATCGAGGAAGGAGACACCACAGCTTTTCAGTTTTTCCAGGTTTTCAGGCTTCAGCACCAAATCCCAGCTGTTGACGGGCGCATCAGTACCCAGCGCGGCTTTTACCTTATCGAGGTTATAGCCGATACCGGTGGTACCCCACAGATACGGAATCGCATATTTGTTACCCGGATCGTGCTGCGCGACTTTCGCCATCAAATCAGGATCGAGGTTTTTATAGTTTGGCAGCTTGCTCTTATCCAGCTCCTGGAAAACGCCGGACTGTAGCTGGCGAGCAAGGAAGCTGGAAGATGGCACCACAACGTCGTAGCCGGTAGAACCCGCCATCAGCTTACCTTCCAACACTTCGTTGGAATCGAACACGTCGTAGACCACTTTGATACCGGTCTGCTTTTCAAAATTCGGCACGGTGTCGGCCGAAATATAATCGGACCAGTTATAGACGTGCAGCGTTTTATCCTCTGCCTGAGCACTAACGGCCGTCGCCATCAGTACACCTGCAACCACACCTGGCAACCATTTTTTACGTTGGTTGATCATGTTTTACTTCCTCCTGAGGGGGTCATCACAACGCTGCATACACGCGATCCGGACGTTGCGTTTTTTCTGTTTAATCACAGACACACAATGAATCAATATTCAGCGGGAGTTTAATAGCAAAAACCTATAGTTGTGCTGAGGTTGCATGTCTCAAGCAGCCCCGCAAGAATAGCCCCCCTGCTTCAGGCGTGCCAGATCCCAGCGTAAAAAACGCCTTTTTGCGATATTTTATGCATGTTTCTGCTATGGGGTTTGGCACTAGCGGCATAAAGCACGACTAATATCTGGCAATAAAGGGCAAAATGCAGAATAAAAAGTGGTAGGGCTAAAATGAAAACTGCCGCAAAAAGCGGCAGTTAGCGAGGCGGGGAACTCAGTGCAGCATCGCGTGGCTGCTGGAGCTGGGTTGGCGCTCCTCTTCTTCGCCCATCATCAGCAAATTATTGGCAAAGGCTTCCATGATCACCATGGAAACGCCCTCTTCACTTTGCTTCATAAAGTGCGAGAACTGACCAAACGTCAATCCGGCAGTGGTACTGATCGACTGGCAGACAATCAGCTTGGGCAGATTGTCATCCTGGATATCGATAAAGGCCTTCACCGTAAGCGAACTGGCATTGATATGCGATAAATCGCCGACCAAAGGAATCAATGCTGTGGGTTTCACTTCCGCGAGGGCCGAGAAGAGGATGACGTTGTCCACCAGGTCGATTTTTGCATCAAACACCCCGTCAAAATTCTGCATGTGCGGCAGGTGCAGTGCCTGGCAGGCATCGCATTCGAACCAGGTGATATTTTGTTGATCCAGCCAGCGACGCAGGATGTCGATGTCAGGAACGACCAGTGAATCCATCGTTATGTCCTGTGGGGTGAAGAAATAAGCGCCTTAGCTTACGGAAAAAGTCTAACTGATGCCACGAAAACCACGTAAAAGCGCGCCTAGCCCCCGGTTTTAAGACGATAGCCGGGGCAAGCATGCGCTTCTACCCAATGAATCATCATGGAAGCGATGTCGAGGCCGGTGGTGCCTTCGATGCCCTCAAGCCCTGGCGAGGCATTGACCTCCATCACCAGTGGACCGCGATTGGCGCGTAAAATATCCACCCCTGCGATTTCCAGCCCGAGCGTGGATGCGGCTTTCACGGCGATTTCGCGCTCTTTTTCGGTGATGGTCACCGCGTGCGCTTTACCGCCACGATGAAGATTTGAGCGGAAATCCCCCTCTTTCGCTTCACGCTCAATCGACGCTACCACTTCATTGCCGATCACCAGGCAGCGAATATCTCGCCCCTGTGCCTCTTTGATAAACTCTTGCACCAGAATGTGGGCGTTTAGGCCACGAAAGGCATCAATCACGCTCTCCGCCGCCTGGCGCGTTTCCGCCAGCACCACGCCAATCCCCTGCGTGCCCTCTACCAGTTTCACCACCAGCGGCGCACCACCGACCATGGCGATCACATCCTGGGTATCATCAGGCGAAGAGGCGAACCCGGTGATCGGCATATCAATGCCTTCGCGCGCCAGCAGCTGCAGCGATCGCAGTTTGTCACGCGCCCGGGTGATGGCCACCGATTCATTCAGCGGATAGCTGCCCAACATCTCGAACTGGCGCAGCACCGCCGTGCCGTAAAAGGTGGTCGCCGTGCCAATACGCGGGATAACGGCATCAAAGTGGCCCAGCGGTTCGCCACGATAATGCACCGCGGGCGAATCGGAGTTGATGTTCATGTAGCAGGAGAGCGGATCGATCATCTGCACCTGATGGCCACGCTCTTCCGCGGCGTCGCGCAGGCGCTTACACGAGTACAGCGTTCCATCACGCGTGAGAATGGCCATCTTCATTGCAGAATTCCTTGTGCTTAGCGCGTTGCCCAGCCCTGTTGATGCAGATAATCCAGCATAAACGGACGCGTTTCTTTGATGATCAGGCGTTGAATCAGTTCGCTCCAGGTTTCCGAACGCTGGTTGCTGTCACGCTGCTGGTAATAAGCCGTGATTTGGTTATCGTACTGGTCCAGCACGCTTTTATCGACAGATTGATAACGATTTTCATGCACCAGCATCGCCGCTGGCATACGCGGTTTCACGTCTGGGGCAGAGGCTGGATGGCCGATGCAGAAGCCAAACAGTGGCAGCACAAATTTCGGCAGTTCCAGCAAATCGGTGACTTGCGCGATACTGTTACGGATACCACCAATAAACACGCCACCCAGCCCCAGCGATTCCGCCGCGACCATGGCGTTTTGTGCCATTAATGCGGTATCGACACAACCCAACAGCAGTTGCTCGGCGCGTCCGAGATGCGCATCCGGGCAAATCTGCTGATGACGATTAAAGTCGGCACAAAACACCCAAAACTCAGCGGCGGCACTCACCCATGGCTGCCCGCCGGTGAGTTGCACCAGCTGATCACGCTTTTCCTGGTCGGTAATGCGAATAATCGAGGAGCATTGTAAAAAACTGGAGGTCGAGGCCGCTTGTGCTGCAGCAATGATCGCGCTGCGCTGAGCATCATCAATGCCCTGCTCGGTAAAGGCGCGAATGGAACGGTGGCTGCACAGTAAATCGATGGTCGGCGTCATAATCCTCTCCGGTTACTTCTTTTTGTGGTTGTGATTGAACAACTGCGGTGCCATCGCTTGCGCGGTACGCCACATCATCAGCCAGGCGGCAGGCAGCATCAGCGCAATGCCAAGGAAAAAAAGCAGCGTCGCCAGCGACTTCTGCGCCATAAAATCAGGTGCCGCAATCCAGTTATTAACCAGTAATAGCGCACCAATCACCGCGAGCACGCCAAGCACTTCCAGCAGCAAAACCGGTTTCGGCAACGTGGCCAGATTACGCATGGGCGATTTCCTCAGTTGCTCAATAGGTCAGTCGCATTTTAGACCCGAATAATTCGCTCTGCAGCAAGGCATGGCTATCACCAGCAGCTTAACTGAAGCCAAACGCGTCTGCGGAGTGAAGTATGATGGACATAGATTGCGGTCATTAGAGTAACAGGCATTTTCTTCTTTGCTTAAGCAGGATGGGCGGGCATGATGTTAGCCATTATTCACGCTGTAATGTGAAACTGGTCACAAAACAGCAGCGGAAGGAGAGAAGCAATGATTGCAGTGATTTTTGGCCGTTCAAGCTGCCCATACTGCGTACGTGCGAAAGAGTTAGCCACCAAGCTGACCAGCGAGCGCGATGATTTCAACTATCAGTACGTCGATATTCAGGCGACCGGCATCACCAAGGCCGACCTGGAAGCACGTGCCGGCAAACCGGTAACCACCGTGCCGCAGATTTTCCTTGATGACCAGCACATCGGTGGTTACACCGAATTTGCGGCATGGACCAAAGAAAATCTGGGTGTTGAAGCCTAAGCAAACGGGCCTGCGGGCCCGTTTTTGATCGTGCTATTCGGCACGCATCGCCAGCATAATCCTCATCAGGCGGATCAGTAACGCCCCGCATCCAGCCCAAAACAGCGCACTTAAACTCCATGCAACAATCAGCAGCCAACTGTGCATCTGCGTGACGGTGAGCCACATCCAGGCCATACCCAAAAGCGTGCCCACCACGGCGACCCACAGTGTACTGACCAGGGGACTATCCGGCTGCAACAGCGCCATTAACATGCCCGGCAATAAAAACAGCAATAATTCAGGCTGTCCGCGCATCGCTTGTTCCGCGGCAACGGCCCAAAAATGGTGTGCAAAAATAAACACCAGCGTATAAAGCATCATACCCAGAACCGATGCTGGCCAGCGATTATTGCGCTGCAACATAACCATCCTCAACTTTGTTGTTAACAATATTGAAACGTTTACTGCCCTGATGCGCACAAGTGGAAATAAAAAGAAACAGCCGCTGGCAGAAGGATTAAAAACTGCTGATAGCTGAGGAAGTTATTTATGATTAGAATGACGCCGTTTTAAATAATGGTCTGCACCTTCCTGGCGGCAAGGACATTCACAGCTGCCACAAGATAGCGAAAAAAGGCCCTTTCATCAACTTGTTACAGGTAAAGAAGAAGTTAAACCGTGAACATTAACGTCGCAGAATTGTTAAGCGGAAATGACGTTCTGTTATTATTTGTCGTCTTAGCCCTGGGGCTGTGCTTAGGCAAATTACGTCTCGGCTCGGTACAGCTAGGAAATTCCATTGGTGTCCTCGTTGTTTCATTGATTTTAGGTCAGCAGCACTTTGCGATAAATACCGACGCACTCAGTCTCGGCTTTATGTTGTTTATTTTTTGTGTCGGTGTTGAAGCCGGACCTAACTTTTTCTCGATCTTTTTCCGCGACGGTAAAAACTACTTCCTTCTTGCCATTGTTATGGTGGTCAGCGCCCTGCTCGTTGCGTTGGGACTCGGCAAAGTGTTCGGCTGGGATATTGGTCTCACGGCAGGCATGCTGGCCGGTTCCATGACCTCCACGCCGGTGCTGGTGGGCGCGGGTGACACGCTGCGACAAAGCATCAGTGACGACCATCAGCTCAGCATGATGCAGGATAACCTCAGCCTCGGTTACGCCCTCACCTATTTGATTGGTCTGGTCAGCCTGATCTTTGGCGCGCGCTATCTGCCTCGTCTGCAACATCAGGACTTACCCACCTGCGCGCAGCAGATTGCACGGGAACGTGGTCTGGATGCTGACAGCCAGCGCAAAGTATTCCTGCCTGTGATCCGCGCCTATCGCGTTGGCCCGGAACTGGTGGAATGGAGCGGCGGTAAAAATCTGCGCGAGCTGGGCATTCATCGCCAGACCGGCTGCTACATTGAACGCCTGCGCCGTAACGGTATTCTCGCCAGCCCGGATGGGGATGCGATGCTACAACTCGGCGATGAGATCTCGCTGGTGGGCTATCCCGACGCACACGCACGCCTCGATGCCAGCTTCCGTAACGGCAAAGAGGTGTTCGACCGCGATTTGCTCGACATGCGCATCGTCACCGAAGAGATTGTAGTGAAGAACCACAATGCGGTGAATAAACGCCTGAGCCATCTGAAACTCACCGATCATGGTTGTTTCCTTAACCGAGTGATTCGTAGTCAGATTGAGATGCCGATTGATGACAGCATCATGCTGAACAAAGGCGATGTATTGCAGGTGAGCGGTGAAGCGCGCCGTGTGAAAAGCCTGGCGGATCGCATCGGCTTTATTGCGATTCACAGTCAGATGACCGATCTGCTGGCCTTCTGCGCCTTCTTTATCATCGGGTTGATGATCGGCATGATCACCTTCCAGTTCAGCAACTTCAGCTTTGGCATCGGTAACGCCGCCGGTTTGCTGTTCGCGGGTATCATGCTCGGCTTCCTGCGCGCCAACCATCCGACCTTTGGCTACATTCCGCAAGGGGCGCTGACCATGGTGAAAGAGTTCGGTTTGATGGTGTTTATGGCAGGTGTCGGCCTGAGCGCCGGTAGTGGCCTGCAACATGGCCTTGGCAGCGCGGGCGCCTTGATGTTGCTCAGCGGTCTGCTGGTGAGTCTGATCCCGGTGGTGATTTGCTATCTGTTTGGTGCCTACGTGCTGCGTATGAACCGCGCGCTGCTGTTTGGTGCCATCATGGGCGCTCGCACCTGTGCCCCGGCCATGGAGATTATCAGCGATACCGCACGCAGTAGCATTCCGGCACTCGGCTATGCAGGAACTTATGCGATTGCTAACGTTTTGCTGACGCTCGCCGGCACGCTTATTGTGATAATTTGGCCGCTTTTGCCTTTTTAAAAATATTTTTACTGCGTTCAGAACTTTCTATTTGGGGCGCAGTCTGAATAAGTGCCACTGCTTTTCTTTGAAATCCCCAAATTGTGGAGCCCGCCGGTCACTGACTTGCGGGTTTTTTTATGCCTGCAATTCCTGTTGCTTAAGGTTCTCCTAAGCGTAAATTGCGACCCTGCCACTCTGGTTTCGCTATTTTCCAATATTCATGCAACTTTCATCAAAGTTAAACACTCCAACAACCCACGATAAGATTAAGAGCCCGACTATTTATTGTTTGTCTGGTCGCTTTTACGCTATCAACTTTATTTTACTGGCAATTTCAGCACTGGTGTTTATTTGGTGGTCGCGCCACGAAAGCCTGGATATCGCGATCAGCCAGCAGTGGTTTGACCCACAGACGCAGACGTTTCCATGGCAACACAACCGCTGGCTGGATCTGATCAATCATCGCTTGTTCAAGGATGTGATCATCGCTGGAGCGGTATTGATGTTGTTACGAGGTGTGCAGAAGCGTGATGGCCGCCGCGTGTTGGTGGCCCTGCTATTTGGTATGGGGCCGCTAGTGGTGGGCATCCTGAAGGCGCACAGCGCGCACTCCTGTCCGTGGGATTTGGCGATGTTTGGCGGTAAGGCAGCCAGTTTTGTGCTGCTGGATCCCACTCCGGTCAATAGCGGTCCGGGGCAATGTTTCCCTGGCGGTCACGCTTCCAGCGGCTTTGCCCTGATGGCGCTGTTCTTCCTGTGGTGGCCCGAGCGTCCGCGCCGCGCCGTGCTGGCGCTGTTGTTCGGTATCGCGGTGGGCTTACTGATGGGATACGGACAGGTGATGCGCGGTGCCCACTTTTTCTCTCACAACTTGTGGGCTGGCTGGTGGGTGTGGCTGAGCCAGGTGCTGATTTTTGCTGGTGTTTCTTTTTGGGTAGACAAGATGAGGAAAAGCAAACGTGATGGAAGCGCTCAACCATAGCCTGTTTCTATGGATCAACGCCACGACGGATTCACCGCCATGGTTGATTAATCTGGCGACCTTTATCGCCAAAGATGTGATTGCCATTGTCCCGCTGCTGATTGTGGCCTTATGGTTTTGGGGGCCGCGCGATCAGGTGCAATCTCAACGCGCGCTGGTACTGAAAACCGGCATGGCGCTGATTTATGCATTAAGCATTTCATGGTGTGTCGGCCAACTGCTGCCACATCCGCGCCCGTTTGCCATTGGCTTCGGACATCAATTCCTGGCACACGCCGCCGATGACTCTTACCCCAGCGATCATGGCACCACTATTTTCACCTTTGCGCTGGCGTTTATCTTCTGGCACCGACTGTGGTCAGGGGTGATTTTACTGGCGGTCGGCAGCACCATTGCCTGGTCGCGCGTCTATCTGGGCGTGCATTGGCCAATGGATATGCTGGGCGGATTTTTGGTGGGCTTGCTGGCGTGTCTGGCTTCGCATATGGCGTGGCAGCTGTATGGCGACCGCATGCTGGCTTTCACCCATCAGGTGTATCGCACGCTGTTCGCTACGCCGATTAAGAAAGGCTGGGTGCGCGGATAATGCTAAGGGCGGCCCGATCGGGTCGCCCTTATGCTGATTAGCTAAACCACTTCCCAAACCAGCCGTTAAATTTCATCATAATGAAATCCCAGATACGGCCAATAAATCCGCCCTCCGGCACCGCTTCCATCACCACCAGCGGACGCTGATCCACGGTTTTGCCATCCAGCTGGAAATCAATAGTCCCCACCACCTGATTCTTCTCCAGTGGCGCTTCCAGCTGCGGTGAGTTCAGGGTGAAACTCGCCTTGAGGTTTTTCATCTGCCCTTTCGGCACGGTGATCGCTGCGTCTTTCGCGACACCGAGATTGACCTGACTCTGCTCACCGAACCACACGCGCTGCTGGGCAAAAGGCTTATCGCTTTTAATCGGTGTCACTGTCTCGTAGAAACGGAAACCCCACGTGAGGAGCTTCTCACTTTCACGGAAGCGGATCGCATCGGTTTGCGTACCCAGTACCACTGAGATCAAACGCATGTCTCCGTCCACGGCGGACGCGACCAGGTTATTACCCGCGCCCGAAGTGTGTCCGGTTTTAATCCCATCCACCTTCAGGTTACTGCTCCACAACAGGCGGTTACGGTTCATCTGCTTGATGTGATTAAAGGTGAACTCTTTCTCACTGTTTAACGCATACTCTTCAGGTACATCGCTGATCAAACGCTGGCCGATAATCGCCATATCGCGCGCGGTACTGTATTGCCCATCGGCATCCAGCCCGTGCACGGTCATAAAGTGGGTATTCTGTAATCCAAACGCCTTAACGTAGTTGTTCATCAGACCGATAAACGAGTCCTGGCTACCGGCGACATAATCGGCCAGCGCGATGCAGGCATCATTGCCTGACTGAATCACCACGCCCTTGTTGAGTTCAGAGACCGGAATACGGTCACCCGGTTTCAGGAACATCAGTGAAGAACCGCGCAGCTTCGGGTTGCCGGTTGCCCATGCATCCTGGCCGATAGTGACCAGGTCATCGTTGTGGATCTTGCCGGCTTTTAGCGCCTGGCCGACCACGTAGCTGGTCATCATTTTGGTCAGGCTGGCGGGGTCCAACCGCTGGTCGGCATTGGACTCAGCCAATATCTTGCCGCTGTTGTAGTCCATTAAAATCCAGGCTTTGGCCTCAATTTGCGGTGCAGCAGGCGCCTGTTCAGCCTGAGTGGTGATGGGAAGGAAAAGCACTAATAATGAAGTGGCAGCCAGCGGCCGCAAGGCAGAAATGACGGAGTTTTTTCTCATGAGCGTGACCAGATTGTCCTTGTTAAATCATGGTTTTCTAGCAGGTAAGACATGTCTTAATAAAAGCTACACGCTTACCACCTGCGAACAAAACCGTCCAACCGTAAAGTTTTATAGAGTTTATTAGAGTAACCCTGGCATCAACCCCGACCCGCTGCCACTTTTACTGTTACGCCGTAGTGGAAAAAGTGAGAGAAATTCCGATTTTTCGCAGAACGGTTAAGCCAGTCACAAAATTCCGCTAACCTGATGCCAATCAGCCCGAGGAGAACCACGATGGACTTAGCCGTTTTCGATCTGGACGAAACCCTGATTTGTGAAGACAGTACCAGCCTGTGGCTGCGCTGGCTGGTCTCACAGGGATTTGCCCCCGAAGCACTCATCTCACAGGAACAAGCCTTAATGGAGAAATACCATGCCGGCACCCTGTCGATTGAAGAGTATATGAACACAACGCTTTCCCCGCTCGCCGGTATGGCGACCCTGACGGTTGAGGGTTGGGTACGGCGTTTCATCCATCGCGATATTCTGCCACGCGTCTTCCCCGCCGCACGGGAACGCATAAACTGGCATCAGCAACGCGGCGACACCGTGATGATCATTACCGCCAGTGGCGATCATCTGGCGGTGCCGATTGCGCAACGTCTGGGTGTACACGGCGCGTTGGCGATTGGCGTAGAAGTGGTTGACGAGCGCTACAGCGGCCAGATTTATGGCACCGCCACCTATCGCGAGGGGAAAGTCACTCGTCTGAGTGACTGGAAGGCTTTGCAACAGGATAAGCGCTTTGAAAAAACCTGGGCTTACAGCGACTCCATGAACGATTTACCCTTGCTCAACCATGCTGATCACGCCTGGGTCATTAACCCGGATGCGCTGCTGCAGCAGGAAGCGCAGCAGCGGGGTTGGGAAGTATGCAGCTGGGTGCGTTAAGTTAACCACGCGAGGCGCTGGCGGGTTCCGCCAGCCCGACTTTTAGCAGCTTACCGTTGGCTTCGTCGGTGAGCACATAGAGATAACCATCCGGCCCCTGACGCACATCGCGAATACGTTCACCGCGATCCACCAGCAGTCGCTGCTCTTCGACCACTTTCTCACCGTTCACCCGCAGGCGAATCAGGCTTTTTTCCTTTAATGCGCCGATAAACAGCGAGTTTTTCCACTGCGGGAAACGTGCACTGTTGTAAAACGCCATCCCGCTGATGGCTGGTGACACTTTCCACCAGAACTGCGGTTGTTCCGTGCCCGCCACGTGCGTGCCCTGCGCTTCCGGCACTTTCTGCCCGCTGTAATCAATGCCGTAGGTGGCCAATGGCCAGCCGTAATTTTTGCCTTTCTGCGGGATATTCACTTCATCGCCGCCGCGTGGGCCGTGTTCACTCTCCCACATTTGCTGTGTCCACGGATTGAAAGCTAATCCCTGTGGATTACGCATGCCGTAAGACCAGATTTCTGCCCGCGCGTCTTTGCGCTGGATAAAAGGATTGTCTGCCGGGATTTCACCGTTCTGGGTCAGGCGCACGATTTTTCCTGAAAGCTTGTCGAGCTGTTGGGCGCTGAGGCTGGAAAAGTTGTCGCCAAAGGCAATGTAGAGATAGCCCTGACCATCAAATGCCAGCCGGGTCCCCATATTGGCACCGCTGGAGAGTTTCGGTGTCTGCTCCAGCACCACCTTGAAGTCGCTCAATTGACGGTTATCGTCGCTGAGCCGACCATAGCCGACCACACCGCCCGCCCGCCCCTCGTCATCTGCCGTGGTGTAACTGAGCCACACGCGGCGGCTTTGGGCGAAATCCGGTGCCAGCACCACATCCAGCAAGCCGCCCTGACGATTTGCCCACACTTTGGGTACGCCGCTAATGGGTTGCGACAAGCCTTTTCCCGGCTGCCAACTGCGGAGTTGCCCGGAGCGTTCGGTTATTAACAACGTTTGATTGTCAGGCAGAAAAGCCACTGACCACGGATGATCAAGTTTGTCCTGTAGTACCTGAACCTGAACATCAGCAGCCAGGGTCGAATGGGCATAGCTCAATGCGCCAAGCAACAGCGCGACAGGCAGTAAACGCATGGGATTCTCCTTTATCACGGTCTGCCGTTAAGGGTAGTCAGCCCGTAAGAAAGGATGTGCAGGATTTACAAAACATTAAGCCCGACATCATGCCGGGCAACGAGATTAAGGCGCGGAGAAGGCCACGACATCACGAATCATTTCGTCTATGCCCGGACGAAGATCGTTGAGCGTAATTGGCGTACTGTTGTTCGGCAGGGATTTACCAAAGGCTTTGCGCACGACTTTGATCATTGGCTTACCGGTCTGCGCATCGACCGCTTCCACCTCGAGGAACAGCGCACTGTTTTGCGTACGGTGGCCAGTGGCCGCCATGGTGCTCGCTACAACTGCCGCAATCGGCACCACTTCGTAGAACTGCATCCCTTCGTTTTCTGCCGTCACGGCGGTGATGGCGCTTTTCACCCTGAGCGTATGTGCACCAGGCTTGCCCACCACCGGTTTACGTTCTGCGACCGCGCGTTTTAACTGACTATCGGTGTACTGACGGATTTGATCCAATGTCTGCTGGCTGATGCGTTCAGTCGGTCGCGCGGCGGGATAATAAACCACGGGTTCGAACACCACGTTGGTGTAATCCGCGCTGTGATAATCCGGCGAGATCCAGCGCAATGTCGGTTTACCGCTGGGTGACTGTTCAGATTTTAACTGGCTGTAATCGCCGAGAAAGCCGGAAAACTGCTGTTTATCCGCAACATGAGAGGTACAACCTACCGCCAGCATAGCCAGCGTTAAAGCAGGAATATAAAGACGAAATCGCATGAGAAAGCCCTTATAAGAGGTAAATCGCTTCTCAAGTGTAGAGCGCACGCTGCGCTTTGGCGGGAAATTTTCACAGAATGGGAGAAGAAACCACCTGCATTGCAGGTGGTTAGGGAATCACTCGAAGCAGGTCTCAGGATTCTCAGACAACGAAATGAACCTTTCGCCGCCTTTGGTCAGGGCAATAATGCCGCCGCTCTCAATATCATAAACCCACCCATGCAGACGCACTTTGCCTTTACGCAGCGCCACCGCTACCGAAGGGTGTGTTTTGATATTGTTCAGCTGAGCAATCACGTTCTCTTTGACCATTTCATTGAGACGGGTTTCCACCGCTTCATAATTGCGCTCTTCCACCACAGCTTTAGCTGCATTGGCGTAGTGCAACCAGTGATCAACCGCGGGCATGCTTTCTAAATCCGCATTAGACGCGATGGCGTTCATGGCACCACAGTTGGAGTGACCGCAAATGATGATCTCAGTCACACCCAGCGCAACGACCGCGTATTCAATCGTCGCGGAGACACCACCCGGTTCGGGACCAAACGGCGGCACAATATTACCGGCGTTACGGATCACGAACAGCTGGCCTGGCTCGGATTGGGTGACCAGTTCAGGCACCAGACGGCTGTCTGAGCAGGAGATAAACAGGGCTTTGGGATTCTGGTTTGACGCCAGACTTTTGAAAAGATCCTTCCTTTCAGGGAACACATTCTGTTGGAAATTCAGAAAACCTTTAACGATCTCTTGCATTTGTCTGCTCTCACTTTATCCGCATCTGCGCTGGCGGTACGATCTGCACCGTCAGCACGCGTTCAAATTCTTCAGTGCGGTGAATAACTTACAATCACCAACCGAACATTTAAGCAAAACAGGCTGGATTACACAACTCGGATCACCGTTAACGGTTCGCAGTCGCCAGCCTTATCGGCGACGATTTGAACGGATAACAGCTCCATTAAGCATAGCGGGAAACGCCCATTACGCGGTTAAGGAGATTCTTACATCACCTATACATTTTCCCTCGCAACCTCTGTACAATCCCCCGCCTATCCACACTAATTATGATGAATTATTATCCTTATGAGCCATGTCAAAAATCCGCCGCGCGTAGGCTTCGTCTCACTCGGCTGCCCAAAAAACCTCGTCGACTCAGAACGCATCCTGACGGAACTGCGTACTGAAGGCTACGATGTGGTGCCACGCTACGATGATGCGGAGATCGTCATCGTTAACACCTGTGGATTTATTGATAGCGCCGTACAGGAATCACTGGAAGCGATCGGTGAAGCGCTGAACGAGAATGGCAAAGTGATCGTCACCGGTTGCCTGGGTGCCAAAGTGGATCAGATCCGCGAAGTACATCCTAAGGTACTGGAAATCACCGGCCCGCACAGCTACGAGCAAGTGCTGTCGCACGTTCACACCTATGTGCCAAAGCCGGAACACAACCCGTTCCTGAGCCTGGTGCCCGAGCAAGGCGTTAAGCTGACGCCACGCCACTACGCTTACCTGAAAATTTCTGAAGGCTGCAACCATCGCTGCACCTTCTGCATTATCCCGTCCATGCGTGGCGATCTTGATAGCCGTCCGATTGGTTCGGTGCTCGACGAAGCCAAACGTCTGGTGGAAGCTGGCGTCAAAGAACTGCTGGTGATCTCACAGGATACCTCGGCTTACGGCGTGGATGTGAAGCACCGCACCGGTTTCTGGAACGGATCCCCGGTGAAAACCAGCATGGTCAGCCTGTGCGAACAGCTGGCGAAACTCGGCGTGTGGGTGCGTCTGCACTATGTCTACCCGTATCCGCATGTGGATGACGTGATTCCGCTGATGGCCGAAGGCAAAATCCTGCCGTACCTCGACATCCCATTACAGCACGCCAGCCCGCGCATCCTGAAGCTGATGAAGCGTCCTGGTGCGGTTGAACGTACGCTGGAGCGCATCAAACGCTGGCGTGAAATTTGCCCGGAACTGACGCTGCGTTCGACCTTTATCGTCGGCTTCCCCGGCGAAACCGAAGAAGATTTCCAGATGCTGCTCGACTTCCTGAAAGAAGCGCGTCTGGATCGCGTTGGCTGCTTCCAGTACAGCCCGGTTGAAGGCGCGACGGCCAACCAACTGCCGGACCAGGTGCCGGAAGAGGTGAAGCAGGAGCGTTTCGATCGCTTCATGCAATTGCAGCAGAAAATCTCCAGCGAACGTTTGCAGGAGAAAATCGGCCGTGAAGTGTTGGTGATCATCGATGAAGTGGATGAAGAAGGCGCGGTGGGTCGCAGCATGGCCGATGCACCTGAGATCGACGGTGCGGTGTATCTGAATGGCGATCGTCAGGTGAAAGTCGGTGATGTGGTGCGTGTCAAAGTTGAACACGCCGATGAGTACGATTTATGGGGTACGCGCGTTTAACCGTGCAGCTGCTGGTGCGCACGTTTGCGCGCCAGATAATCGGTGTCCGATCTCAGCCGATCCCAGCATGATTTGAAGATGGCCGCCGCAGCGGCCTTTTCTTTTTCTGTGGTACGAGGTAGCTCGTTACCGTCTGCATCATATTTGCGTCCGCCTTTGTGATTACTGTAGCGACGCGCGCGGGTATAGCCCATCTGAATAAATTTTCGCGCCATATCCATGCCGACAAAGTCGTCCTGTGCACGATAGTCCTCAAACAATTGCATAATCTGAACGGAAGATTCCTGAGCCAGTTCCACGGTACGGAAGCGCCAGAACGGCAGAATTTCGCTCTTGTAAGGCTCCACCATTAATACCCCCTGCTCACCGCGCCCAACCTGATAAAGGTCTGGCCGCTGTCGGAAATCGATATTCTTAAAGTCTTGTTCGTAATCAAAGGGTTTCACTGCATTTCTCCTGCACGACATTATCACTTACTGCAATTATTTTTTTGCGGCTCTTAAGCAATGCGCTTTTACACCGATAACTTCACTACTAGCCTACTTTGCTCTGAGAAAATCATGTTGACGAAAATGAAAATTGTGACTGCCATCATATTGATGCTGTTGGTATTCACCGCTATGCAGGCCATCTCCGGCTCGCTGTTTTTATCTTCCCTGATCGCTGGCCAGCATAATTTCACCGCCAGTAACCAGCTATCACATCAACAACGTGAGTTCTCCGATAGCTGGCAAACGCTGGTGAAAACGCGCGTTATCATCAACCGCGTGGCGATTCGCATTCTGAAGAATCAGACCGATGATGCTTCACGCGCTGCCATCAGCAAGCTGCTGGTTTCCGCGGGCGCCTCGCTTGATGAAGCGAAACAGCACTTTGACCGCTACAAGAGTGTCCCACGGATTGCGGGGCAAAGTGCGGCTGCCGCCGAGCTTATCGAAAGCAAATTCGCGAACTATTACCAACTGCTGAATCAATCCGCGACCTTTCTGAAAGCCAACAACTACGCCGCTTATGGCGAGCTGGATGCACAGCAAGCGCAGGATGATTTGGAAGCGGCCTACAAGCAGTGGCGCGGTGACAACGTTCAGTTAATCAATACACGCGCTGCAGATAACGATAGCACTTATCAGCATATGCTGGTGATGGTTGCTGTGATGGCAGTGATTGTGGTGCTGTTGCTGCTGGTGGTTTGGCTGCTGGTTCGCCGCATCCTGTTGGCGCCGATGAAGCAAGTTCAGCAGCAGATGGAGCGCTTTGCCGATGGCGACCTCTCCGGCAGTTTGAAGATTGAAGGACACAGTGAAATGGCCGCCATTGCCGCGAGCCTCAATCATATGCAGCAAGCACTGCTGGGCACGATCAACAATGTGCGCGACAGTGCCGATGCCATTTTCGGCAGTGCCAGCGCGATCGCCAACGGTAACAACGATCTCTCCTCCCGCACGGAACAACAGGCCGCCTCGCTGGAAGAGACCGCTGCCAGCATGGAAGAGCTGACCGCCACCGTTAAACAGAATGCCGATAACGCACGTCAGGCGACCCAGCTGGCGAAAACCGCATCGGAAACCGCTGACAAAGGTGGGAATGTGGTGGACGGCGTGGTGAAAACCATGCGCGACATCGCCGACAGTTCGAAGAAAATCGCCGACATCACCAGCGTGATCGATGGCATTGCTTTCCAGACCAATATTCTGGCGCTGAATGCTGCCGTTGAGGCCGCTCGCGCCGGTGAACAAGGTCGTGGCTTTGCTGTGGTCGCGGGTGAAGTCCGTAGCCTGGCGCAGCGCAGTGCACAGGCAGCGAAAGAGATTAAGCTACTGATTGAGGGCTCCGTGCAGCGCGTTAATTTAGGTTCACAACAGGTGAGCAGCGCCGGCGATACCATGCAGGAGATCGTCAGCGCGGTAACGCGCGTGACCGATATCATGGGCGAAATTGCGTCGGCCTCTGACGAGCAGAGTCGCGGCATCGATCAGATTGGTGTGGCAGTGAACGAGATGGATCGCGTAACGCAGCAGAACGCCACACTGGTGCAGGAATCCGCTAACGCCTCGGCTTCGCTGGAGCAGCAGGCCAGCAGCCTGTCTTCGGCGGTGGCGCGCTTTAAAACCGGGACGCGTGCAGTGATGGCACCGGTGACAAACACGGTGAAAGCCCCTGTCGCAACCACACCACGCGCCTTACCCGCTGCCGGTGCACACAGCAACGACAACTGGGAAACGTTTTGAGGTAACAGAAAAAATCAGGTCGCCATAAGTGGCGACCTGACCTGCACAACGGGATTTTTCAGGGTGCGCACTTACGCGCACCGATTTGATATTTCAGGTCTTTAACTTCGGATCCAACGCATCCCGCAGTCCATCACCCAACAGATTGAACGCCAGCACCGTCAGGAAAATAGCCAGACTCGGGAAGATCGCCACATGCGGCGCAATCACCATATCGGCACGCGCTTCATTGAGCATCGCGCCCCATTCCGGCGTGGGTGGCTGAGCGCCCAAACCCAGGAAAGACAAACTCGCCGCCGTGATGATCGACGTACCGATACGCATGGTGAAATAGACCACAATTGACGACACGGTACCGGGCAGAATGTGACGCATGATAATCGTCCAATCTGATGCGCCGATGCTGCGGGCTGATTCAATAAAGGTTTGGTGTTTCAACACCAGCGTATTGCCACGCACCAGGCGAGCAAAGGCTGGAATACTGAAAATCGCCACCGCCACAATCACATTGCTCATGCCGCTGCCCATGATCGCCACCACCGCAATTGCCAGCAGAATGCCGGGGAAAGCAAACAGCACATCACAGATACGCATGGTAATGCGATCCCACCAGCCTTCGTAATAACCGGCCAGCAACCCCAGCAGCGTACCAATTAGCGCACCGATCGCCACCGAGAAGAAACCCGCAATCAGTGAGATGCGTGTGCCGACCAGCACGCGGCTAAAAATGTCACGCCCTAGCGAATCCACGCCAAACCAGTGCATCATCGACGGCCCATCATTTAGCCGGTCGTAATCAAAATAGTTTTCCGCATCAAACGGAGCGATAAACGGAGCGATAAACGCCACCACAATTAACAGCAGCACAAATAAGCCCGCCATCATCGCCACATGTTGATGGCGAAAGCGGCGCCAGAATTCACGCCACGGCGTACGTACCCGGGTTTCCGTCATCATCGGCATGGTTTTCAATGCCGCTGCGCGTCGCCAGTTCTTCAAGTGCGACTCCTTACCTGTAACGGATGGCCGGGTTGATCGCCGCATACAACATATCGACAATCAAATTGATCAAAATAAACTCCAGCGAGAACAGCAGCACCTCGGCCTGAATCACCGGGTAATCACGCATCTCCACCGAATCCACCAACAGACGGCCTAAACCTGGCCAGTTGAACACCACTTCCACCACAATCGAGCCGCCCAGCAGGAAACCAAACTGCAGACCCATCATGGTCACCACCGGAATCATCGCATTGCGCAGGCCGTGCTTGATCACCACCAGCGACTCACGTACCCCTTTGGCGCGCGCGGTGCGCATGTAATCTTCCTGCATCACCTCGACAAACGATGCGCGGGTAAAGCGTGCCATCACCGCCGCCACAGCTGCACCCAGGGTTATCGACGGCAGAATATAGTGTTTCCAGCTGTCGGCACCGACCGTTGGCAGCCAACCCAGCTCAACAGAGAACACCTGCATCAGCAGCATGCCTAAGGCGAAAGCGGGAAAAGAGATGCCAGACACGGCCAGCGTCATACCGATGCGATCGGGCCAGCGGTTGCGCCAGACGGCGGAGGTAATGCCGATGGTCATACCGAAAATCACCGCCCACACCATGCTGGTGAGGGTCAGCCACAGCGTCGGGAAGAAGCGCGCGGCTATCTCTTCCGAGACCGGGCGTTTCGACACCATCGACTGGCCAAAATCCCCCTGCAACGCATTGAGAATAAAGTGCCAGAACTGCTGGATCAGCGGCTGATCGAGACCGAGTTCCTGACGCACCAGCGCCACCACCGAGGCATCCGCTTCCGGACCCGCAATCAGGCGCGCCGGATCGCCCGGCAACAGGTGGACAAACAGGAACACCAGCACCGCGACAATCAGCAGCGTGGGGATCAACCCCAGTAGTCGTTTGAGAAAATAGTTGAGCATGCAAAATCCTGCGCAGCAGCGGCCAGCCTCGCAAGGCTGGCCGCGCCTGTTACTTCAGATCCGCCTCATCAAAATTGAATGAGGTGTCGGGCATGACATAAAAACCGGTGAGATTTTTATTGTTCGCGGAGAGCAACTGCTCAACCACCAGCGGAATCCACGGATGGTCGTTCCAGATACGATCCTGAGCGTCTTTGTACAGTTTGGCTTTCTGCTCACGGTCGGTGGTTTTCAGTGCATCGCTCAGATCTTTATCCACCTGCGGATTGCTGTAGAACGCCGTGTTAAAGATGGCTGGCGGCCAGGAAGTGGTGGCAAACAGCGGCGTCAGTGCCCAATCTGCTTCACCGGTCGAGGCAGACCAGCCAGTGTAGAACATGCGTACACCGCTCTCTTTCTGCCCTTTACTCTCGACTTCTGCGGCACGCTGACCGGCATCCATCGCAGTGACTTTCACCTTCACGCCGACCTGCGCCAGCTGCTGCTGAGTGAACTGCAGCACTTTCTGCGCGGTACTGTGGTTGTGAGATGACCACAAGGTGGTTTCGAAACCGTTCGGGAAGCCTGCTTCTTTCAAAAGCTCACGTGCTTTGGCCGGGTCATATTTAATCGCTGGATATTTCTGCGCAAAATCAATCGCCGGTGGCACGATGCCGGTGGCTGGCGTGGCATAACCAGCAAACGCCACTTTAACCAGCGCCTCACGGTTAATGGCGTATTCCAGCGCTTCACGCACTTTTGGATTATCAAACGGCTTCTGCGTCACGTTGAGGCTGATGTAACGCTGCATAATCGATGGCGTGGTGACGACGTCGAGTTTGCTGTTGCCCTGCAGCAATTTAGCCTGCTCAAACGGTACCGGGAATGCAAAGGTCGCTTCGCCGGTCTGCAACATCGCCGCACGGGTGTTGTTGTCTACTACCGGGCGGAAAGTGATGCTGTCCAGCTTCGGATAGCCTTTCTTCCAGTAGCCATCCCACTTCTTCACTTTGACGAAGTCGGTCTGATTCCAGGTAACGAACTCATACGGACCGGTACCCACCGGATGGAAGCCAATGTCCTTACCGTATTTCTTCAGGGCGGTGGGCGAAATCATCACTGCCGCCGGGTGCGCCAGATTGTTGATGAAGGTCGAGAACGGCTGCTTCAGCTTAATCTTCACCGTGGTCGGATCGACCGCTTCGGTGCTGGCCACATACTTGAACAGGTTGTAACGCTTGAGATGATTATCCGGGTTGCTAGCACGGTCGATGTTGGCCTTGACCGCTTCCGCGTTGAAATCGGTGCCATCCTGGAACTTCACGCCCGAGCGCAGTTTGATAGTGTAAGTTAAGCCATCGCTGCTCGCCTGATAGCTTTCCGCCAGCACGTTTTGCAGCTTCATGTCTTTGTCGAAGCCGAACAGTCCCTGATAGAACGCCTTGGCCACCGACTGCGACAATGTGTCATTGGCGTCGTACGGATCCATAGTGGTAAAGGTTGACGCCACAGCAATCACCGCGTCCTTCGCTGCCCACGCTGGCATCGCCAGCGCTGAACTCAACAACCCGGCAGTGATAACCCCTTTTCGCATAATGTGGTGCATTGTTATCGTTCTCCTATAATCCCTGTCATGCGCGACATCCGTGGATGACGCGGTTGCTTGCTGCTCAGGCACCGCTAATGGCGTGGCGGGCAACAAAATGCCCCGGTGCCACTTCCAGTAACGGTGCCACTTCTGGCTCATCACCTAAGGGGCGGATCGGGCTGGGGATTTCATCCACCATTAACGCCCGCTCGCGATGACGGTGCGCCGGATCGGCGACCGGCACCGCGGCCATCAGTTTTTTCGTGTAAGGATGGCGCGGCTGCTCAAACACCGCCTGGCGCGGCCCCATTTCCACAATCTGTCCGAGATACATCACCGCCACGCGATGGCTGATGCGTTCTACCACCGCCATATCGTGAGAAATAAATAAGAAGGCGATGCCAAACTCGCGCTGCAAGTCGAGCATCAGATTGATAATTTGCGCCTGAATCGAGACATCCAGCGCCGAGACTGACTCATCGGCAATCACCACTTTAGGGTTCAGGGCCAATGCGCGAGCGATGCAGATGCGCTGTCGCTGGCCGCCTGAGAACTCGTGCGGATAGCGTTGCGCATGCTCCGGCAGCAAACCGACGCGCTCCAGCAGCCAGGCTACACGCTTCTCCGCCTGGCGCCGATCCATGGTTTTGTGCACCAGCAGCGGTTCCATAATCGAGAAACCCACCGTCAGGCGCGGATCGAGGGAGGCGTAAGGGTCCTGAAAAATGAACTGAATATCGCGGCGCAGCGAAGCCAGCGCGTTGCCCTGCAACGCATCAATACGCTGACCATTAAAAGTAATCGTGCCGCCCTGGCTGGCGACCAGGCGCAGCAGCGATCGACCGGTAGTGGATTTTCCGCAGCCGGATTCGCCGACCAGCGCCAGCGTCTCGCCAGCATGCAGATCAAAGCTGACCTTCTCAACCGCATGCACACGGCGTTTCACGCGATTCAATAACCCACCACGAATATCAAAGCGCGTCACCAGGTCGCGTACCTGCAAAATCGGCGGTTCATCGCTGCGCACCGTATCCTGCGGTTTGGCAATCTCTTCACGGCCATTGGTGTGCAGTAAGGGGAATTTAGCGGGCAGCGGCTGGCCGCTCATCGCTCCCAACTTCGGCACGGCCGCCAGCAAGGCGCGGGTGTAAGGCTGTTGCGGCGCATCAAACAGCTTCTGCACCGGCGCACGCTCAACCACATCGCCGCGATACATCACCTGTACGCGATCGGCCATCTCCGCCACCACGCCCATATCGTGAGTGATAAAAATCACCCCCATCTGCATCTCTTTTTGCAGCACGCGGATCAGCTGCAGAATTTGCGCCTGGATGGTCACGTCCAGCGCGGTAGTAGGCTCATCGGCAATCAACAAAGCAGGTTTGCATGACAGCGCCATGGCAATCATCACGCGTTGACGCATGCCGCCGGAGAGTTGATGCGGAAAACGCGATAACACATTGTGGGCTTCAGGTATGCGCACCAGATCCAGCATGCGCCGTGCTTCGGCCTGCGCTTGTTGGTGGCTTTTGCCCTGATGTAAACGGATGGATTCGGCGACCTGCTCGCCCACGGTAAACACCGGGTTAAGCGAGGTCATCGGCTCCTGGAAAATCATCGCCATATCGGCACCGCGCACTTTGCGCATCTGGCTGGTGGTAGCGCGCATCACATCCAGCACCTCGCCGTTACGTCGACGCAGTTGGATCTCGCCACTGACATCGCCGCCCGCCTGCTGAATCAAGCGCATCAGCGCCAGCGAGGTGACCGATTTGCCCGAACCGGATTCGCCCACCAGTGCCAGCGTTTCCCCACGATGCAAATCCAGTGACAGGTTACGCACCGCTTCGGTGATTCGCCCTTCATGCTCAAACCGTACGTTGAGGTCACGCACCGCCAAAACCTGCTCGGGTGCAAACTGCTGATGCTGCTGCGTCATGCCTGCTCCTTAGCTATCGCGGTAAATCGCTACCTCGACTTCGCCACCGACGTAGGCGAATCCCCGATACATCCCTTCACTGTTAAAGGGCAGCACCACATTGCCGTGCCTGTCGACGGCAATCAGCCCACCGCTGCCTTCCAGCTCCTGGACTTTGTCATGAATCACGTTGGCAGTGGCTTGCTGCAGGCTACGGCCGCCGTACTCCATCTGTGCAGAAACGTCATACGCTGCCAGAGTACGAATAAACACTTCACCGGTGCCGGTGCAGGAAACCGCCACGGTCTCATTATTAGCGTAGCAGCCCGCGCCGACGAGCGGCGAATCGCCCACGCGGCCGACCTGCTTGTTGGTCATACCGCCGGTTGAGGTCGCAGCGGCCAGATTACCCTGAAGATCGAGCGCCACCGCACCCACGGTACCGAATTTGCGATCGGGGTCGAGCGGATCGTCGCTGTGGCTTTGCGCAGCGCCGTCATGATCGAGCACCATCTGCTGGCTGCTCAGCGCACGCTGTAGCTGTTCCCAGCGTTCAGGCGTGGAGAAGAAATCCGGCGCAACCTGTTCCAACCCCTGTTCTGCGGCAAAGGCTTCTGCTCCCGCACCGATAAACAGCACGTGCGGGCTGTTTTCCATCACTTTACGCGCCGCCAGAATCGGGTTACGAATGTGATTCACGCCCGCCACCGCACCGACATCCAGAGTGCGGCCATCCATAATGCTGGCATCCAGTTCGTGAGTGCCTTGATGGGTAAACACCGCGCCTTTGCCTGCGTTAAACAGTGGGCACTCTTCCAGCAGGCGCACCGCCTCGGTCACCGCATCCAGTGCACTGCCGCCTGTGGCGAGAATCTGCTGGCCTGCGGTAACGATTGCGTGCAATTGCTGACGATAGTGCTGCTCTTTTTCGGCGCTCATAGCGGCACGCGTGATTGCGCCCGCACCGCCGTGAATTGCGATAACTGCTTTAGCCATAACCGGTACCCTGTCAGGAAATCAGAACCAAAAACACTGATTTAGAATGGTTTTCATCTTTTTTAGGCAATTTTCGACTATAGAAAGGCACTCCCGGCTTGTAAAGCAGAAAGTGTATCTCCGGTCATAACCTTTTATTGTGGATTATGCTTTTTTAGTCACATGTGACTCGGCAGACAAATGTCACCATAATAGGCAGCAACTGAAATTCATCACGCAGAGACTGACATGGAACCTTTCACCGCAGGATTAATCTCCCTCGAAGACGCGCAGCAAAAAATGCTGCAACAGCTCACGCCCATTAGCGATTGCCTCAGCGTCTCGCTGTATGAAGCGGCGGGACGCATCACGGCGAAACCCGTGACTTCCCCGCTGGATGTGCCGCCATTCGATAATTCGGCAATGGACGGTTATGCCGTACGTCTCAGCGATATCGTGCCGGACCGCGAATTTCCGGTCGCAGGCAAAGCTTTTGCCGGCGCGCCGTTCAACGGCGATTGGCCCGCTGGCAGCGTGATTCGTATTATGACCGGTGCGCCGATTCCAGCAGGCTGTGATGCCGTGGTGATGCAGGAGCAAACCGAACAGCGTGCGGGCGGTATCGTCATCACCGCTGAAGTGCGCGACGGCCAAAACATTCGTCGCATCGGCGAAGATATTCAGGCGGGCAAACAGGTGCTGGAGGCGGGTGTTCGCCTCGGAGCCGCCGAGTTGCCGCTGCTGGCTTCACTGGGGATTGCCGAAGTGAGCGTGCTGCGCAAACTGCGCGTGGCGATTTTCTCTACCGGCGATGAATTGCAGGCGGTCGGCCAGCCCTTGGCTGACGGTCAAATCTACGACACGAACCGCTTCACCGTATCGCTGATGCTTAACAAACTGGGCTGCGAAGTGATCGATTTGGGCGTGATTGCGGACGATCCCGAGGCGCTGCGCAAGGCATTCAGTGAAGCCGATCGTCAGGCGGATGTCGTGATCAGCACCGGTGGCGTCTCCGTCGGCGAAGCGGATTTCACTAAAGCGATGCTGGAAGAGTTAGGCGTGATTACCTTCTGGAAGCTGGCGATGAAGCCGGGCAAACCGTTCGCCTTTGGCCGCTTAGCCAACAGCTGGTTCTGCGGGCTGCCCGGCAATCCGGTGTCTGCCGCCGTGACCTTCTATCAGCTGGTGCAGCCGTTACTGGCCACCCTCACCGGGCAGACCACGCGCATTATGCCGCTACGTCAACGCGCTCGTGCCACTCAGCGTTTGAAGAAATCGCCTGGACGCCTCGACTTCCAGCGCGGCATTCTCAATCGTGGTGAAGATGGCGTGCTGGAAGTGCGCAGCACCGGTGCCCAGGGTTCGCACGTGTTTAGCTCTTTCGCCCTTGCCGACTGTTTTATTGTGCTGGATCGCGATCGTGCGGATGTGGAACCTGGCGAATGGGTTGAGGTTGAAGTTTTCAATAGCCTGCTGGAGGGCTAATGAGCGTCGAACTGAGCGATGAGGAGATGCTGCGTTACAACCGTCAGATCGTGCTGCGGGATTTTGATTTTGACGGTCAGGAGAAGCTCAAAGCGTCGCGGGTACTGATTGTGGGTCTCGGCGGGCTTGGCTGTGCCGCTGCGCCCTATCTGGCTTCGGCCGGTGTGGGCCATCTTACCTTGCTGGATTTCGACAGCGTCAGCTTAAGCAATCTGCAGCGCCAGATTCTTCACAGCGATGCCACCCTCGGCCAGCCCAAGGTGGAATCTGCGCGTCAACGGCTGGCGGCGATTAACCCGCATTGCCAGCTCGAACCGATTGATGCACAGCTGGATGATGCTCAACTCAGTGCCCTGATCGCGCGCCATGATGCGGTGCTCGATTGCACGGATAACGTTGATGCGCGTGAGCAGATCAATCGTTTGTGTTACCAGCACAAGGTGCCGCTGATTTCCGGGGCGGCCATTCGTATGGAAGGCCAGCTCAGCGTGTTTACCTGGCAGCCTGTGGAACCCTGTTATCGCTGCATTAGCCGCTTGTTTGGCGATCAGACATTAAGCTGCGTGGAAGCCGGCGTGCTGGCGCCGTTGGTCGGTGTCATTGGTGCGATGCAAGCTTTAGAGGCCATAAAAGTGCTGACCGCGTTGGGGCAACCAGCCCGTGCACGCCTGTTGATCTACGATGCGATGAGTGCAGAATTTCGTAGCATGAAGGTGATGCAGGACAGGCATTGCGAAGTGTGCGGGAAACCATGATTTCCCGAAAATAATAACGGCGCGATTCTCCGCGCCGTTATTACTGTCATTCAATCATTTATAATTAAACAATACCCTGACTACGCAGATAATCTTCGTAGTTGCCGGTAAAGTCGATAATGCGATCACCCTTCATCTCCATCACGCGGGTTGCCAGTGAACTGACAAACTCACGGTCATGCGAAACGAAAATCAGCGTGCCTTCGTAACCTTCAAGTGCCAGGTTAAGCGATTCAATCGATTCCATATCGAGATGGTTGGTCGGTTCATCCATGATCAAGATGTTCGGCTTCTGCATCATCAGCTTGCCAAACAGCATGCGGCCTTTCTCACCACCAGAGAGCACTTTAGCAGGCTTCTTGATTTCATCATGACCAAACAGCAGACGGCCCAGAATACTGCGCACCGCTTGCTCGTCGTCACCTTCCTGCTTCCACTGACTCATCCAGTCGAAAACACTCAGGTCATCGGCGAAATCTTCTGCGTGATCCTGCGCATAATAACCAATCAGCGCATTCTCGGACCATTTCACAGTGCCGCTGTCAGGCGTTAATTCGCCGACCAATGTTTTCAGCAACGTGGTTTTACCGATACCGTTGGCACCGAGAATGGCCACTTTCTCGCCAACTTCAACCATCAGATTAAGCTTGCTGAACAGCGGTCCGTTATCGAATCCTTTCGTCAGTGCCTCAACTTCCAGCGCATTACGGAACAGCTTCTTATCCTGATCAAAACGGATATAAGGGTTCTGACGACTGGAAGCTTTCACTTCATCCAGCTTAATTTTATCAATCTGCTTGGCACGCGAAGTCGCCTGACGCGATTTAGAGGCGTTGGCACTAAAACGGCTAACGAATGATTGCAGGTCTGCAATTTGCGCTTTCTTCTTCGCGTTATCAGAAATTAAACGTTCACGCGCTTGCGTCGCCGCGGTCATATATTCGTCATAATTTCCTGGATACACGCGCAGTTCGCCGTAATCCAGATCAGCCATGTGCGTACACACCATATTCAGGAAGTGACGGTCATGCGAAATGATAATCATGGTACTGTTACGTTCGTTTAGCACCTGCTCCAGCCAACGAATGGTATCAATATCCAGGTTGTTCGTCGGTTCATCGAGTAGCAAAATATCCGGGTTTGAGAATAATGCCTGCGCCAACAGCACACGCAATTTCCAACCTGGTGCGATTTCGCTCATCGGACCGTAATGCTGTTCCACCGGAATGCCCACGCCCAGCAATAATTCACCGGCACGAGATTCCGCGCTGTAACCATCCATTTCGCCGTATTCAACTTCCAGGTCGGCAACTTTATAGCCTTCCTCTTCGCTCATTTCTGGCAAAGCATAAATACGGTCGCGCTCTTCCTTCACCGCCCATAATTCGGCGTGACCCATAATCACCGTATCCAGCACGCTGAATTGCTCAAAGGCAAACTGGTCCTGACGTAACTTACCGATACGCTCGTTAGGGTCGAGTGAAACATTACCGTTGGTCGGTACCAGGTCGCCGCCCAGTATTTTCATGAAGGTCGATTTACCGCTGCCGTTCGCACCGATTAAACCGTAACGATTACCGCCGCCAAACTTAACGGAGATATTCTCAAACAGCGGCTTACTGCCGAACTGCATAGTAATATTGCTGGAAACTAACACGGCATTGACCTTTGTTACGCAGTGGAGGAAAAAACAGCGGGCATTATGCCAGAAAGCAGCACCGGGACGCCACCTCTGCGCCTGCAGGCAGCGAGCGAAGGCGCTAAACGCGTTGTTGCAAATAGAGAAATAAAAAAGCCGAAGACAACGTGGTCTTCGGCTCCCGCTTACAAGGATTGTGTCGATTATTTGATCAGGAAGCTGTCCAGGCTTTTACCAGAGTCCAGCGCTTTCTTAATCGCTGCTGGGGTACGGCCCTGGCCGGTCCATGATTTCTCTTCACCGTTCTCATCGGTGTAAGAATATTTAGCCGGACGCGGTGCACGCTTCGCGCGTTTTTTACCGGTTTCCAACGCACCCAGCAATTCGTTCGGGTCAATACCGTCAGCCAGCAGCATTTCGCGGTATTTGGACAGCTTTTCTTCTTTCTCGCGATTCTGCGCTTCTTCTGCATGAACTTCGTCGCGGCGCTCAGTCACCACCACGGTTAATTTCTCCAGAATCTCTTCCAGATCGGTCAATGGCAGTTCACGAGCCTGCGCACGTAATGTGCGAATGTTGTTCAGAACTTTAAATGCGTCACTCATGACAAGGTCCTTGCTTAAGGGGGGTTTAAATAAACTGTAGTGGCAAGATTACCCAATTCAAATAAAAAAATAAATTAATTTATGCGGACGGATAATTCCTAACTGATTAACGTATTCACATTTTGAGCGATATCCCCAGCGAGAAGCTTTAATTAACGGTGAATTAACAACAGCACTTTAGTACCACCGACTGGAACTGGTACCGATTTCAGAGGTTATTCCCGGCTGATAAACAAGCATTTAGCGGTTAATGCCTTGCCTGGCTGATGTGTGTTAGCGGATTAATGAAGATTAATGTTATGGCCGAAAATCTATTTTCACAGATGATTATTCTATTCTGACAGTTGAGACCACAATCGCATTTTTATCCCCACTTATCGATAAAAAGCCAGTGCATGCACCGGCTTTTACCCTCATAAAAACGTCACCTCAGGTTACGAGCTTTTCTTCACAGCGTGCGTCAACTGCGGTTGCGGTTCTTCATTTGACAGCCAGTCGTGCAAATAATGCTCGATCTGTTCCAGTGAACGATTTCGTGTTTCCGGTACAAAGCGAACCACAAAAATGGCTCCCCCTATTCCGATTAGCGCAAAAATAAAGAACGCTCCCGATAAACCCACCGATGCCAACAGGATTGGGAACATCAGCGAGATAAGGAAATTAGCGATCCACATTGCAAACACGGCGCCGCCCATAAATATCCCACGCAGACGTGTAGGGAAAATTTCAGACAATAGCAACCAGGTCACGGGTGAGAGTGCACCTTGCTGGAAGCTCAAAAACATCAGCATTCCCAGCAACACTATATAACTGCGCAGAACATCAGGTTGACCATTTACCGTCTCCGGCATGAAATAACTGACGGCACCAATAAATACCAGACAGGCGGTACAGCCAAACTGTCCTAACATCGTCATGGTACGGCGCCCAATGCGCCCCAGCAGCCAGATACCGACGAAAGTCATTAATACTGAAATAACGCCATTGGCGATGGTGGCAATTAATGCTGCGTTATCGCTCATGCCCACGGCTTTTAACATGGTCGGAGCGTAATACATGATGGTATTCACCCCGGTTAACTGCTGTATGACCGCAATACCCACGCCAATCAAAAATAATTTAAACAGCCAGGGTTGACGAAGTTCACGCAGGCGTGGGCGCGTTTCATGTTGCTCTTCAGCTAAGGTTTCTTCTATTTCCGTGAGTTCCCACTCAACATCTTGTTTAGCTCGCGTGCGTTCCAGCACCTGACGCGCTTCTGCTAACCGCCCTTTCATCGCATACCAACGCGGTGAGTCGGGCATAAACAGCATGCCAAACCACAGCAGCACGGCAGGCACCGTCGCTACCGCCAGCATCCAACGCCAGGTGGTATCACCGCCCCATACCGCGTTAAAACCGGCGTTGGAGATGTAAGCCAACATCTGCCCGGAGACGATCATCAGTTCTTGCATGGTCACTAACTGGCCACGTTTGTTGGCGGGCGCCATCTCCGCGATGTACACCGGGACTGTCGCTGACGCGCCCCCCACCGCCACACCCAATACCAGGCGGAAGAAAATCATCCATTCAACGTCAGGTGCTAACGCGGTGCCGATTGCGCCAATGGCGAAAATCACCGCCAGCACCAGAATGATTTTTCTCCGCCCGGCCGCGGCGGCAAAGTGGCCTGATGCCAGGGCACCAAAAGCCGCGCCAAACAGCAGGCTGCTGGTGACCAACCCCGTGGTAAAGGGTGTCAGATGGAGATCGTTGCCCATAAATAGCAGTGCGCCAGAAATCACACCGGTGTCATAGCCGAACAGCAACCCCCCTAAGGTGGCAATCATTGCTATCACCTTCACAAAGGGTTCAGTGCGCGTGCTGCTGTTCGGCCCTGATGCTTTGTTGGGAGTAAGGTAGTTTTCCCGCGGCATAATCCACTCCTTAACAGTAAGAGAAGATTTAAAAATAGTTTATTTCAACCAACAGGAATAATTATGAAATTTAAATTTTGCGCTACAGATCATAAACCCCGCATTTACATGCGGAGCAGATCACAAAAAGGGGCTTTACTGCGTGTAAATCGGTGAAGAGTGATCAGAGGGGAATTCGCATTTAGTCCAAAATGAAAACTTTCGTTTCAAAATGGGCGAATTGTGATGCCTGATGCTGGGGCAACCCGCAGACTGCCCCCTTTTACGACTAAGGCACCGTGGTAGCAGGGCCAAACACAGAATATTCCGGCAAATTAACGTTCTGATAAGGTTCCCAGCCGCCGCCCAGCGCTTTGTACAACGCGACTAAATCCAGTGCACTCTGCATTCGTGCCTGTGTCGATTGTGCTTCTGCCTGCGCTAACTGACGCTGTGCGTCCAACACATCCAGGAAGCTGGAAATCCCCTGCTTGTAGCTATCACTGGCGAGATCAAATGCTCTCTGCAATGCGCCAGTGGTTTCATCCAGAGCTGCCACCTGCTGCTGATCGGCGCGATAACTGACCAGGGCATTCTCGACATCCTGCAAGGCAGTCAGCACCGTCTGACGATATTCAAGCGCTGCATTGGCCTGCTGCGCGCGTGCCAGTTTCACGCTGGAGACCAAACGCCCGCCCTGAAAAATCGGAATGGAGAGCGAGGGCCCGATACTGTAGAAATGGCTGCTCCAGTCATCCAGATAGCTGGCATCGGTGTTGCGCACCCCGAGTTGACCCGTCAGTGACAGGCTGGGGAACAGATCCGCCACCGACACGCCAATGTTGGCAGTCTGCGCATGCAGATTGGCTTCCGCCTGGCGAATATCCGGACGTCGTCGCGCCAGCGTGGATGGAATCCCCACCGCCACCATTTTCGGCAACGCCGGTAACGCTTTACTGCTCATCAGCTCGTTATCCAGTGCGCCCGGCGTTTTGCCCAGCAATACCGCTAAACCATTCATGGCCTGACGTTCCTGCGACTGATAGCCCGGCAATTGCGCGTTCAGCGAGGCAAGTTGTGCGCGCGCATTTTCCACATCGGTGAGCGGCGCCATGCCGTTACGCTGCTGGCTTTGCGTCAGTTCCCAGGTTTGCTGCGCCACATCGATTTGCTGCTGCAGAGTATTGAGTACCGCTTGCGCGCCGCGCAATTGCAGATAGGCACGTGCCACTTCTGCTTCGAGTGACACCAGCGCATCATTGCGTTGTTCGATGGCAGCCTGCTGCTGCGCATCTGCGGCTTCCATCTGACGGCGCACTTTGCCCCACAGATCAAGCTCCCAGCTGGCGTCAAAGCTGCCTTGATAAAGGGTGACAGAATGATCGAGGCCGTTCAGTTGATTGGCGACGTCACTGTCCACCTGATCGTAAACCCCGTTGGATTTCAGTATGCCTTTTAGGCCCAACTGCTGACGTGTGACTTTAGCCGAGCCATTGAGTGACGGAAAAAGCCCGCCGCGCGCCTGCGCCAGTTGCTCACGCGCGCCAGCAATGCGCAACACCGACTGCTGCAGGGATAAGTTACCGGCAATGGCGCGTTCAATCAGGCTATCCAGTTGTGGATCATTAAAGCTTTTCCACCACAGCGGGTTGGTGGCCGCCGATTGCGGTTTTGAGGCTTCCTGCGACGGCAAATCGCGATAGCTGCCCGGCGTCTGCGCATGGGGTGGCTGATAATCAGGGCCCACAGCGCAACCCGCCAGAAGCAGAGACAGCGCCAGCAAACTCAAGCGCGGAGAGGTGATCATCTTAGTGTGCTCCTGCACTGCCTTCGCTCTTGATCGGCGAAAGCAACCAACAAAATGGAATCAACAGCAAGGCCACAATACTCAGGCCCATAAATACGTCGATGTACGCCAGGATTCGCGCCTGTGCAATCATCTCTTTGTACAGCTGACCGGTCGCCAGCGTCAGGGGATCGCCCACCGCAGACGTAAAGTCGCGAATCGACTGCGCCCAATGCTGCAAAGTGAGATTGAACGGCTCGTTGAGCGGCGTCATGTTATGCACCATACTCGCCGACCGCGCCTGCATACGCTCAGTGATCCCCGCCGTTGCCAGTGAAATACCGATCGATCCCGCCACATTACGGAACATGGTAAACAATGCCGATGCATCCGCATTGAGCCGTTGCGGCACCGTAATAAAAGCAATGGTCGTCAGCGGTACAAACAGGAAACCCAGCCCTATCGATTGCGCACTGCGCATTAATACCAGGGTGGTAAAATCAACGTTCGGCGTCAAGGTCGTGGAATAGAAGAAGGCGCTGGCGAGACAAGTAAAACCGAAAGCAATGATGTAGCGTGTTTGCACAATCGGCATCAGCTTCAGCACTAGCGGAATGGTCAGGACGATCAATATCGCACCGGGCGAGAGTACCAGCCCCGACCAGGTCGCGGTATAGCCCAGATCCTGCTGCGCCAGTTGTGGAAGTACTACCGAACTGCCGTACAGAATCATCGCCATGCCTGCCATCAGCAAACCGGCCACCCAGAAGTTACGATCTTTCATGACCGTGATATCTACCACTGGTTTACGTGCATACAGCAGCCAGTAGACGGCGCCGACAATGCCGATCACCGCCAGCATGCAAAACAGGCGAATAAAGTGCGAGGCGAACCAGTCTTCATCTTCACCACGGTCAAGGAACACCTGCAAACAGCCGAGTCCAAGAGTGATCAAGCTGATACCGATGTAATCGATCTTCAGCTTGCCCTTCGCCCATTTACGCTCCCACGGTGGATCTTCCAGCAGTTGATAGATAGCCAGCACCGTTAAAATTCCGACCGGGATGTTAATGAAGAACACCCAGCGCCAGCTGTAGTTATCGGTGATCCAGCCGCCGAGTGTTGGGCCGATCACTGGCGCGACGATAATCGCAATCGAGGAGAGACCAAAAGCTTTGCCACGATCTTCCGCTTTAAAGTAATCGAGGAGCACCGATTGCTGCACCGGCTGCAAACCGCCGCCGAAAAAGCCCTGCAACACGCGGAACAGAATGATTTGCCATAGCTCAGTGGCGATACCGCACAGGAACGAGCAGATGGTGAACATGACAATACAGATCAGGAAGAACTGTTTACGCCCAAACAAGCGGCTAAAGAAGGCGGAAATGGGCAACACAATGCCGTTAGCCACCAGATAGGAAGTCAGCACCCAGGTGGATTCGTCGTAACTGGAAGAGAGTGAGCCGGCAATGTGCGGTAGCGCCACGTTAACGATGGTGGTGTCGAGGATCTCCATAAACACCGCCAGCGTCACCGTGATGGCGACCAGCCAGGGATTGCTGGCCGGACGCCAGCTTTCGCTCGCACTCATTCTACGGTGACCTTCGGCTCAACCGACAGGCCCAGTGGCAGCGGATGATTCGGATCCAATCCTTTATCGATGACGATTTTCACCGGCACGCGCTGCACAATTTTCACGTAGTTACCGGTGGCGTTTTCAGCCGGGAAGGTGGAGAAACGCGAGCCGGACCCCATCTGCACGCTATCAACGTGCCCTTCCAGCTTCATATCTGGCCAGGCGTCGATACTGATATCCACTTTGTCGCCGGGATTCATCCGCGCCAGTTGGGACTCTTTGAAGTTGGCATTGATCCAGATATCCGGCGACACCAGTGAAAACAGTGCCGTGCCAGCCTGTACCAGCGTACCGACCTGCACGTTGCGCTTGGTGACAAAGCCATCGTAGGGGGCGCGCACTTGGGTATAAGAGAGATTCAGTTCGGCGGTATTGAGCTGAGCCTGCGCCTGCTCAACCTGCTGCTGACGCGCTTCTACGTTGGTTTCCTGCTGACGAATCTGCAATTGCACCTGTGAAGCCACTTCGACCTGCGCTTTGGCGCTTTGCAGTTGTGCTTCAGCGGATCGCAGCTGCGCGGCTGCGGTATCGATGTTGCGTTGTGACGTCGCGCGCGGATCCACGCCGCGCTGACGACGATAGTCCGCCTGCGCATTCAAAAGATTGGCCTGCGCTTTGGCTTGATCGGCTAACGCCTGATCGCGCTGCGCAGGATACTGCACGCGTGACAGCGCTAACTGTGCCTGCGCCTGATGCAGTTGCGCCTGAGCCAGGCCAAGCTGGGCTTTAGCCTGATCGCGTTGGGCACTGGTATCGCGTGGGTCGATCTCCACCAGCAAATCGCCCTGCTTCACCCGCTGGTTATCTTTCACCAGCAGTTTCACCACATAACCGGCCGCTTTCGGTGCGATGGTCACGGCATCACCTTCGGTAAAGGCATCATCCGTGGATTCAATGTTGCGCGTGGTAAACCAGAACCACAGGCCCACCAACAGCATGATCACCACCACGATGGCGAGAATGACCAGTGGCTTTTTGCCGGGGCGTTTACGTTGTGGTTCGTTGTTGTCTTGACTGGAGTCTGAAGCGTGCTGCGCATCCTGCTGCTCGCGTGCGGGCGGCTGATTGTGGTTATCACTCATAGGTTATCATCGCTGGCTGTGATCCCGATCCACGGGCAAAAACGGTCAACTTAACCTTAGATCGAAAATTGACAAATGCCAGTACAACTTTACACAAGCCAACAATCAACGCATTTTCTGCCACTAAGTGCGATAACGCGCTGAATAATCAGCGCGTCAGCTCATCGGGCAGAACAAAATGGCAGGCTTAGTGTAGCCAGCGCAACAGCAACCAGCCACACAGCATCGACCACGCCAGCATGGGTAAAGAAAACAGGTGAAAGCGCCACCAGACTTTGCTGTCTTGCGCCATACGCAGCGCAATCAGGTTAGCCAATGAACCCGGCAGCAAGCCAAATCCACCAATGTTGACGGCCCAGGCGAGCACCTCTGAAGGCGGCACTTTTTGCAGCAACAGGATGGTGGCTGGCACATTACTGATCACCTGTGAAAGACCTATCGCCAGCAAGTATAAACCGCCTTCACTCAACTGGCTTATCGCGGCGAAATGCGGTTGTAGCAGGGGAAGATGCATCAGTAAAAACACATCGATGAACATCGCGACAAATACCAGCAACAAGCTCCAGTCAATACTGATCAATACGCTGCGCGCCATAATCAGGAAGCAGCCTGCCACCAACAACAGCGCCCATCCGGTCATTTTCAGCTCTAAAGCCACAATAAACATCAGATACAGCAGCACACTGATGATAAATAATGGTTTTTCCCATTGATGCGCTTCGCTTTGCGCGTGCTTTTGGATGGTTTGTTTAGGAAAACTCCACCAGGTGAGCGCCATCAGGCTGATCATCAACACGGCAACTAACGGTGCCATTTGCAAGATAAAGCCCGGCACGCTGAGCGTGCCGTGGCTCCATAACAGAATGTTTTGCGGATTACCCACCGGCGTCAGCAGCGATCCGGCATTTACCGCCAGCGCTTCAAAAATAATCAGACGAGAAATCGGCAGACGCGAGAATTTGCGTAGCGTCAGGGTCAGCGGCACCAGAATAAACAGCGCCACATCGTTGGTGAGAAAGGTGGAAAGCAGCGCAGCGGCACACACCATAAACAGTGCCAGTGTACGCTCATGTTGAAAGCGCTGCACCAGACGCGCGCCGAGCACATCAAAATAACCGCTGTTTTCCAACCCTTTGGTTAGCATCAATAGCCCGGTGAGCGTCATGATAGTGTGCCAGTCAACGGCGGCAGGCAATTGCGACCAACGATACTCTGCCAGCGGCAATAAAATCACACCCAACAGCAACAGCAAATGCAAAATACGATCACGCATTAAGGAACGCAGCACGATGGGCATGATGGCGGAAGACCTTGTAAGTTAGCGGCTCTCGTAAAACTTCTGGAAGACGGCGAGGGTTTCATCACTGACGTGATGTTCCAGGCCTTCAGAATCCCGGCGGGCAGTTTCCGGGCTGACACCCAACGCCAGCAGGAAAGTTTCAACAATATGGTGGCGTACGCGGCTCGCTTCAGCCAGCTTTTCACCTTCAGGCGTCAGAAACACACCGCGATAAGGAACCTGTTCCACCAGACCGGTGGTGCCTAAACGCTTCAACATTTTTGCCACGGTGGGCTGTGAAACGCCGAGGCGCGCGGCCATATCGACCTGGCGGGCTTCACCAAATTCACGAATCAAATCAGAGATTAACTCTACGTAGTCATCAATAAGTTCACGTCGATGCGCTTCGCGCACCTGGCGAAATCCTTCGACATGCTCCTCTATATCTTTAAGCGGCCCCTGGGGCGTATTGGTGGCGCTCTTTGCACGACGACTCATTCAGCTTCCTCATTATTATCTGCCGCACTTTACCTGCGGTGCGGGCCTGGCTGCGCTCATTGTAAACCAGGCACAAATAAGCACAAATTTTTCCTAAATAGTGTTGGCTAAAGAGTATAGCCAGTGCTATCTTTGTTCGTAATGTAAGCGAATAGCTTATTTAGGAGGCAACGATGAACGCACCCTATCTGCTGCTACTCCTTTTCCTGCTGTTTATCGCAGGTTTGTGCTTACTGTTACGTCGTTATTCATTCGGGAGGTGAACATGACCACCATGAAAAACTGCCTCGACTGTGGCAAATGCTCCCAGGTTGAGCAAAGCAAACCGGCTTTTGAGCTGAAATCGCTGCTGTGCCTGTTTAAACGCTCGCCTTTTGCCCTGCGTCTGATGCTGATTGAAAAGCTGACCGGCAAACAGCTGACCGAGCGCCCTTGCCCCAATCTCATCTGGCGCGGCTGATTCATCCATAAATTTCTTCTCAGGATCCGTTTCCTCAACGGATCCTTTGCACGATCTAACATTTTGTTACCTTTTTAGTCCTACTCTTTCTATTGTTATTGAACGAATTTCCGATCCCTGCGCTCACTGTGGCTGAATCGCTTCAGGCACTGACATAACTTTACCTTCAATAACGCTTAAACGATTAGGCTGCTAACTTTTAGCTTGCAACCTGTTGTGACGTCTGATTAATCTCCTCATAACAAAAAATTACATACTTATAACAAAATCAACCCAGGGTGGGTTTTTCGTAAGGAAGATTAGCAATGTCACTTAAAAAGCCTGAAGAGCAACCATCGGGCAGGAGACGATTTTTACAAAAATCGCTCTCGCTCATTCCCCTCGCCGCCGCAGCCAGTTCCGGTGTGGTGTCACTCTCCTCCCCCGCTGCCGACAAGCCGCAAGGCGTGTTATCCGACTATGTTCCCGCTTACTTCAACGATAAAGAGTGGAAATTTCTGCTCGCCGCGCTGGATCGCCTGATCCCTGCCGATGCCAACGGTCCTGGCGCCGTCAGTGAAGGTGTACAGGTGTTTATCGATAAGCAGATGGAATTGCCCTACGGCTATGGTCGCTTGTGGTACATGCAAGGCCCGTTCGCCGATTCGATTCCGGAAATGGGTTACCAATCCCATCTGGTGCCACGCGATACCTATCGGTTAGGCATCGCCTTAGCTGACCAGCACTGTCAGCAGCAGTACCAAAAAGATTTTTATCAACTGGAAACGGCGCAACAGGAAGAGGTTTTGCGTGCGCTGGAAGCCGACAAACTGCATAACGATGCCATTCACGGCAAGCTGTTTTTCGAGCAACTGCTGGAGAACACCAAAGAGGGTTATCTCGCCGATCCGATTCACGGCGGCAACCAAACGCTGGCCTCGTGGAAAATGATCGGTTTCCCCGGTGCACGTGCGGATTTCGTCGATACCGTACAGCAGCCTAATAAACCCTACCCTCTTGGCCCAGTCAGCATTTCCAGTAAAAGGAGCGTGTAATGGCGGCAGTAAAAAAAGCGCCCGTCGATGTGGTCATCGTCGGGTTCGGCTGGACCGGTTCGCTCATGGCGATGGAACTGGCCAGTTCTGGTTTGAATATTGTGGCACTGGAGCGCGGCGAAAATCGCGATACCTACCCCGACTTCTCCTATCCGCGTATTGCCGATGAACTGACTTACGGCATTCGTTTAAAACTGTTCCAAAATGCCTCGAAAGAGACCGTGACGGTTCGTCACACTACGCAGGAAACCGCGCTGCCCTATCGCCGATTCGGTTCCTTCCTGCCCGGTGATGGTGTGGGCGGTGCCGGTACCCACTGGAACGGTCAGCTGTGGCGTCCGCTGGAAGCGGACTTAAAAATGCGCAGCACAGTCATCGAAAAATACGGTGCTGACTTCATTCCTAAAGACATGACGGTGCAGGATTACCCCTTCTCTTATGCCGAGATGGAGCCCTACTTCGATAAGTTTGAGAAAATTTGCGGCGCGGCCGGTCAGGTCGGTAACCTCAACGGTGAAACCGTCGAAGGCGGTAACCCGTTCGAATCTCCGCGTAAAAATGGCTATCCCACCAAGCCGTTAAAAACGCTGTATGCCGGCGAATTATTCTCTAAAGCCGCAAAGCAACTGGGCTATCACCCCTTTGAGTGCCCTGCAGCCAACACCACCGAACCCTGGACCAACCCTTACAACGTGCAACTTGGCGTGTGTAACTACTGCGGTTATTGCGAACGCTTCGGCTGTTTCAACTACTCCAAAGGCTCCCCGCAAAGCTGTGTTATCCCTGCTCTGAAGCCGTTTAGTAACTTTGAGTTGCGCACGCAGGCGCACGTGATTCGTGTCAATACCGACAGCAGCGGTAAAAAAGCCACTGGCGTCACCTATATCGATGCGCAAGGTAATGAAGTCGAGCAACCGGCTGACCTGGTGATCCTCAGTGCCTTCCAGTTGCACAATGTGCGCTTACTGCTGTTGTCAAAAATCGGTAAGCCATACGATCCACAAACCGGTGACGGCGTGGTGGGCAGAAACTATGCCTACCAGATGACCGGCGGTATCAAGCTGTTCTATGACAACGACAATTGGTTCAATCCATTTGCCGCCACGGGTGCCACCTCCACCGTTATCGATGATTTCAATGCGGAAAACTTCGATCACAGCAAAGTCGGCTTCGTTGGCGGCGCCACGATATCTGCGGCCTTCTCCGGTGGACGTCCCATCCAGCAGATGGGCATCCCTAAAGATGCGCCGCGTTGGGGTTCCGGCTGGAAACAGGCCATCAAAGATAATTATCTGCACAACATGAACGTCGGCTCGTCAGGTTCAGTGATGCCGTATAAGCAGTGCTATCTCGACCTTGATCCTACGTACCGTGATATCTACGGCCAACCGTTGCTGCGTATGACCTTTGACTGGCAGCAGAATGAACTGAAGATGACCAACTTCATCAAAGATAAGGCCGAGGAGATCGTCAAGGTGATGAATCCTAAGCACTATGAAGTGGGCTTCAAAACCCTCAACAGCCATTACGATGTCCGCCCTTACCAATCAACGCACACTACCGGTGGTGCAGTGATGGGCGACGATCCGCGCACCAGCGTGGTGAACAAGTTCCTGCAAAGCTGGGATGTACCGAACGTATTCGTTACGGGCGCATGCTGCTTCCCGCAAAACCTGGCGTACAACCCAACCGGGATTGTCTGTGCCACCGCATTATTCGCGGCGGATGCGATTCGCAACCGCTATCTGGCTAACCCTGGTCCGCTGGTTCAGGCCTGATAAGGAGCGTTATAGTGAAATTTTCCGCACTCTTTTTCGCTCTCGGCGGCGCACTGATCAGCCACGCCGCATCGGCCGCGACCGATGCCTCGGTTAAGCAAGGCGAGTATCTGGCCAAAGCGGGCGATTGTGCCGCATGCCATACCGCAGCAGGTGGGCAACCTTTCGCCGGTGGGCTCAAAATGAGCACGCCGATTGGCGCCATATACTCCACCAACATTACGCCAGATAAAACGCACGGCATTGGCGACTACAGCTACGACGACTTCGTCAAAGCGGTACGTGGCGGTGTGGCGAAAGATGGCAGCTCGCTCTACCCCGCCATGCCGTTCCCGTCGTATGCCAAAATCAGCGACAGCGATATGCACGCGTTGTATGACTACTTTATGCAGGGTGTGAAACCGGTGAGTCAGGAAAATCGCAAAAGTGATATCCCCTGGCCGCTCAGCATGCGTTGGCCGCTGGCGTTTTGGCGCTGGACCTTTGCCGATGACCGCACTTACGCTCCTGTAGCCGGTCAATCGGCACAGTGGCAACGCGGTGCTTATCTGGTGCAGGGGCTTGGCCACTGTGGCTCATGCCATACGCCTCGTGGCATCGGCTTCCAGGAGAAAGCCATGGATCAGAACAGCAAAGGCTATCTGACCGGCGGCACGCTGGAAGGCTGGCATGCGCCAGATCTGACCGCCAGCCCGGCAGCGGGTTTGGGCAGTTGGTCTGAGCAAGATATCGCCACCTTCCTGAAAACCGGCGCGAATAAGCAAGGCGCTGCCTTTGGTTCGATGACGGATGTGATCGCGCACAGTACCCAGTATCTCAGTGATGAAGATCTGAATGCGATTGCCGTTTATCTGAAGTCTTTACCGGCTGCGGATAACACCGCTGCACCACAGGTCAGCGATGCGACGTCGCAAGCGCTGTTCAAAGGGGATGTCAGCCAGCCAGGTGCGCAGGTGTACGTGGATAACTGCGCTGCCTGCCATCGTACAGACGGTAACGGCTATGCCAGTACCTTCCCGGCGCTGGCACACAATCCGGCCTTGTTGAGTGAAGACCCGTCATCAGTGATCAGTGTGATTCTGAAAGGCGGCCAGCGTGCGATTACGCAACAGGCGCCGACCGGTTTCACCATGCCAGATTTCGCCTGGCGCCTGGATGATCAGCAGGTCGCTGATGTCGCTAACTTTATTCGCAATGGATGGGGTAACAAAGCGGCGCCGGTAACGGCCGATCAGGTGAAGAAGATCCGCGCCACGCTTCCTCCCGCCCCGCAAAAGTAAGCATAAAAAAACGGCCCGTAAAGGGCCGTTTCTTGTGCAACTCTGGTCTAAGCAAAAACTTAGAAGCTGTAGCCTACGCCAGCAATCCAGGTGCCTACGTCTACGCTACGGATACGGCTCTGCTCGTAACCCACGTCAACTGCAACGTTCTGGATTGGGTTGAACTGCATGCCTGCGCCGTAAGAGAAGCCAACGTCGCTTGAATCAGTTTTGTACTGTGCAGCAGCGTCAGTTGCCTGGTATTTACCGTAACCGATACCCACAACGCCGTAGATGCTTGCCCAGTCGTTCAGACGGTAAGCAGGACCACCGGTGATGCCGTAGTACTGGCCTTTGTTGTAAACGCCAGCGTCAGTGCGGTCTTTCTCGGTGTAGGTGAAAGAACCGATCCAACCCAGTGGGTTAGTACCATCTTCGTAACGGTATTTCAGGTTGAAGCCGTTTGCTTTGTTAGCAACGCCCTGATAATCGCTCTGCGCGTAACCAGCAGAAACGGTGCTCTGCGCCATGGCTGAACCTGCTGAAACTGCCAGTACACAAGCCAGTGCTGAAAGACATGCAATTTTTTTCATAAACCACCTCAAATGTGAATATACTTCTCTCCTGACAACGCTGAAAATATAACAAAAATTAGTAAGAAACTCTGCCCGCTATTTGTTGTCTAACAGATTGTTTGGTGTAACAGAAAGTTAATGAAGTTTCCTATGTCATTCATTTTACTTATAAAAAGCGTCATCTTTCTGCAAGAATATTTCGGGCTGCAAATAATGCCTTTAAGGATATTCCTAAACTAACCTGACATTTCTTTACTTAAATGGCCCGAAAAACGGTTATTTTCCAGGCGGTCACTGCATTTATTTTCCCTCTTACACTCCTCCTTATTTCCTGAAGATTCCTTTACACTGACGTTTTGTTGCTGTGTTGTTAATCACTACAGGATTGAATTACAGGATGTCTACGCCTCTGACGAACACCAGAATGGCCCCGGTTTTGTTCCCGATTGCCGTGCTACTGATTGCTATGCTCTCGCTTCAGGGCGGTGCTTCCCTGGCAAAATCGCTGTTCCCCAGCGTGGGGGCGCCGGGCATCACCGCACTGCGCCTCGGATTGGGCACCCTGATTTTGTGCGTCATCTTTAAGCCGTGGCGTTTACGATTTACCTCTGCACAGCGCAAACCGCTCTTAATCTACGGTCTGGCCCTGGGTTGTATGAACTATCTCTTCTATTTATCCATTCGCACCGTGCCGCTGGGCGTTGCCGTTGGCCTGGAGTTTCTCGGCCCTTTGACCCTGGCATTGGCCGGTGCGCGCCGTCCGCTCGATTTCCTTTGGGTGCTTCTGGCGGTCACCGGTTTGTGGTTTCTGCTGCCGATTGGTGATGGCATCAGCCATATCGATCCGCTGGGTGCGCTGTTAGCAGTGGGGGCCGGTGCCTGCTGGGCGGTCTATATTCTGGCAGGGCAACGCGCCGGTGCGGAACATGGTCCAGCAACCGTTGCCATGGGATCGTTGATTGCCTCGGTGATCTTTGTTCCGCTTGGATTAACCTTTGCGGCACCCGGCATCTGGCACTGGGAAATTCTGCCCCTGGCGCTGATTATCGCCCTGCTCTCCAGTGCGATTCCTTATTCACTGGAGATGATGGCCCTGACCCGTCTGCCCGCTCGCATTTTTGGCACGCTGATGAGCCTGGAACCCGCGATGGCAGCGCTTTCAGGGATGTTGTTCCTCGGAGAATTGCTGACGCTGAAGCAGTGGGTTGCGCTGCTGGCCATTATTGCCGCTTCAGCGGGTTCGACCCTCACCATGAAACAGAAGAGTGTCAAAATAAGCGAAGTGGATATTAATAATCCGCAATAAATAATGCCAAATTCAGCCTGTTGGCTTCAGGCTGAATATATAAGCATTCTCATTCTCTTTTTTCTCATCACCGCCTTCACTTTTGTTATTATTTTGCAACATCATTGATAAGTAATTAACACATAACATAATTCATTGATATAAATGAAAAATAAATAAAACGCTCAAATCCCGCACAACATTAAGGTTTATCTATTCCTGTCATCGGTTTAAACAATCCGGCACAGCCAAAAACTACTGCTATACTTATTCCCGTGCTTGATTAGGACAACCATCAATTAGAGGATATTAATGATGAGTACCGCAAAACTGGTTAAAACTAAATCGTCTGATCTCATTTACACCCGTAATGATGTTGCTGATAGCGATAAGAAAGCGACCATCGAGGTGCTCAACCGTCTGGTAGTGGAGTTTATTGATCTGTCACTGATCACTAAGCAGGCGCATTGGAATATGCGCGGCGCCAACTTTATCGGTGTGCATGAAATGCTGGATGGCTTCCGTACTGCCATCACCGATCATCAGGACACCATTGCAGAGCGTGTTGTACAGCTCGGCGGCGTGGCGCTGGGTACCACTCAGATCGTCAACGACAAGACGCCATTAAAAAGCTATCCGCTCAACATCCATACCGTTCAGGATCACCTGAAAGCGCTGGCCGATCGTTACGCGATTGTCGCGAACGACACGCGTAAGGCCATCAGTGAAGTCAGTGATGAAGATACCGCTGATATTTTCACGGCGGCATCGCGTGATTTGGATAAATTCCTGTGGTTTATCGAATCCAACATCGAATAATGCACGTTACAGCGAAGGCGGGTTATCCCGCCTTTTTTTATGTCTGTAACATTTTGGTGCTTTTTTTGACGTCGTTAACAAAATCTTAATCCTGCCTTTCCCTTGCTAAGCCCTTGGTGCACACTGTGCCTGCACCACAACAGCACGACGCACTATTTTGGTGATCCATATTAGTGCAGACTTTTCGACTATAGCAAAATCGCTTCAGCCAGGCCCTGCATCCTGCTGATTTCGACCAAAATGAAAAGTTGGCATAATTTTTTCAAACGAATAGCCGTACATCAGGCCATCAGGTCTGAAGGGTAATAAGGAAAATAATGATGAAGTCTTTGATTAAAGTCTCCGTGGCCGCGCTGGCGCTGGCCTTCTCGCTTTCTTCCACTGCAGCAGATAAGAAACTGGTTGTTGCGACCGACACCGCTTTCGTTCCTTTTGAATTCAAACAGGGTAACGAATATGTTGGTTTCGACATCGACCTGTGGGCCGCTATCGCCAAAGAACTGAAGCTGGACTACACCCTGAAGCCAATGGATTTCAGCGGCATTATCCCAGCACTGCAAACCAAAAACGTTGACGTGGCTCTGGCCGGTATCACCATTACCGACGAGCGCAAAAAGGCTATCGACTTCTCTGACGGCTACTACAAAAGTGGTCTGTTGGTGATGGTGCGTGAGAACGAAAACAACATCAAAGGCATCGACGATCTGAACGGCAAAGTGGTTGCGGTGAAGAGCGGTACCGGTTCTGTTGATTACGCGAAAGCGCACATCAAGTCTAAAGATCTGCGTCAGTTCCCGAACATCGACAACGCTTACATGGAGTTGGGTACCAACCGTGCTGACGCCGTGCTGCACGATACGCCAAACATCCTGTACTTCATTCACACCGCCGGTAAAGGTCGCTTCAAAGCGGTTGGCGAGTCTATCGAAGCTCAGCAGTATGGTATCGCCCTGCCTAAAGGCAGCGATGAACTGCGTAACCAGATTAATGGCGCGCTGAAAACCCTGCGCGACAACGGCACTTACAACACAATTTATAAAAAATGGTTCGGCAGCGAGCCAAAATAATTCCGGCCTAAGCCGATTTTTCCAGCAGGGAGCTTAGTCTCCCTGCTTTTTACATTTCCATTGCAACAGATTTTGGAGTTACACCATGGAGTTTGACTGGAGCGTCATTTGGCCAGCCCTGCCGATTTTGATCGAAGGCGCCAAAATGACCCTGATAATTTCCGTACTCGGCTTAATTGGCGGGTTAATCATTGGTTTAGTCGCCGGTTTCGCGCGCGCGTACGGCGGATGGATCGCCAATAATATCGCGCTGGTGTTTATCGAGCTGATCCGCGGTACGCCAATCGTGGTGCAGGTGATGTTTATTTACTTCGCCTTGCCGATGGCCTTCCCGGACCTGCGTATCGATCCGTTTACCGCCGCCGTGGTCACCATCATGATTAACTCCGGTGCCTATATCGCGGAAATCACGCGTGGTGCCGTGCTGTCGATCAACAAAGGCTTCCGTGAAGCAGGTCTGGCGCTGGGTCTTTCCCGCCGTGAAACCCTGCGTTACGTCATCATGCCGTTGGCATTGCGTCGTATGCTGCCACCGCTCGGTAACCAGTGGATCGTGAGTATCAAAGATACCTCGCTGTTTATCGTGATCGGCGTGGCGGAACTGACACGTCAGGGCCAGGAAATCATCGCCGGAAACTTCCGCGCGCTGGAGATCTGGAGTGCCGTTGCCATTATCTATTTGGTTATTACGTTGGTGTTGAGCTTTGTACTGCGCCGTATTGAGAAGAAGGTGAAAATCCTGTGATTGAATTTAAAAACGTCTCTAAAAACTTCGGCCAGACCAAAGTCCTGCATGACATCAACCTGAAGATCAATCAGGGCGAAGTGGTAGTAATTATCGGGCCATCAGGCTCAGGTAAATCGACCCTGCTGCGCTGCATCAACAAGCTGGAAGAGATCACCACCGGTGACCTGATCGTTGATGGCATGAAAGTTAACGATCCTAAGGTCGATGAACGCCTGATTCGCCAGGAAGCTGGCATGGTATTCCAGCAGTTCCATCTGTTCCCGCAGATGAGTGCGCTGGATAACGTGGCTTTCGGCCCGATTCGTGTGCGCGGTGCGAAGAAAGACGATGCACAGAAACTGGCACGTGAACTGTTGGGTAAAGTCGGCCTTGCCGAGCGTGCGCACCACTTCCCTGCCGAACTGTCCGGTGGTCAGCAGCAGCGTGTTGCCATCGCTCGTGCACTGGCGGTGAAACCGAAGATGATGCTGTTTGATGAGCCAACCTCTGCACTCGATCCAGAACTGCGCCATGAAGTGCTCAAGGTCATGCAAGATCTGGCCGAAGAAGGCATGACGATGGTCATCGTAACGCACGAAGTGGGCTTTGCTCAGAAAGTGGCTTCGCGCCTGATCTTCATTGATAAAGGCACCATCGCGGAAGATGGCAACCCGGATGAGTTGATCACCAACCCACCGAGCGATCGTCTGCGCGAGTTCCTGCAGCACGTGTCATAAATGACGAGGCGGCTGTAAAGCCGCCTCTTCTTCCGTAAAGAAATTTCCTTTCAGAATCTTCACCTTCCATCGCTGACTATACTTTTTCTCTTGTGCCGTTGTGCGTTGCTCAACGAGAAGGTCATGTCGTTTGCCCGCCCATCATGGTGCCTGACCATATGGATGCTGATCTGTCTGTTACTCGTTCCCACCGCAAACGCGGTCAATCTACCGCAGGCCGCCGTCGCCGCTCAGCAAACGTCAACGCCTGCTGCCAGCACCACCGCTGAGAGTGAGCCGACGCTGGAAGATAAAAAAGCCGCTTATGCCGCGCTGGCCAATATTCTGGAGAATAACGATTCGCGTCAGGAACTGATCGATCAACTTCGTCAGGCCGCCTCCAGCAAAGCCAATAATGAACAGCCGGTATTGGCTCCGCCGCAGGCCGATCAGGAAGATCCCACGGTACTGGAGAGCGTCACCAACGTCACACGCGAATACGGAGGAGCCGTTGCCTCGCAGTTTGTCCGTTTGCACGACAACATCGTTAACGCACCGCACAAATCGTTTAATCAGCAAACCTTCTTCAATGCACTGAAGTATTTCGCCGGGCTCGCCGCTGCCGTTTTTGCTTTCTACTGGTTCACGCGGCTGTTGATGTATCCCGTGTGGCAGCGCATGGGCCGCTGGGGGCGCAATCATAATCTGGATCGCACCAAGTGGCTGCATCTGCCCGCCACCATTGTCGTCGCCTTTCTTCTCGACTTAGTGCTGCTGGCGCTGACGCTGTTTGTCGGCCAGATCATCAGCGACAACTACCACAACAATAACCGCACCATTGCCTATCAGCAGGGGCTGTTCCTCAATGCCTTTGCGTTGATTGAATTTTTCAAAGCGGTGTTGCGATTGATATTCTGCCCACGCTTCCCCACCCTGCGCTTCTTTCATCTTTCCGATGTGCGTGCCGCTTACTGGAACACGCGTCTTAGCTGGCTCAGCGGCATTATCGGTTATGGCTTACTGGTGGTGGTGCCGATCGTCGGCAATCAGGTGAATATGCAAATCGCTGCGTTGGTGAATGTGTTGATCATGTGCATCATGACTGGCTGGGCGCTATGGCTGATTTTCCGCAACCGACGCAACATCCACGACGAGTTATCGCGTTTGGCCGATCGCAGTATGAGCTTCTTTGCCTTGTTTATCCGCGCCTTCGGCATGGTGTGGCATTGGCTGGCGAGTGCCTACTTTATCGCGCTGTTCCTGTTCTCGATGTTCAATCCGGGTGACAGTCTGAAGTTTATGATGTCGGCCACGGTGCGCAGCATGGCGATTATTGTTATCGCCGCGCTGATTTCCGGCATGCTAACGCGCTGGATTGGCAAAACGCTGACGCTGTCGCCGGATCTGCGCCGTAACTATCCGGAACTGCAAAAACGCGTCAATGATTGGGTCAAAGCGCTGCTAAAACTGGCGCGTGTGATCACCGTGTTCGCCACGCTATTGCTGCTGCTCAACGCCTGGAATCTGTTTGATCTCTGGCACTGGCTCACGCTGGGAGCCGGGCAGAAAATGGTGGATGTGCTGATTCGTATCGTGATGATTTTGCTGCTCTCCGCCATCGGCTGGACGCTGCTGGCCAGCCTGATCGAAAGCCGTCTGGCTTCGGATTCACACGGAAGGCCGATGCCCAGCGCACGTACGCGCACCTTACTGACGCTATTCCGTAATGCGCTGGCGGTGGTGATCAGCACCATCACCATTATGATTCTGCTGTCAGAAGTGGGTGTTAACATCGCGCCGCTGCTGGCGGGTGCCGGGGCGCTCGGCCTGGCGGTGTCGTTCGGTTCGCAAACACTGGTGAAGGATATTATCACCGGTATCTTTATTCAGTTTGAGAACGGCATGAACACTGGCGATCTGGTGACAATTGGCCCGATCACCGGCACGGTGGAGCGCATGTCAATTCGCTCCGTCGGCGTGCGTCAGGATACCGGCGCATATCACATCATTCCGTGGTCTTCGATTACCACTTTCGCCAACTTTGTGCGCGGTATTGGCTCGTTTGTCGCCAACTATGATGTAGACCGCAGTGAAGACACCGAGCGTGTGAATACGACCTTGCAGGCAGCGGTGAAGGAGTTGCTGGAGAATCCGGATATTCGCGGCATGGTGATTGGCGAACCGAGTTTTTCCGGACTGGTGGGCCTGACCAACCAGTCCTTTACCGTGCGTGTGTCGTTCACCACCCAACCGCTGAAGCAGTGGACAGTGCGTTTTGCGCTGGATGACAAGGTGAAGAAGCATTTTGATGCCGCAGGGATTAAAGCGCCGCATCAGACGGTGGAAGTGATGCAGACCGGCAACGATGTGGGTTCCGCGGCCACGCTGGCAGCACTGCCGCCGCCCAATCCATCGTAGACTCGCCCAGGGAGCGGAACTGGGCTGCCAGATTCGCTCCCGCATTTTGGGCTAAGCTCGCCCCTGTATCCTGACGGATAAGGGCAAACGGTGGGTTCAGCGCGCGAAGCGTTTAGTGCGCGCGGCTGGCGGCAGGAATGTCCAGGCGATAAAGCGGCTCTGTTTCTGCCCCTGTGCCATCTCGATGATGCGCACTTCCTCAACCTCGAGATCGCGCAACTGATCGCGCAACGCAGGCAGGTTCTCTTTGCGCGAAACCAGTGAGGTAAACCAGACAATACGATCGGCATAAGCCACGCTTTCATCGATCATCTTACCCACGAACTGGCGCTCGCCGCCCTCGCACCACAGTTCCTTGTGTTGACCGCCAAAGTTAAGCGGTGCATCTTTGCCTAAGCCCAGATTTCGCGTTTTGCGCTGACCGACCATCGCCGCTTCCTGCGCCGAACCGTGGAACGGTGGATTACACAGCACCGCATGATAGCGTTCATTTTTGTGCACCACACCGGCGAAAATGGCGGACTCGTCTTTCTGACGACGCAGACGCACGCCGCGCTGCAAGCCGGGATTGCTCGCGACAATCTGGTTTGCCGCCGTGATGGCTTCCGCCGTGATATCGGTACCGGTAAAGCGCCAGCCGTACTCCGCATGCCCGATCAATGGATAAATAAGATTGGCCCCGCAACCGATATCCATCACATCGACATCGCGTGGCACTTTGCCGCCGTTGTCACTGGCCAGCAAATCTGCGAGCGCATGCACATAGTCAGCACGGCCCGGTACGGGTGGCGTCAGGTAGCCTTCCGGTAGTTGCCAGTTCAGGTTATAAAACAGCTTAATCAGCGCCTGATTGAGTAGCATTACCGCTTCAGGATCGGCAAAATCCACCGACAACTCGCCGTAGCCATTTGGACGGACTTTCACCGCCAGCGGCGGATGAGCCGCGGTCAGAGCAGCAAAATCATAACGGCCCTGATGGCGATTACGGGGATGGAATGGCGAGGTGGCGGTTGGCTTGTTCATAGATTCTCCGGATAGTAGCGCGGGCGTAAGATACGCTGGATGGCGGCATCGCACAATCCGCTTACACGATTATCTGTATTGCATTTAAACCTGATATCCCAAAATTGAGTCCAAAATAATTCGTGCTGCAGCAAGCTGTCGTTATGGTCATCCGCTAGCGTTTCCTGATGATAGCGACAGGAATGCCATAACACCGTTGCGGTGCGAAGTTTAACAGACGAGCCAGGAGCGCTAATGCGACAACGTTATACTTATCAGCCAAGGAGCGGGCATGGTTTGCCACACGATCCGCTGAACGCCATTGTTGGTCCTCGCCCGATTGGCTGGGTGAGTTCGCTGAGCGCCAGTGGCCAGCGCAACCTGGCCCCGTACAGTTTCTTTAACTGCTTTAACTATCATCCGCCGATTATTGGTTTTGCCAGTAGCGGCTGGAAAGACAGTGTGCGCAATATCAGTGAAAGCAAAGAATTCGTCTGGAATCTGGCTACTCGCCCGCTCGCCGAAGCGATGAATGAAAGCTCGGCTTCTGTGCCGCCTGAACAAGATGAGTTCGCACTCGCGGGATTGACACCCATCGCTGCCTCGCACGTGAACGTCAGTATGGTGGCAGAGAGCCCGGTGAATTTTGAGTGCCGCCTGACTCAGCTGATTCGCCTGCAGGATGTGCAAGGCACTGAACTGGAGAGTTGGCTGGTGTTGGGTGAAGTGGTGGCAATTCATATTGATGAAGCGCTGCTGGAAGATGGCATTTATCAGACCGCCAAGGCACAGCCTATTCTACGAGCCGGCGGCCCATCGGCGTATTACGGCATCAGTGAGGATTTGCGGTTTGATTTGGTGCGCCCGGATGCGCGCCGCGGTTAAATTGTGTGGGTTGGCGGTTGCGGTTGGACTGCGGGTTTGAATGCAGTTTGAAACACGAGTTTGGATTGCTGACTGAAATACGGGTTGGCTTAAAATCGAGTTAACGCTGGCTGGGGGCGCAGGGGGGCTAGCGTCCTCGCGCCGCTGACGCGGTTCCCTCACTTCGTTCGTCTGCCTCACGGAACGGCGGGGATGGCACATCCCTGTGCCGCCCCGCCTTTCGCCCGCGTCCTGCGGGCTATCCTGGCAGACTCACTCAGCTCGGCGCTGCGGATTGCCTGCCCCCCTGCGCCCCCAGCCTGCTCATAAACTTTCGTGCGTTTTGTTAAAGGCACTTTC